>CAJTYK010000053.1 GCA_910584285.1 uncultured Oscillospiraceae bacterium
TACTTTGCGGCCTGCCTGGACATTTCCCAGGCAGGCCGCTTTTCGACAGGCTGAAATAAGCAAAACGCCCGGCATGATTAAAACTTTATCATGCCGGGCGTTTTGTTTATAGTAAATCAATGGAAATCACACTATGATAAGGCCATCAACAGAGAACCCCCATGGGTTCCGGAAAGGATGGTAATGATGTATTATTCCAGCGGTAACTATGAGGCTTTTGCCCGTCCCCTGAAGCCGGAGGGCGTGGATCACAAATCGGCCTACTTCATCGGCACCGGCCTGGCGGCCCTGTCCGCCGGCTGCTTCCTGGTGCGGGACGCCCAGATGCCCGGCAAGAACATCCACTTCTTTGACCGCGACCCGGTGGCGGGCGGCGCCTGCGACGGGTGGAAGTACCCCGAGATCGGCTACGTCATGCGGGGCGGCCGGGAGATGGACAACCATTTCGAGGTCATGTGGGACCTGTTCCGCTCCATCCCCTCCATCGAGACGGAGGGGGTCAGCGTGCTGGACGAGTACTACTGGCTGAATAAGAAGGACCCCAACTACTCCCTGTGCCGGGTCACCGAGAAGCGGGGACAGGACGCCCACACCGATGGCAAGTTCGACATCTCCGACAAGGGGGCCATGGAGCTGATGCGGCTGTTCTTCACCCCCAACGAGGAGCTGGAGGACAAGCGGATCACCGACATCTTCGACAACGAGGTCTTTAATTCTAACTTCTGGACGTACTGGCGCACCATGTTCGCCTTCTACAACTGCAACAGCGCCCTGGAGATGAAGCTCTATATGCAGCGCTTCATCCACCACATCGACGGCCTGCCCGACCTGCGGGCCCTGCGCTTCACCAAGTACAACCAGTATGAGTCCATGATCCTGCCCATGGTGAAGTACCTGGAGGATCACGGCGCCCAGTTCCACTTCAACACCCAGGTGATGGATGTCCGCTTTGACATCCGGGACGGCCGGAAGGTAGCCAGTCGGGTGGAGCTGCTTCGCGGCGGCGAGCAGGAGTTCCTGGACCTCACCGAGGACGACTACCTGTTCATCACCAACGGCAGCAACGTGGAGAACTCCACCATCGGCGGCCAGGATAAGCCCTGCGAGTATCTCCCCACCCCCAAGCCCGGCGGCTCCTTCGACCTGTGGCGGAAGATCGCGGCCCAGGATCCCTCCTTCGGCCATCCCGACAAGTTCTGCGGCGACCCGGAGGAGTGCAAGTGGATGGGCGTCACCGTCAACACCCTGGACGACAAGATCCTGCCCTATATCAAGAATGTCTGCAAGCGGGATCCCCTGTCCGGCAACGTGGTCACCGGCGGCATCGTCACCGCCCGGGATTCCGGATGGCTGCTGAGCTGGACCATCAACCGTCAGCCCCAGTTCCACTCCCAGCCCAAGGATCAGTGCCTGGTGTGGCTCTACGGCCTGTTCCCCAATGCCGAGGGCGACTTCGTCAAGAAGCCCATGAAGGACTGCACCGGCAAGGAGATCTGCATGGAGTGGCTCTACCACATCGGGGTGCCCGAGGATCAGATCGAGGGGCTGGCGGAGCACAGCGCCAATACGGTGCCCACCATGATGCCCTTCGCCAGCGCCTACTTCATGCCCCGGGCCAAAGGCGACCGGCCCGACGTGGTGCCCGAGGGCGCGGTGAACTTTGCCTTCCTGGGCCAGTTCGCCGAGGTGGAGCGGGACACCGTGTTCACCACGGAGTACTCCATGCGCACCGCCATGGTGGCGGTCTACACCCTGTTCGACGTGGATCGGGGCGTCCCCGAGGTGTGGGGCAGCCTGTATGATGTGCGCGATCTGCTCAAGGCTTCCATCAGCCTCCGGGACGGCAGGCCCCTGACCGAGATGGACCTTGGCCTCAAGGAGAAGCTGGCGGTCAAGAAGCTGCTGGAAAAGGTCGAGGGCACCGATATTGAGAAGTTGTTGAAGGAATACCATGTGATTTAAGCCGTCAGCAGGCGGGCAGAAATGGCGCCGGGGACTATACCAGTCTCCCGGCGCCATCGCGCCCTTTTTACCACTGGTGAAGTCCCCAGCGCTTTCATTGGCCCTTGCCAGAATATCATGGAAAAAGGCGGTCCGGTAACTATCCATCTGCTTACATGGTCAGTTACAAGCCCTTGTGGCACACGCTGTTATCGCATGATTTGAAAAAATCGGATTTGGTAAAACGGGGGACCGTTTCATCTGCAACAATGGCAAAGATGGGAAAGAACGAGTATGTGGCCCTGGAAGTTCTGGACCGTATCTGTACCGATCTTGGATGTTCCATCGAGGCCGTTGTAGAGATTAAAGCGCCGCAGGACTGATACCCTGCGGCGCTTCCTCTGTCAAATCAGATCACCATAGGCGAAGATCCGGCCCGCCTGCATATCGCACTTCGCGTCAATGCCATTCTCCCGGGCCAGATGGGTGATGTCCACGCCCTTGCAGGCCAGCTTATGCCAAATACCCATGGGCGTTTCGGCTTATTCGTGATAGGGCACCTGCTCTTTTCGGTCGATAGAATAAATGCTGTCGTGCATATCATTTTCCCCCTGTTGTGTTCAAACGCCTTCCAGCTTCCGCTTTATTCCAACAACTCCAAACAAACTGCCGCGATTTCTCTTGTATTTTTTGGAATTTTATACTATACTGACTTTATCAAATAGATATAGGGGGATGCAATGTGGAATTCCATGTAAACGACCCGATCCTGTTTGTGCTGGCAGGCGTTATCATACTCGCCGTGCTGGCCCAGTCGGTATACTTTTTGGTGAAGGCGTGGCGGAGGGCAGCGGCAATCGGCATGGATATGGGCAAGCTCCGGCGCATCGCAGGGACGGCTGCGGTGTTCACCATTGCGCCTGCGGTGGCCATTGTCATCAGCGTGATCACCCTGGCCAAGGATCTGGGTGTCCCGCTGCCATGGCTGCGTCTGAGCGTGGTAGGCTCCATGTCCTATGAGACGATTGCCGCCACCAACGCCGAAAGCGCCATGGGGTTGACCTTCGGACAGGTCACCTCCCTCACCGCCCAGCAGTATGTGACCATTGTCTGTGTCATGACCGTGAGTATTATGGTGGGCATCTGGCTGGTGCCGCTCATTGGCAAAAAGCTGCAAAACGGTCTCATTTCCCTGGAGAACCGGGACAAAAAATGGAGCGACATTTTCTCCAATGCCATGTTCATTGGCATGATCTCCGCGTTTCTGGGCTATGTGTTCTGTGATTTCTCCACCGTATTCTCCGGCGACACCTCCGGCCTGATCCCGCCGCTGGTGATGCTGGTGTCCGCACTGATGATGGCTGTCTCCGGCCTGGCGGTGAAAAAGCTGAAATGGCGGTGGATCTCCGACTACGCCCTGCCCATCAGCCTCATCGCGGGTATGGCAAGCGCCATTCCCATTACAGCCTTACTCGGGTGAAAGGAGCGATTGACATGAACAAGAACCCTTCTTATATGGACTGCGTCCACCGAGACGGACGGATCTGGAACCTGTCTATGATGGTGCTGCTGTTCCTCTTTCCCATCGCTGTGGCTGTGATTTACCAGGCCGCGCCTGACTGGCATGGCCTTCTCATGGGCATGATCGCCACGGCGCCCATGTACTGGGCGGTGGGGGTGGTGGAGACGTTCACCTATGTGCCCATGTTGGGTGCGGGCGGCTCCTATCTATCCTTTGTCACCGGCAACATCTCCAACTTAAAGCTCCCCGTGGCCCTGAACGCTTTGGAGCAGGCGGACGTCAAGATCAATTCCGAGGAAGGGGAGATCATCTCCACCGTAGCCATCGCCGTCTCCAGTATTGTAACTACCCTCATTATCCTTCTGGGCGTGCTGCTGATCACCCCACTGACGCCCGTGCTGAACGCGCCGGTGCTGGAGCCCGCCTTTGCCCAGATCCTGCCCGCCCTGTTTGGCGGACTGGGTGTGGTGTTTATCTCGAAGAACTGGAAAATTGCCGTGGCGCCCATCCTTCTCATGCTTGTGCTGTTTATTGCCGTCCCGGCGCTGAACGCCGGAACTGTGGGCATCATGGTGCCGGTGGGGGTGTTGTTCACCCTGGCGGTGTCCAGGATTCTTTATAAGAAAAATATGCTTTGAGGAGGCCGTCAGCATGATACCTGTCATAATAATCGCGGCGATAGTCGCCGTATTCTTAGCGATTATCCTCATCCGGGCCGCCCTGTTTGTCCCGAAGGACGAGCCGCGGCCGGCCGCGGAAGCGGTGGCCTTCGACCGGGAGGCGGCGCAGGCCGCTTTGGCCGCCCTGGTGCGGTGCAGGACGGTCTCTTACGCCGACCACGCTCTGGAGGACGACGGGGAGTTTGAAAAGCTCCTCGCCCTGCTGCCGGAGCTGTATCCTCATGTGATGAAGGCCTGTCCCCTCCAGCGTTTGCCTGATCGCGCCCTTCTGTTCCACTGGAGCGGCAGGGAAAAGGGCGAGCCCGCGGTCCTGATGGCCCATTACGACGTGGTGCCGGTGGAGGAGGAAAACTGGGCAAAGCCGCCCTTCTCCGCCGTCGTGGAGGACGGCGTCATGTGGGGCCGGGGCACGCTGGACACGAAAGTGACCTTCAACGGCATTCTCTCCGCCGCTGAGGCCCTGATCTCCCAGGGCTTCACGCCGAAAAACGACGTTTATTTTGCCTTTTCCGGCGGCGAGGAGATCAACGGCAACGGCGCGGTCAACATCGTCCGCTGGTTTGAGGAGCGCGGCATCACCCCGGCCATGGTGGTGGACGAGGGCGGCGCGGTGGTACGGGATGTATTCCCCGGCGTGAAGGAGCCCTGCGCCCTCATCGGAATCGCGGAAAAAGGGATGCTGAATCTGGAGTACCGCATCGCCTCCTCCGGCGGCCACGCCTCCGCCCCCAAGCCCCATACGCCGGTGGGCCGCCTGGCCGCGGCCTGCACCAGGGTAGAGGCGCACCCGTTCCAATCCCATCTCACAAAGCCGGTCTTGGAGATGTTCGACACACTGGGCCGCCGCTCCACCTTCCTCTATCGGATCATTTTCGCGAACCTCTGGTGCTTCAGGCCGGTGCTGGATATGATCTGTAAGAAAAGCGGCGGGGAGCTGAACGCTCTGGTGCGGACCACTGTGGCCTTCACCCAGATGCGGGGCAGCAAGGCGCCCAATGTCATCCCGCCCTCAGCCTCCATGGTGGCCAATATGCGCCTCAATCCGGAGGATACTGTGGCGGGGGCGGTGGACTATATCCGGCGAACCGTCGCCGATCCGGACATTGAGCTTGTGGTGGGCGACCATATGGAGCCCAGCCCCATCTCCCGCACAGACTGCGAGGGCTGGCAGCGGGTGGCAAACGCCGTGTCCGCCACATGGCCCGGCTCGGTCATCTCCCCCTATCTCATGGTGCAGTGTTCCGACAGCCGGCATTACCGGAACCTGTCCGACCGGGTATACCGTTTCTCCGCCATGGATCTGACGGGTGAGGAGCGCTCCACGATCCACGGCAACAATGAGCGCATCCGGCTGGAGGTCATTGACCGGGCGGTGGAGTTTTTCATCCGGCTGATGAGGCAGTGCTGAATCTATCCGTGCGTGCCGCGCCGGCTTTGGCGCCAGCTTGCGATCAGAAAAGCTGGTTGGGAGCGGGAAGGGTGACATTGTCACAGAAGGTCCCGGGGGCTTGGGGTATAATGGGGCCATCCAAATTAAGAAAAGGAGACCAACACTATGTCTGTGATCAATATCAGCCAAGCCGACTTTTCCTCGGAGGTTTTAAACGCCGACCGCCCCGTTCTGCTGGATTTCTGGGCTCCCTGGTGCGGCCCCTGCCGCATGGTGGGGCCCATCCTGGAGGATATCGCGGCGGAGCGCCCCGACATCAAGGTGTGCAAGGTGAATGTGGACGAGCAGCCGGAGCTGGCGGTTCAGTACGGCGTCACCAGCATCCCCACCCTGATGGTGGTGAGGGATGGTCAGGTGGTGAACCAGTCCATGGGTGCCCGGCCGAAAAGCCAGATCCTGGCCCTGCTGTGAGGAGGCGCCACCATGGGATTCTTTGACTTTCTGAGAGGGCCCGACATCAACCAGGGCGTGAGCGAATACAGCGCCACCCCCGGCGCGGTGCTGCTGGACGTGCGCACCCCCCAGGAGTACCGGGAGGGCCACATCCCCAACAGCGTCAACGTGCCGCTGCAAGCCCTGGGCGGGGCGGAGCCCGTCCCCGCGGGGAAGGATGCGCCCCTGTTTGTTTACTGCCACAGCGGCGCCCGGAGCCGCCAGGCGGTGGGCCTGCTGGGGCGGATGGGCTATGCCAACGCAAAAAATATCGGCGGCATCGCCGCCTACAAGGGAAAGGTGGAGCGCTGACATGAAGGTTGTGATCATCGGCGGCGTGGCGGGGGGAGCCACAGCGGCGGCAAGGCTGCGCCGGCTGGACGAAGGAGCGGAGATCGTGGTATTCGAGCGGTCGGGCTACATCTCCTATGCCAACTGCGGCCTGCCCTATTATATCGGCGGCGCTATTCAGGATCGGTCGGAGCTGACCCTCCAAACCCCAGAGAGCTTCTATGCTCGCTTCCGGGTAAATATGAAGGTGCGCCATGAGGTGACGGCCATCCACCCGGAGCGCAAGACGGTGTCCGTCAAAAACCTGGAGACCGGGGCGGAGTTTGAGGAGATCTACGACAAGCTGATCCTCTCCCCTGGGGCCAAGCCCACCCGGCCCCCCATCCCCGGCATCGATCTGGAGCGGATCTTTACCCTGCGCACGGTGGAGGACACCTTCCGTCTCAAGGCGTACCTGGACGTCAACCGCCCCAAATCTGCGGTGCTGGTGGGCGGCGGCTTCATCGGCCTGGAGCTGGCGGAAAACCTGCGGGAGCTGGGGCTGGAGGTCACCATTGTGGAACAGCTCAACCAGCTCATGAGCCCCTTCGACCCGGACATGGCGGCCTTCCTCCACAATGAGGCCCGCAGGCACGGGGTAAAGCTGGCCCTGGGCCGGGCCGTGGCGGGCTTCGAGGCGCGGGAGGCTGGCGTAGACGTGCTGCTGAAGGACGGCTCCCCTCTCCATGCCGACCTGGTGGCGCTGGCCATCGGCGTCACCCCGGACACCGCCCTGGCCAAGGAGGCAGGGCTGGAGCTGGGTCTGCGGGGCAGCATCGTGGTCAACGACCGGATGGAGACCTCCCTGCCGGACATATACGCCGTGGGGGACGCGGTGCAGGTGAAGCACGCCGTCACCGGGCAGGATACGCTTATCGCCCTGGCGGGCCCCGCCAACAAGCAGGGCCGCATCGCGGCGGACAACATTTGCGGCGGGGACAGCCGGTATTCCGGCAGCCAGGGCAGCTCGGTGATCAAGGTGTTCGACATGACCGGGGCGGCCACCGGCCTCAACGAGACCGCTGCCAGGCGGGCGGGGCTGGACGTGGACACGGTGGTGCTCTCCCCCATGAGCCACGCGGGCTACTACCCCGGCGGCAAGGTGATGACCATGAAGGTCGTCTTTGAACAGGGCACCTACCGCCTGCTGGGGGCCCAGATCGTGGGCTACGAGGGGGTGGATAAGCGGATCGACGTGCTGGCTACCGCCCTGCGGGCCGGGCTGACCGCCGTCCAGCTTAAGGATCTGGATCTGGCTTACGCGCCGCCCTACTCCTCCGCCAAGGATCCGGTGAACATGGCGGGCTTCCTGGTGGACAATCTGGCCCGGGGCCTTGTCAGGCAGTTCCACCTGGCGGAGCTGGCCGCCCTGCCCCGGGACGGCAGCGTGACCCTGCTGGACGTGCGCACCCCCCAGGAGTACGCCCAGGGTCGGGTGGAGGGCTTCCGCAGCATCCCGGTGGATGAGCTGCGAGAGCGGCTGGGCGAGCTGGAACCCGGTAAGCCGGTGTACGTGATCTGCCAGAGCGGCCTGCGCAGCTATATCGCCTGCCGCATTTTGGCCGGACACGGATTTGAGGCCTATAATTTCTCCGGCGGCTTCCGGTTCTACGACGCGGTGGTGAACGACCGCCGCCTCATGGAATCGGCCACGGCCTGCGGGATGGATCAATAAGAAAAACCTCTCCCCGCCTCCGGTTGGAAGCGGGGAGAGGTTTTTCTTATGCCTGGCCCAGGGCGCTCAACTTTTTGGTGTCCAGCAGCTCCACCGTCCCCCGGGACAGCCGAACCATCCCCTCACCCTGGAGGTAGCGCAGCATTCGGGTCACCACCTCCCGGTGGGTGCCCAGGTGGTTGGCGATGGCCTCGTGGGTGATGGCCAGCCGGGTGCCGCCCTCAATGGCGGACTCCTCCAGCAGGAAGTCGGCCACTCGCCGATCCATGCTGTTCCACATGACCTGCTCCAGCAGCCACATGACCTCGGAGAACCGGGCGGCCATGATCTCATTGGTGTAGTTGGATAACGGGGCGGATTCCGCCATAATGCCCTGATAGACCTCCGTGGGGATGACCCGCAGCTCCGTGTCCCGCTCCGCCTGGATGGTGACGTCGAACTGGACACTGCGCAGCATACAGGAGGCGGAAAACAGGCAGATGTCCCGGTCAAACAGCCGGTAGATGGTGATCTCCCGGCCACTGTCCGACAGGATGTAGGCCCGGAGCCGGCCGGACTCCACCAGCAGCAGCCCTGCGCAGTCCGCGCTGCCGTTGTGGATCACTGTGCCCGCCTGGATCCGACGGGGGATCAAGCTGTCCAGAATGCGGCCCCGCTGGGCGTCCGTCAGCTGATCCCAGATGGGAAACCAGTCCCGCATATTCACCGGCCGCCGCCCCCTTTTTCCTGAGTCCTGCTGCCCTGTCCGATCTTTCTTCCCGGCAACAGCATACCCTTTTGCGGGCGAAAAGTCAAGCGGCGGAGGCAAACCCACCGCGGGGCCCTCCCCTTGACAGCGTTTGTAGGAAATGCTATACTTCGACGTAGAGAATGCCCTCATTTTTTGAGAAAGCTCCAATCCGCTCAAAAGATGAGCGGCTATTTTCCGCCTGTGCCCGTCTCCTGTCCGGCGGGCATGGCCCGGAAGGACATTTGAGAAAGGTGTGTATCAGATGAAGAAAGCTCTGTCCCTTGTGTTGTCCCTGGCGCTGTTCTGCGTGCTGGCCGTCCCCACGGCCTACGCCGCGGAGCCCCCCGTGATCGGGCTGAAGGAAAAGTACACCCTGGTGGGCGGCCAGCAGGTGCTTGAAGCCCACTCCGGCATCGAGTACGTAGAGGAGTCCTACTACGCCGCCCCCGTGGTGGTGGATCTGGACGGCGACGGCAAACTGGAGGTTGTCACCGCCGCCTACTCCCTGACCGTGGCGGACGCCGCCACCGGCAAGGTGAAGTGGCAGGTCAACGCCGGTAAGGATCGCTCCACCCCCTATGCCCGCTATGACCAGGGCGGGAACGCAGCGGACGGAAAGGTGTATACCACCCCCATCGTCAAGGATTTGGACGGCGACGGCAAGCTGGAGATCACCGTGGCCTACGCCAACGGCACCATCTGTGTGCTGAACAATCAGGGCTACTTCCTGTCCGGCTGGCCCAAGAGCGCCGGAGGCGCGGTCTGGGCCCTGACGGCAGCCGATGTGGACGGCGACGGCAGGCAGGAGATCATCGCCGGCCTGGGCGTGGCCCAATCCGTTAGCCTGTACGTCTATGGCTGTGACGGCGGCCTGAAGCCCGGCTGGCCCCAGGCGCAGGTGGGCGGAGCCCTGCCCTACTCCTACATGGACGGTATCTATGCCAACGGCATCGCCACCGGCGATCTGGACGGCGACGGTCTGCCCGAGATCATCATGCCCACCGACAACTTCTTCGTCAATGCCTTCAACGGCGACGGCACCCCCGTGATGGCCGGCAGCCGCTTCCAGAGCAGCCAGCAGGATCAGTTCAGCTTCGGCGGGCGGATCCCCTGGGGCGCCGTGGGCCTCTATGAGGACTACAGCCGCGAGCTGGCGCGGGACAACGGCGGCTGGGGCATTGGCCTGGATTGGGAGTCCCTGGCTCAGAAGGGCCGCGCGGGCACCTATGGCCCGTCCATGACCGCCTCCATCGCCCGCTATGTGGATGTGGACGGGGACGGCAAGTCCGAGGTGGTGGTGTCTGCCCTGATGGCGGATCGCACCGTCTATTTCCAGAACCCCGGCAACCGGAATCCCTTCACCGTCCGGGACACCAAGTACGCCACCGTATACATTCTGAACCAGGATCACACCCGGTTCAGCGGCTGGGAGACCATCCCCACCAACCTGACCAACCCCGGCCTGGGCGCCCCCTTGAACCAGAACGCCAACAGCGTCAGCGGCGGCGTGCAGCTGGCGCCCCTGGTGGCCGACGTCAACGGCGACGGGGTAAACGAGATCCTGTTCAACTCCTTCGACGGCAAGATCCACTGCTACTCCCTGCGGGACAGCAGTCGGGAGCTGGAGGGCTGGCCCTACGTCCTGCCCGGCACCAACGGCTCAGTGTATGAGATCGCCGGCGAGCCGGTGGCCGCCGACCTCAACGGCGACGGGAAGAAGGAGGTCGTTTTTGCCTCCTGGACCTCCAACGCCGCCGGCACCAGAACCGGAGTGGACGGCTCCCTCTATGTGCTGGACGGCAGCGGCAAGCTGATCGCCAAGCACAAGCTCCACCCCTCCATCTATGAGTACGATGCGGTCAAGACGGACAACGGCTCCTACGCCGCCCCCACCGTGGCGGATATCGACGGCGACGGCAGGCCGGAGATCCTGGTGAACACCCTGCACTACGGCGTGTGTGCCTACGACGTCAACCCCGGCCAGACGACCCAGGAGCCCCAGCGGGTCAACCCCAACGTGCAGCGGGTGGTGGTGAACGGGAACGAGGCCCGGGCCTTCAACCTTTACACCTATATGCTCAACGGTGAGAACTATGTGGCAGTGCGGGATCTGGCCTGGTTCATGACGGACGTGCTGTGGGATCAGAAGGGGATCTTCGACGTATCCTGGAACGGCTCCATCAATCTGGTCACCGGCAAGCGGTACGCCCCCTACCCCAATCACAACAACGCTGTGGAGTGCCAGCTGCGCTTTGTGGGTTCCCAGCCCTACCGCATGGGCACCGCCCCGGTACTGGTGAACGGGGTGCAGAAGGGGGTCCGGTACTTCATGATCACCGACGCCAACGGCGGCGACACCAGCTACTACAGGCTGCGTGACCTGGCCGATGCCATGGGCACCTTTACGGTGGGCTGGAACGGGGACACCCGGACGGCTACCATCACCACGAAGTAGCCTCTCGTTTTCCTTAGAGCAAACCCCGGGCGGAGCTGCGGCCCCGCCCGGGTGCTTTTGTTCCACGCACGGGAAATCATAAGTTTCGGGCCGCTGTGTGGGGCATGCTATGTGGGAAAAGGAACATGGAGGTTTTGTCCTCTTTCGAGGCGATGGCATAGTTGATGTCCGAGAAACAGATGGTCTTGCATCTCCCGAAACGACTTGTCAACAATTTTTTAATCAAGTTTACAGTTTATTCACATTTCAGGCATATAAAAGGGCGGGAATCTGGCTCATCAGATTCCCGCCCCTAAATTGGCACGATAGCTTATGCGCTTTGTCCGGCTTGTAACTTCTTTACTTCATCAAGAGAAAGGCCGGAAATCTCAGAAATTTCTTCCAGTGCATACCGCCCAGCCGTCAACATACGACGTGCCACTTCTCTCATACCCTCTTTTAGCGTTTGGTTTCGCATATCCTCCATTGCTCTACACATGATTGAAACTCCCTCCCTACTTTCTTTGAAAAATCTTACCCGTTCTGCCAATTCATCATAATACATATCATCTGGGGTTGTGCAGGAAAAATCGTGCATCAACTTTCCAATAGGCGTATCATCCCGGTATGCGCCGTTCACATACAGAATATGCGAACCATCATCAAAGCTCTCGCTGGTATCAAAGCTATATCGGCCAATGTGATACAGCGGCTTGCCCTTACCAATCACATCATGCTCAGTGATGAACACAACATAGGTTTCGGGTAGCTCGTCAAATTTCTCGCCCTTCCGCAAAAGGTTAGCATCCATCATGCTGCTGTTATATCTTGCCCGTTTTCGCCCAGCACCTTTGTCGGATCGCTGAATTTCCACGTTTATCTTTCGCCCGGTGCTGTCCGTTGCCAGAACATCCAGCCGCACAGAGCGGTTCAGCAGATTTTCCACGAATACCTGTGTGCGGACATCCACGACTACTAAATCAGGCATCTCCAATACGATCCGTAATACAAGCTGGATGTACTTGGGGTCGCCCTCAAAGCACTTTGTCAGAAAATCATCGTCCAGCAGGCGAAACCCCCTAAGCCGCTGCAAATCCTCCTGATGCGGCTGGTCTATCTGCTCTGTTATTGCCAAATCTACCACCTGCCTTCTGATTCGCCTTTATCCTAACACAAATCCTACAATCTTTCAAGATAGCAAAAAGAGGGCCGGAATGCTACGGTCCTCTATGCGCTTATTCGCCAGCCGCCTCCCGCTCCATTATTTCCCGAACCTCGTTGCGGAGCATCCGCTTGACCTTATCGCTGAAAGTCTCCTTGCTGGTGGTGCTGAAATGCACCCGCACGATATAAGTCATTTCCCCGATTTTCTTCACCAGGGCGGGGGGATTCTCCTGAGCGGGGACATCCTCCGAAGCAGGAGTGTTGGCAGTATCAGTTACAGTCATGTCCATGTTTTCAGTATCCATGACAGCTTGCCGGGGACCGCCGCATTTACGGCAATGGGCCAGCCCGTCAGCCGGGTCAAGATACTCGTCCTCGCGGATCGACCTCATACGGTGTCCCCCTCCTTCACGCTGTAGTCCCGGTCACGGGCGGCGGGAGCAACTTTGCGCCGATCATCGGCTATCCAGCGTCGGATGGTAGCGGCGTGGTTCTTGTACGTCCTGCCAGTAGACGCCATGTACTCGGAAAG
>CAJTYK010000054.1:0-8324 GCA_910584285.1 uncultured Oscillospiraceae bacterium
TTCTTCTGCCTCCAGAGCCACTACCGCAAGGGGCTGGTGTTCTCCTGGGAGAACCTGGACAACGCGGCGGGGGCCTATAACAAGCTGATCAAGAAGATCGCCGCCCTCACTGGGACGGAGGGCCCGGTGGATGAGGAGGCCGCCGCCCAGTTCAAGGAGAAATTCCTCACCCAGGTGGGCAACGACCTGAACACCTCCATGGGCATCACCTGCCTGTACGATGTGCTCAAGGCCCCGGTGAACGACGTGACCAAGCGGGCGGTGCTGGCCAGCTTTGACCGCGTGCTGTCCCTGTCCCTGCTGGAGAAGGCGGCGATCCTCCGAGAGAAGGAGGCGGCCCAGGCCAAGTCCGCCACCGGTTCCGGTGATTTTCTCGTCCGGGGCGAGGGCGACCCGGAGATCGACGCCTTGGTGCTCCAGCGGGCGGAGGCGAAAAAGGCGAAAGACTTCGCCCAGGCCGACCGCATCCGGGACGAGCTGAAGGCAAAGGGCGTGGAGATCACCGACGTGCCCGGCGGGGCGGTTTGGAAGCGGATTTGACGGAGAAACGGGCGGGGATTTGAATTCAAACCCCCGCCCGTTTCCCAACCTGTTGACATCGGCGGGCAAACTTGATAAAATGCCCATGACTTTGTAATTTTCCCCCGCCGACAGGGGGACGGGCGGCGCCGCCTGCGCCGCCCCTGGGAGGATTCAGCGAAATGTACCACTGTCATCTCCGGTTTTATCTGATGGGCCGGGATCGCGGCCTGCTGGACGCCGTGCGGGGGGCGCCGCCCCTGGAGCGGTTCACCCACGCCTTTACAGAAAGTGAGCAACCCGACGCCGCCCTGTGCGCCGGGGCGGATGTGATCTTGCTGGATCTCCGGGGCATGGACGGCCCCGCTGTGCTGGACGCCCTGCTCCCCGCCGGGAAGGAGGGGGCGGAGGTGCTGGCCGCCGCGTCCCGGGATCAGCTTCCCGGGCTGGCCCCTTATCTGCCCCGGCTGCGGGATCTATGGCTCGATCCCGCCCCGGAGGAGATCCCCTTCCGCTTTCTGCGCTGGCAGGAGGGCCGGAAGCAGGGGGCGGATCTGTGGGAGCGGGAGCACTTTCTGGAGGCCGCCGTCAACGGCGTGCCCAGCCTGATCTGGTTCAAGACGAAGGACGGCGTCCACGAGCGGGTGAACGACAGCTTCTGCCGGACGGTGAAAAAGACCCGGGAGCAGGTGCAGGGCCGGCGCCACGCCTACATCTGGGACGTGGAGCGGGACGACCCCGCCTGCATCCAGTCCGAGCGGGAGGTTATGGAGAAGCGGGAGACCTGCGTGTCCGAGGAGACCATCGAGACGGGGGAGGGCCAGCGCACCCTCACCACCTACAAATCCCCCCTGTACGACATAGACGGCTCCGTGATGGGCACCGTGGGGGTGGGCATCGACGTGACCCGGGAGCGGGAGTACCAGGGGGAGCTGATCCGCAAGACGGAGATGCTGGAGTCCCTGTTCACCACCATGGACTGCGGCGTTCTGACCCACTCGCTGGACGGCAGGCAGATCCTCAATGTCAACCGGGCCGCGCTGAACATACTGGGCTTCAACAGCCGGGAGGAGCTGCTGGCCGGCGGCTTCAACCTCATCGCGTCCACCGTGGAGGAGGACGACAAGCCCCGGCTGCGCTCCTGCATCCGCTCCCTGAAGGAGGAGGGGGACAGCGTGGGCATCGCCTACCGGGTGCGCCACCCGGACGGGCGGCTGCTGTATATCATGGGCAACGTGAAGCTGGTGCGGCAGAACGGCGCGCTGGTGTGCCGCCGCTTCCTGCTGGACTGCACCGCCCAGAAGGAGCAGGAGCAGCGGGAGCGGCTGGAGCAGGAGCGCCGCCAGATGGAGCTCATACAGGCCCTCAGCATGGACTTCCGCTTGGTGTACTTCCTGGATCTGGACACCGGAAGCGGCTACCCCCTCCAGATGGCGGAGGGTGTGGAGGAGGCCCTGCGGGCCTTCCGACGGGGCCGCTCCTTCCAGAAGGGCCTGGAGGAGTACATCGACCAGGCCGTCTGCCCCGCCGACCGGGAGGTTTTGCGCAGGGCCTGCACGCTGGAAGCCCTGGGGGAGCGTTTGAGCCGGGACAAGACCTTCTACCTCAACTACCGGGCCATGTCCCGGAAGGGGGCGGCCTATTACCAGCTCAAGGCCGTCCGGGCGGGGGCCTGGGACGGCAGGCGGGGCATCGTGCTGGGCGTGCGCAACGTGGACGACGCCACCCGGGTGGAGCTGGAGCAGAAGACCCTGCTGCGGGAGGCGCTGTCCCAGGCCAACCGGGCCAACGAGGCAAAAAGCGCCTTCCTGTCCAATATGTCCCACGACATCCGCACCCCCATGAACGCCATCATCGGCTTCACTGTGCTGCTGACCAAGGACGCGGAGCAGCCGGACAAGGTGCGGGAGTACACCCGGAAGATCACCGCCTCCAGCCACCACCTGCTCAGCCTTATCAACGATGTGCTGGATATGAGCAAGATCGAGAGCGGCAAGACGTCGCTGAACGTGGCCCCCTTCAGCCTGCCCGAGCTGCTGGAGGAGCTGTACACCATCCTGCTGCCCCAGACCCGGGCCAAGGAGCAGTCCTTCGACTTCCAGGTGAAGGGCCGCCCCGCGGAGCAGCTGCTGGGCGACAAGCTGCACGTGAACCAGATCCTGATCAACCTGCTGTCCAACGCCATCAAGTACACCCCCAACGGGGGCGCCATCTCGCTGACGGTGGAGGATCTGGCCCCCACCGCCCCCCAGTACGCCCACCTGCGCTTTGTGGTGCGGGACAACGGCATCGGCATGAGCCCGGACTTCTTAAAGACTGTGTTCGACCCCTTCAGCCGGGAGGAGAACTCCACCACCAGCGGCATCCAGGGCACTGGACTGGGCATGGCCATCACCAAGAACCTGGTGGATCTGATGGGGGGCGTGATCCGGGCGGAGAGCCGCCAGGGGGAGGGCAGCGTGTTCACCGTGGAGCTGTCCTTTGCCCTGCCCGCCGCACTGGACGAGGACGGCTTCTGGAGCCGCCGGGGGATTTCCCGCATTCTGGTGGCGGACGACGAGGAGCAGGTGTGCCTGGATATCCGGGAGATGATGGAGGACACCGGCGTCCAGGTGGCCTACGCCACCGACGGCCCCTCCGCCGTGGAC
Source organism: uncultured Oscillospiraceae bacterium (assembly GCA_910584285.1). Taxonomy (GTDB): domain Bacteria; phylum Bacillota; class Clostridia; order Oscillospirales; family Oscillospiraceae; genus Enterenecus. The sequence continues at coordinate 3,168 of CAJTYK010000054.1, forward strand.
GAGGCGGAACGGGCCATGGCCCGGGGAGAGGAGTTCCACGCCATCCTGCTGGACTGGAAAATGCCGGGACAGAGCGGCGTGGACACCGCCCGCCGGCTCCGGGAGAAGGTGGGCCGGGAGATCCCCATCCTGGTGCTCACCGCCTACGACTGGAGCGCCATTGAGGAGGAGGCCGTGGCCGCTGGGGTGGACGCCTTCCTGCCCAAGCCCTTCTTTGTGTCCACCTTCCGGCAGGCGCTGGAGGGCCTGGACTCCGGGCCGGAGGCCAGGGCCGTCCCCGCCCCGGAGGACGCCTTGCGGGGTCTGTTCTTCCTGGTGGCGGAGGACAACGAGCTCAACGCCGAGATCCTTCGGGAGATGCTGGACATGGAGGGGGCCCGGTGCGAGGTGGTGTCCAACGGGCAGCTGGCGGTGGAGCAGTTCCTCCGGGAGCGGCCGGACAAATACGACATGATCCTCATGGATGTGCAGATGCCCGTGATGGGGGGCTACGAGGCCACCCGGAAGATCCGGGCCTGCGGCCACCCCCGCGCCAAGGACATCCCCATCGTGGCCATGACCGCCAACGCCTTCGCCGAGGACGTGCGCCACGCCCTGGACGCGGGGATGAACGGCCACCTGTCCAAGCCCATCAACATGGACGCGGTGCGGGAGCTGCTGGGCCGCCTGCGGGAGGAATAATAGAGAACCAGGCCGTCCGGCAAAGCCGGACGGCCTGGTTTTTGCGGTTATAAATCCCGATCAAACACCGGCGGGCTGGGCATTCCCCAGAGATACCGGAACGGCAGCCGCCGCCACCAGGCCAGCCCCGCGGCCAGCCGGGTGCGCTCCCGGGCCACCAGCCGGGTGAGGACGGCCAGCTCCTCCTCCGAGAGGGTGTGGGCGCTGTACTTGGCCTTTTCCGCCAGTTCCACCCCCTGGGGGTCGATCCGGCCGCCCCAGCGCTCCAGCCGCTCCAGGCAGCGGTAGGCGTACAGCGCCGCCTGGTTCCGATCCGGGCCGGCCAGCCGCTGTGTCCGATGGCGCTTGACGGCGAACTGGATCAGCCACAGCAGGCCGCACAGGCCCGCCAGCGCCGCCAGCCCCTTTCCGACGGCCAGCAGGGCCGTCGGGCCTTGGGCGGGATCGTTCTCCCCTTCCCCCGGCCCCGCCGGGCCCTCCGGTCCCTGGGAGGGGGCGGGGGTCTCGCCGGGGTTGTCCGTGGGCTGGGGGGTGGGGGTGGCGTCCGGCGAGGTCAGGGGATCCGGGTTATCCCCCCCGGGCTGGGCCATCTGCTCGAAGGCGGCGGCGGGGGTGACCTCCACCGGATACCAGCCGAAGCCGTCCACCCACACCTCCACCCAGGCGTGGGCCGCCCGGTCGGGCACGTCCACCTGCCGGCCGGGCTGGGGCAGCGCCGTGAACCCGCTGACGTACCGGGCGGGGACGCCCATGGTGCGCAGCAGCAGGGTGGCGGCGGAGGCGTAGTGCATACAGTAGCCCCGCTGGCTTTCGTTGAGGAAGTAGAGCACCGGATCCGTCCCCTCGGGGGCGGCGGGAGCGGACTGATCGTAGGTGCAGAAGGTACTTAGGAAGTCGGCAAGCTGTCCGGCGTACTTGGGGGCGTCACCATCGGAGAAGCTGGGGGCGCTCATATAGGGATCGCCCAGCGCCCCCACCGACCAAGCCATCCGGATCAGCTCCTCCAGCTCGCCCTGCAGCTCCTCCGGCACGTCCAGGTAGTGGGCATAGGCGTAATCCTGGTAGCGGGCAAGCTCGCTCTGAAAGACCGAGTCCGGAAGCATCCCCCGGTCACGGCTGATCTGGGTGAAGGTCATGGTATGCTCCCACTGGCCCTGCTTCCGGGCGAAGTAGGCGTCCTCCACGGGCAGCATCCCGAGCTCCTCCCATGGCTGGCTGAATAAAAAGTAAGGGGTGTAGACGCACGTGCCCACCGCGCCCACGTTGTTCACGGTGGCGGTGTAGGTCCCTCCAAATTCGGATGTGAGTACGGGGAACACCAGCGGAAACGCCGACGCGGTTTCCCCCGCCTGATCCAGGTATTCCTGCCACGTCCCCTCGGGCAGGGCCTTCCACACCCCGTCCTCATAGATTGCCAGGGACGAGCCCCGCAGGTACAGCAGCCTGTCGTAATCCGACGTCACCCGCAGCACCGTCCGGCCGGAGTAGTCCAGCGGCCCGGCGTGGGCCAGATCCGCCTCCTCTGCCGAGCCCACGAAGGTGATGGTGGTGTGGAAGGGGCCGTTCTCCCACCGGGGGAGCCAGTCCGCCGCCCGGTTGGCCAGGTTGGCCAGATCCTCCTGGGCCTTCAGCGCCCAGGGGGGGCGGGTGTAGCCCTCCCGGGGGAAGATCAGGGTGAGGACGGCCAGCGCCAGCGCCGACGCCCCCAGGGCGGCCAGGGTGAGCCGTCCCCGGGCAGAGGGCGCGGCCCACCGGCACAGGGAGGAGAGCAGCATGGCGCACCAGCAGGCGCACAGGGCCAGGAAGGCGGGCCAACAGGGGTAGAGGTCGGCCAGCAGCCCGGGCAGCAGAGGGGGCAGGGTGATCAGCGCCGCCATCCACCACCGGCGGGCCCGCACCACCACCCAGCCCAGAACCAGCGCCAGCAGGGCCAGGGCCAGCAGGAGGAACAGCCGCACCGCCTCCCGCTGGGCCTGGAGCACCAGGCCGGAGTCGTAGTCGAAGGTGCGGCCCCAGGCCACCCGGGAGGCGAACAGGTCGGCCACCGACTGGACGGTGAGGACGGCCCCGGCGGACACGGCCTGCCAGTTTCCCCACAGGGTCAGCGCCCACAGGGCGGCCAGCCCCCCCGCCGCCGTCCACCGGAACCGGGGCAGGCTCCACACACACAGGGCCAGCAGGGCGAACAGCGCCGTCAGGAGCAGGAGCTGATCCCCCTGGGCGGCGGCCCAGTCCAGGGGCTCCATGAGGGCGGGGGATATCCCGGTGCGGCCGTACAGGGACAGGAAGCTGGCCGTCAGCCCCGGCAGGGCACACAACAGCAGCAGTCCGTCCCCCAGCACGGACAGGGGGGAGAGACGCTTTTCCTGCTCAGCCATGGCCGTCCCCTCCTTCCCCGGCGGCGATGTGGATCCGGAAGGCCGGGACGCCCGCCCCCAGCAGCTCGGGATGATCGTCCAGGGTGGGGCCCGCCTCCCCCGCGGGGCCGGTGAGCAGGGCGGTGAGCAGCAGGCTGTACTCCCGCTCGTCGGACACGGGGTGGAGCTGGGGCTCCCCCGCCCCGTCCAGCCACAGCACCGCGTGGGGCCGCTGTACGCCCAGCAGGGCGCGGCTCAACCCCGTGACGCGATCCAGCAGCTCGTCCAGCGCCTCCGGCGATCCGAAGCGATTTAGGGTGAGCAGGGGCAGGGGGGTCATCGTCTCCCCCCGCTCCTTGACGATGAGCTCGTCCCACTTGGAGGACAGTTTCCAATGCACCGAGCGCAGGGGGTCGCCGGGGCGGTACTCCCGGAGCTCGTAGTCCTCCCCGGGGCCCCGGCGGGCGGCGTTCTGGGCCGCGGGGCGGGCCCCCATCCCCTCCGGGACGCGGGGGGCCTGGGCCTGGGCGGGGAGGGGGCGGCACAGCAGCCGGGCCGGGGCCGGGTCAGGCAGGCGCAGGCTGAACAGCCCCAGGTAGTCGCACACCCGTGCCCGCTCCGCCCGGAGCTCCAGCAGGCCGCAGTGATCGGTGACGGCGTCCGCTCGAGCGGGGCGGCGGCGGGCCACCCCGGTGAGCTTGAGCTTGGCCCGCTGGAGCTGGCCGGTGAGGAGGTTTTCCTCCGTCAGCCGCAGGGTGAGCCGGGCGATGGGCAGGCTGCCCCAGGTGTCGATCTCTACCGCCCACTGGGCCTTGCCCCCTCGATCCAGACTGGCGGGGTCGGCGGACAGGGTGAGGCGGCAGCGAAGCATCCCCGGCAGGGACAGGGCCAGGGACAGCAGGGGCAGGACAATGCACAGGGCGGTGAGGAACTGCCCCAGGTAGTTGTTATTGGTGATCTGGAACAGCAGGGCGGCCGTCAGCGCCCCGGCCCAGATCAGGCGGCGGATCCACATAACGTCACCGCAGCCGGGGCGGGCGCACCGAGTTGAGCACCTCCCCGGCGATGTCCGCCGCCCGGGTTCCGCTGTCTGCCGTCCCGGCGGGGAGCACCAGCCGGTGGGCGATGGCGTCCGTCCAGATGTAGCTCACGTCCCCGGGCACCACGTAGTCCCGGCCCCGGAGGTAGGCCACCCCCCGGCATAGGGCGCACAGGGAGATGGCGGCCCGGGGGCTGGCACCCTGGGCCAGCCCTCGGTGGTTCCGGGTGGCCCGCACCAGCTGGAGGATGTACTGCAAGATCTCGTCGTCCACAAAGACCCGCTCCACCTGGGCGCGCAGCTGGGCCAGCTGGTGAGCGTCGGCGGCCTGGGCCACCTCCCCCATGGCGTCTCCCCGGAGCTTGCGCTGGAGCAGCTCCAGCTCGTCCGCCGGGGCGGGATAACCCATGGACAGCCGCAGGGCGAACCGATCCAGCTGGGAGTCGGGCAGCAGCTGGGTGCCGGAGGCCCCGGCGGGGTTCTGGGTGGCGATGACCAGGAAGGGGTCGGGCACCGGGCGGGACACGCCGTCCACCGTCACCTTCCCCTCCTCCATGGCCTCCAGCAGGGCGGACTGGGTGCGGCTGGTGGCCCGGTTCAGCTCGTCGGCCAGAAACAGGTTGCACAGCAGCGCCCCGGGCTGGTACTCCATCTGGCCCGTGGCCTTGTTGTAGAGGGAGAAGCCCGTCAGATCCGACGGCATCACGTCGGGGGTGAATTGCACCCGGTTGTATTTCAGGCCCAGGGCCTTGGAAAAGGCGATGGCCAGGGTGGTTTTGCCCACGCCGGGGATATCCTCCAGCAGGAGGTGCCCCCGGGCCAGAATGGCCAGCAGGGCCTTAATCACAATGTCGTCCTTGCCCACCACGGCCTTTTTGACCTCGGTGACCACTTGGGCGGCAAGCTGCTTTTCCATCATCGTTGTCACTTCCTTGGTAAACTGGGATAGGGGTATTATAGCAAAAAAAGGGGGGCTTGAACAGCCCCCCTTACGGTTTGACAAAATCTGTGCTAAACTGACAGCAGCCCCGTAAAAAGGGCTGGGCTATGCACATCAACAAGTAGTTGACAGGCGGTCGG
>CAJTYK010000054.1:8424-11830 GCA_910584285.1 uncultured Oscillospiraceae bacterium
CAAAATCTGTGATAAAATGACGGTGGCCCCGTAAAAAGGGCTGGGCTATGCACATTCAACAAGTAGTTGACAGGCGGTCGGTCACACAACCCCGAAAGGGGGTGACTATATGCGGATCACGCTCCATATCGGACAGTATACTGTTACGATAATTGTGAAAAGCAGAAACCGCCACTCCCGCAAGTGACGGTTTCTTGTAGATAAGAAACTGAAAACTCTGTAGGGCCGACCGCTTGGTGCATAGCCCTTCTATTTGTTATTATAGCGCGGCGCCCGCGGTTTGTCAAGGCGTATCCCCCTGATCCGGCTCCGGCAGATCCACAAGCATATGCTTCACCAGCCCCTCGGGGGTTACAATCCGCTGAACCCTTTTTCCGGGCGGGATGACGGGATCGGTCAGCAAAAGTGTTGTGCCGGATCCGACGTGACTTGCGCTGCCCCTTGCCTCGTCGCTTTCGCGCCGGGGATCCTTATACTGATCAGAATTTACCATATTACGGCGCCCCTTTCTATGGGGTATATTGTAATACAAAAAATACACACTGTCAATTGATATGGACAATTTATATTGCGTGTCAATCTCTGCGCTTCCCCTGTAGAATACATACTTGAAGGGGGAAACGCTGTCATGAAAGAGGAATATAAGAACCACTATATCCAATTCGGCCTGAATGTGGTTTATTATCGAAAGAAAAACCGTCTATCCCAATCAATGCTGGCAGAATTTGTGGATATCACCCCCTCTTATGTCAGTGCTATCGAACGGGGGTTGGTAGGCCCCTCCTTCGATGTGCTGTTCAAGTTGTGTGATGTGCTTCGGATTGAACCCAAGCAGTTGTTTAACTTTAGGGAAGATTAAAAGGACGCGGGGGCAGCTCCCTCCGCGTCCTCTTTTTTGTGTTCCTCAGCGCTCTACCACATACTCCCCCACCCGTCCCAGGGTCTTGGGGGTACACACGGCGGTGACAAGAATGGCGTCCCCGTACTCCACCTGTTCCACCTTGGCCTCCCGGTACAGCGCGTCCAGCACGCCCCCCTTGTCATAGGGCAGGCGCAGCTCCACCCGGCGTACCCCGGCGTCCAGCCGCTTCCCGATGGCGGACAGCAGCTCGTCCAGCCCCGCCCCGGTGCGGGCGGAGATGGACACCATGTCCTCCCCGTGGGGCAGCAGGTCACCCACAAACTTGTCGCACTTGTTGAACACCTCCAGCCGGGGGGTCTCCGCCGCGCCCAGCTCCTGCACCAGCCGATCCACCACCGCCGCCTGCGCCCGCCAGTTGGGATCAGAGGCGTCGATGACGTGCAAGAGCAGGTCGGCAAAGGTGAGCTCCTCTAAGGTGGCCTTGAAGGCGTCCACCAGCTGGTGGGGCAGCTTGGAGATAAAGCCCACCGTGTCCGAGATGAGCACCGTGCAGGTGTCTGAGATCTCCAGCGTCCGGGTGGTGGTATCCAGGGTGTCGAACAGCCGGTTGTTGGCGGGGATGTCGGAGCCGGTGAGGGCGTTGAGCAGGGTGGACTTGCCCGCGTTGGTGTAGCCCACGATGGCGACGACCGGCACCTCGTTCTTCTCCCGCCGCTCCCGCTGGGTGGCTCGGACGCGGCGCACGTCCTTTAATTCGTCCTCCAGCTTGTCGATCTTCCGGCGGATCATCCGCCGGTCGGACTCGATCTGGGTCTCGCCGGGGCCCCGGGTGCCGATGGCGCCCTCCTGCCGCTCCAGGTGCTTCCACATACCGGTCAGCCGGGGCAGCAGGTACTTGTACTGGGCCAGCGCCACCTGCAAGCGCCCCTCGCTGGTACGGGCCCGCTTGGCGAATATGTCCAGAATGAGGGCGGAGCGATCCATCACCGTCACCCCCAGCTCCTCGGTGAGCACCCGCTGCTGGGAGGGGGACAGGGGGTTATCGAAGATCACGATGTCCGCGCCTAAACGCTCCACCAGCTCCTTGACCTCCGCCACCTTGCCCTCGCCGATGAAGGTGCGGGGGTCGGGGGCGGATTTATTTTGCAGCACCGTGGCCAGACAGGTGCCCCCCGCCGTGTCCAGCAAGGCGGTCAGCTCGTCCAGGGTGCCGTCGTCGGCGTTCTCCTCCCGGGTGAGGCCGGGGGCGTTCAGGCCCACCAGGACGGCGCGGTTGATCTCTTTTACTTCGGTTTTGTCAAACATATAGAGTGTAATTTCCTCATTTCTTTGGTTTTCTGTCATTTCAAGGCGTAAAGTCTGACTTTGGCGATGTGACGCCTGTATTTTTCCAGGTCATGGGGATCAAACGGGTGTCCATGGGCGGGATAAATTGATTTTGCCTGTCCCGCGATCAGGATATCCCACGAAGTCCGAAACTGCGCTTTGTCCTCAATCCATATCGTGATCCGGCGGAAGCTGGGGATACCGTTCATGGCGGCGTCTCCGCAAAAAATGATATCACCTATTTTTAAGGAAATGGAATCCGCCGTATGTCCCGGCGTAAGCAGAATTTTCCCTTCCAGCAGGGCTTCTACGTCCTTTGCGGTTTGGGGAGACACCTCAATGAAGCGCTCCAAATGCCGCCGCTCAACCGGGGGGAACAGGTGGCGGCCCTTGCCCAATAGCCCCATGAATTTGCAAAAGGCAAACGCACCGATGCCGCTGCATCCGCCGGCAAAGGAATTCTGCCCCCGTAACAGTGTAGGTATGGCTTTGCCGCTGGCGATTACTTTCATATGAGGGCATTTCTCCAGCAGCTCATTCAAAAATCCCGCGTGATCGTCATGGGCGTGGGTCAAAAAGACGTACTTGATATCAGGCAATGAAATGCCCCGCTTTTTCAGTCCTCGAACCACAGCGCTGAAACTGTGTTCATACCCGGTATCCACCATCACATAGCCCGCCTGGGCCTGATATACGTAGGTATTTACCACTCTGTTTCCCACATTGTAAATTTTCATTGTGTCACGCCTTCACCAGCGCCTCCACGATCTCGCCCCAGTACATGGTGTGCCAGTCGCCCTTGTACCACTTCGCTTTCACGTCCTCCGGCATGAGGGCGGGGTCCATGGGCATAGCCATCCGCTTGCGGCACACCAGCACCAGCTGGGCCTGCTGGAAATAGGGGGCGTTCCCCGTCCCGGCACACACGGTGAAGCCGCACTCCTTCACCTTGTCAATATCCCGGCCGCTTTTTGAGCCGCACAGGCTGAGTTGGGGGCGGTACTCCTCCCCGAAGAAGGACAGGGTGAAATATCCTCCCGCGTCCACAAACTCCTTGGTGTACCGCTGGGGGCGGATATAGCAGGTGGCCATGGGCACCCCCCACAGCACGCCCAGGCCGCCCCAGGAGGCGGTCATGGTGTTGAGCCGCTCCGGGGTGCCGGCGGTGATGAGCATCCACTGATCGCCGATGGCGGCAAAGGGGTTCAGGGTCAGGGA
>CAJTYK010000055.1 GCA_910584285.1 uncultured Oscillospiraceae bacterium
GCTCGTCCAACACATCTATATGTCTGGAAATGATATTTAGACCGTCCGCGTCCAGAATAATGGGGCAGGTCAGCTCCCGCATCAGGGTGAGGACAAGCCCTTCCGCCTGTTCCCCCTGCCCCAGTCCGGGGCCGATGACGGCGGCGGAGGCCCCCTTAGCCTTGTCCACCACGGCCCCGTCATCCCCAGGGAGAGGCCACACCATGGCCTCGTCGCAGCATTTGACGGCCAGGATGGGGTACACGTCCTCCGGCACTGCCAGCGTCACCAGTCCCGCCCCGGCGCGCACCGCCGCTTTGGCGCACAGCGCCGCCGCCCCGGTGTAGCCCCGGCTCCCGGCCAGGATAAACAGCCGGCCGTAGTCCCCCTTGTGGCTGTCCCGAGGACGAGAGGGCAGGCGGGACATCCCCCGCTCCGCCTCCACAGCCGGACGGTTAAGTTCTTCGCCCATAGTCCCCCTCCTCCCGTTTTCTACTATTATACGGTTTTCCCCCCTGCATTTCAACTATATTTATCGCGTTTACCCCCTTGCATTTCAACCTTTAATGTGATATAAAAGAAAAAGTAAAATGCGAGGAACGGGAAAATAGCGGGCTTGCGTATCCAAGAGAGGGGCGGTCACCGGCTGAGAGCCGCCCCGGTGCGTGCCGCTTGTTCGCCCGGGAGCGGCCCCTGAGAGGGGGACGGTTTTACGATCCGCCGTTACCGGGTCTTGAGTGCGCGCTGAAAAGCGCGAATGCGGGTGGTACCGCGGAAGGGTTGCCTTTCGTCCCAGCTTTGGGGGCGGAGGGCTTTTTTGTTATCCAAATCCCAGTCAAAAGGAGTCTATGCCATGAAAGAACAATTAGCAAAAATCCGCGCTGAGGCGCTCTCCGCCCTGGAGAACGCCCGCGACTCCGCCGCCCTGGACGAGCTGCGGGTGAAATACCTGGGCAAGAAGGGCGAGCTGACGGCGGTGCTCAAGCAAATGGGCAAGCTGTCCGCCGAGGAGCGCCCCGCCATGGGCCAGCTGGCCAACGAGGTGCGCGCCGCAGTGGAGGGTGCGCTGGAAACCGCCACCCAGAAGCTGGAGGAGGCCGCCCTGTCCGCCAAGCTGAAGGCGGAGACGGTGGACGTCACCATCCCGGGCCGACCCATCCGGCTGGGCCGCCGCCACCCCATGAACGCCGCCCTGGAGGAGATCAAGGAGATCTTTATCGGCATGGGCTTCACCGTCCTGGACGGCCCGGAGATCGAGCTGGCGGAATTGAACTTTGACCGCCTCAACGCCGAGGAGGGCCACCCCTCCCGGGACTGGTCGGACACCTTCTACTTTGACGAGGACAGCCGGGTGATGCTCCGCTCCCAGACCTCCCCCATGCAGGTGCGGGCCATGGACACCATGGAGCTGCCCATCCGCATCATCGCCCCCGGCCGGGTGTACCGCAAGGACGAGGTGGACGCCACCCACTCCCCCATGTTCCACCAGGTGGAGGGCATGGTCATCGACAAGAACGTCACCATGGCCGATCTGAAGGGCACCCTGAACCTGCTGGCGGAGCAGCTGTTCGGCGCGGGCACTGTCACCCGGTTCCGGCCCCACCACTTCCCCTTCACCGAGCCGTCCTGCGAGATGGACGTGCAGTGCCACAAATGCGGCGGCGCGGGCTGCCCCACCTGCAAGGGGGAGGGCTGGATTGAGCTTCTGGGCGCGGGGATGATCCACCCCCACGTGCTGGAGATGGCAGGCATCGACCCCGATAAGTGGTCGGGCTGGGCCTTCGGCATGGGCCTGGAGCGCACCGCCATGCGGCGTTTCAAGATCGCCGACCTGCGGCTGATCTTCGAGAACGACGTGCGGTTCCTGGAACAATTTTAAGGGCGTCCTCGCCGGACGGGCGTTCTTTTTCTTGAAAGAAAAAGAACCAAAAAGAACTTTAACCGCGAAACTGCGTTTCGCTCCTACTATTTTATAAATAAGAGGGGTTTTATATATGAATCTATCCCGAAAATGGCTCAATGAGTTTGTTCAGATAGACGTACCCGACCGGGAGTTCGCCGAGGCCATGACCCTGTCCGGCTCCAAGGTGGAGGGCGTGTCCGTGGAGGGTGCCGAGATCTCCCGGATCGTGGTGGGCCGGGTGCTGTCTCTGGTGCGCCACCCCAACTCCGACCATATGTGGATCTGCCAGGTGGACGCGGGCCAGGGCCAGCCCATCCAGATCGTCACCGGGGCCCAGAATGTAAAGGAAAACGACCTGGTGCCTGTGGCGCTGGACGGCTCCACCCTCCCCGGGGGCAAGGAGATCCACGCGGGTAAGCTCCGGGGAGAGGACTCCAACGGGATGCTGTGCTCCTTCGCCGAGCTGGGCCTGGATCAGCGAGACTTCCCCGCCGCCTACGCCGACGGCATCTGGATCCTGTCCGACGATCCCGAGCTGGCCGGGCTGACAGTGGGCCAGGACATCCGGGAGGCCGTGGGCCTAAACGACCATGTCGTCGAGTTCGAGATCACTCCCAACCGCCCGGACTGCCTGTCCGTCATCGGTCTGGCCCGGGAGGCATCCGCCACCTTCGACATACCGTGTAATCTCCATGAGCCGGCGGTGAAGGGCGGCGGGCCCGGCGTGCTTCCCGAACTGCTGGATGTGGAGACGCCCGACACCGATCTGGTGCCCCGGTACACCGCCCGGATGGTGCGCAACGTGAAGATCGCCCCCTCCCCCAAGTGGATGCGGGAACGGCTTCGCGCCATGGGGGTGCGGCCCATCAACAACATCGTGGACATCACCAACTATGTCATGCTGGAGTACGGCCAGCCCATGCACGCCTTCGACTACCGCTACGTGAACGGCGGCAGGATCATCGTCCGCCGGGCGGCGGAGGGCGAGAAGCTCACCACCCTGGACGGCAAGGAGCACACGCTGAACGCCAACCATCTGGTCATCGCCGATGAGGGCCGGGCGGTGGGACTTGCCGGGATCATGGGCGGTTTGAACTCCGAAATCGTGGACGACACCACCGACGTGGTGTTCGAGTCCGCCTGCTTTGACGGCACCTGCATCCGCAAGGGAGCGCTGGCCCTGGGTATGCGTACCGAGGCGTCGGCCAAGTTCGAGAAAGGCCTGGATCCCATGAACACCCTACCCGCCGTCAACCGGGCCTGCGAGCTGGTGGAGCTGCTGGGGGCCGGCGAGGTGGTGGACGGCGTCATCGACATTCTGAACCATGTCCCGCAGCCGGTGGAGCTCACGGTGGAGCCGGACAAGATCAACGCCCTGCTGGGCACGGACATCGACGGCATCGAAATGTTCAAGATTTTCGAAAAGCTGGACTTCATCAACGCCGACAACCAGGCCGTCAACCCGAATTGCTTCACCGTCAGCGTCCCCTCTTACCGGGGCGACGTGCGCCGCATGGCGGATCTGGCGGAGGAGGCGGCCCGGTTCCACGGCTACAACAACATTCCCAACACCCTCATGCGGGGGCAGACGACCCAGGGGGGCTGGTCGCCCACCCAGCGGGTGGAAAACAAGCTGGGCGAGGTGTGCCGCGCCTGCGGGTACAGCGAGATCATCACCTACTCCTTCATCTCCCCTGCGGCCTATGATAAGATCCTGTGGAAACCCGACGACGCCCACCGCAAGTCCTTCAAAATCCTGAACCCCCTGGGGGAGGACACCTCCATCATGCGCACCACCACCCTGCCCTCCATGCTGGAGGTGCTGGGCCGCAACTGGAACAACCGGAACAAGACCGCCTGGCTGTACGAGCTGGGCCGGATCTATATGCCCAAGGCCCCCTCCGAGCCCATGGACGCCAACGACCCCGCCCTGGCCGGCTCCAAGGCCAAGCTGGAGGGCATGGGGCTGGCCGGCCTCACCGAGGCGGTGGTGGAGGCGGTGAACGACCTGGGGAAGGATGACGGCCTGGCCATCGAGGCCCAGGTGCTCACCCTGGGGGCCTACGGCGACGGCATGGACTTCTTCACCCTGAAGGGGACAGTGGAGGCGGTGCTCAAGTCCCTCCGGGCGAAGGATATCCACTTTGAGCCCTGCGCCGAGGACCCCTCCTACCACCCGGGCCGCTGTGCCTACGTCTACAGCGGCGACGACATCGTGGGCGTGTTTGGCCAGATCCATCCCCAGGCGGCCCGGAACTTCGGTGTGGACGGCGAGCTGTACTGTGCGGAGCTCAGCTTTGACGAGCTGCTGCTGGCCTGCGGGCCGGATCCGGAGTACGCCCCCCTGCCCAAGTTCCCCGCCGTCACCCGGGACATCGCCGTGGTGTGCGGCGAAGCCGTCACCGTGGGAGCGCTGGAAAGCGCCATCCGCAAGGGGGCAAAGGGCCTGCTGAAGGAGGTGGCCCTGTTCGACATCTACCGGGGGAAGAACATCGGCGAAGGCAAAAAGTCGGTGGCCTTCAATCTGACCCTCCGGGCGGACGACCGCTCCCTCACCGGCGAGGAGGCGGACGAGGACGTGAAGTCCATTTTGGAGACGCTGGAGCAGGACTGCGGCGCGGTGCTGCGCTGAACGTCAGGAGGGCCGATATGCTTGATACGATACCCGGCAAAGAAGAACTAACAGCCTTGCTTGGAAAGTCTTTATATGATGTATGGAATCAGCTATGCGCTTTCATTAATAAACAATATGATATGGATTGTTTGTGGGGGAAAGGCGGCAAGGCTTGGATCTATGAATATAAATACCGCCGGGGCGGTAAAACGCTGTGCGCGTTATACGCAAAAGAGCACGGCATGGGTTTTATGGTGATCTTGGGGAAAGACGAACGGCTCAAGTTTGAAGCGGAACGGGAAAATTTCTCAAAAGAAGTTCAAAAACTATATGACGGGGCTCAGACTTACCATGATGGGAAATGGATTATGTTCGAGCCGGTGGATACCTCTTTGTTTGATGATTTTATGAAACTGCTGAGAATCAAAAGAAAGCCGAACAGAAAGTAAAGTCGCCGTCGAATCGTAGAACTCCCGGCTGACCGGGCCGCCGTCCATCACGGACGGCGGCCCGTCTTGCTAATCTCCCCAAAAAGTGGTATACTGAATTATCTGTCCATTCCCACCCCCGCAAGGGGCGGGAATCAGCAAATCGCTCCCAATATTCAACACATTATTGCGAGGTGTCCCCCATGAAGCTCATGGTCATCGACGGCAATTCCATCGTCAATCGGGCCTTTTACGGCGTCAGCCAGAACCTGTCCACCCGGGAGGGCCTGCCCACCAACGCCATTTTCGGCTTCCTCAACATCCTGCTCAAGCTGCTGGACGAGGAGCAGCCCCAGGGGCTGGCGGTGGCCTTCGATCTGCGGGCCCCCACCTTCCGGCACAAGGCCTTCGCCGAGTACAAGGCCCAGCGCAAGGGGATGCCGGAGGAGCTGGCCGTCCAGATGCCGGTGCTGAAGGACGTGCTGGACGCCATGAACGTCCGCCGGTACGAGCTGGAGGGCTGGGAGGCGGACGACCTGCTGGGCACCATGGCCCGGGTGAACGCCGCTCAGGGCGGGGAGACGGTGATCGTCACTGGCGACAAGGACGCCCTCCAGCTGGTGGACGATCACACCACTGTGAAGCTGGTGTCTACCCGCATGGGTCAGACTACCACCCGGGACGTGACCCCGGAGGAATTCCGGGCCGAGTACGGCTTCGCCCCCGTCAACATGATCGACCTGAAGGCGCTGATGGGGGACTCATCGGACAACTACCCCGGCGTGAAGGGGGTTGGAGAAAAGACCGCCCTGGCCCTGGTGCAGCTCTACCACACAGTAGAGCACCTCTACGATCATATGCCAGACATCTGCTCCGCCCCCGACACCCCCGCCAAACCGGGGCTGGTGAAGAAGCTGGCCGAGGGGGCGGACAGCGCCCGCCTGTGCAAGGATCTGGCCACCATCCGCTGCGATGCCCCCATGGACTTCGACCCGGTGGACGCCAAGCGCCAGCCCTTCGACGGCCCAGCCCTGTACCAGCTCCTGCTGAACCTGGAGTTCACCAAGCTCATCGACAAGCTGAAGCTCACCCCCGGGCCCACCGGGGCGGAATCCGCCCAAGAACCGGAGGAAGTCCAGGTCACCGTGATCCCCGTCCTCACCGAGGCGGACTTCATTGACGCCCTGCCCAGGTGGGAGGGGGCGGAATCCGTGGCCGTCCTGCCCCTGCCAGAGCTGGCAGGGGTGGCGGTGTCCCTCAGCGAGAACGACAGGAAACAGGCGTATCTGTACGATATCCGCGCCGCCGCCTATGAGGGGGACTACCACACCCTGCTGTCAGCCCTATTCGGCCCCACGGTGAAAAAGGTGACCCACGGGGTCAAGGAGCTGTGCCGCGCCCTGCTGGATGAGGGCGTCGAGCCCGAGGGATTCGTATTTGACACGGAGTTGGCCGCTTACTTGCTGGATCCCACCGCGGGCAGCTACGAGCTGCGGAAGCTAGTGGTATCCTACTTCAAAAAGGAGGTGGAGCAGTCCGCCGCCTACAAAGACGAGACCGCCTTCTCCCTGCTGGACGACGGCCTCAAGGCCCAGACCGCCTGGTATGAGGACACGGCGTGGATCGAGGCGTTCTACGACCTATTCAAGCCCAAACTGGAGGAATACGGCCTGCTGTCCGTGCTAACAGACATTGAGCTCCCCCTGTGCCCGGTGCTGGCCCGGATGGAGCGGGAGGGCGTGCTGGTGGACGCCCTGGCCCTGGCCGACTTCGGCAAGCAGCTCCAGCTGGGCATCGACACGCTGAAAGCCGAGATCTACCGCTTGGCCGGGGAGGAGTTCAACATTCTCTCCCCAAAGCAGCTGGGCCATATCCTGTTCGACAAGCTGGGTTTACCCCCCGTGAAGAAAACCAAGACCGGCTGGTCCACCAACGTGGACGTGCTGGAAAAGCTGCGCCCTCAGCACGAGATCGTAGGGGCGGTGCTGGACTACCGCCAGCTCACCAAGCTCAACTCCACCTATGTGGAGGGGCTGGGCAAGGTCATCGCCGCCGACGGGCGGATCCACACCAGCTTTCAGAACACCGTCACCGCCACCGGGCGGCTGTCCTCCACCGAGCCGAATTTGCAAAATATCCCCGTGCGCACCCCCCTGGGCGCGGAGATGCGGAAGATGTTCGTGGCCCCCAAGGGCAAGGTGCTGGTGGACGCGGACTACTCCCAGATCGAGCTGCGGCTGCTGGCCCATATGTCCGGGGATCAGGCCATGATCGACGGCTTCAACTCCGGCGTGGACATCCACACCGTCACCGCCTCCCAGGTGTTCGGGCTGCCCCAGGACGCGGTGCCCCCGGAGCTGCGCCGGGCAGCCAAGGCCGTTAACTTCGGCATCGTGTACGGCATCTCCGCCTACTCCCTGTCCGAGGACATCCACGTCACCGTGGCCCAGGCCAAGGAGTATATGGAGAAATATTTCCAGCACTACTCCGGCGTCCACGCCTATATGGCCCGGGTGGTGGAGCGGGGCCGGGAGGACGGCTTTGTGTCCACCCTCTACGGCCGCCGCCGCTGGCTGCCGGAGCTGAAAAGCTCCAACTTCAACACCCGATCCTTTGGGGAGCGGGTGGCGCTGAATATGCCCATCCAGGGCACGGCGGCGGACATCATCAAGCTGGCCATGATCAAGGTGGACGCCCGACTGCGAGCCGAGGGGCTGGAGGCCCGGCTGGTGCTGCAAGTCCACGACGAGCTGATTGTGGAGTGCCCCGAGGGCGAGGCGGAACGAGTGAAGGCCCTGCTCCAGGAGGAAATGGAGGGGGTGGCGGCGCTGTCGGTGCCGCTGGTGGCGGATGCCAAGGCGGGGCGCACCTGGGCGGAGTGCCACTGACCGTCCGTGCCGCGCCTGTAGGGGCGGGTATCACCCGCCCGCGTTTTCCTGGACTCATACCATTTTTCGGGCGGATAATATCCGCCCCTACATAAAGCCGTCACCCGGCATCTCTCATAGAACACGGGCGGACAATGTCCGCCCCTACAAAAGGAGGCACCCCAAATGAGCCTGTTTGACACCTTCGACCCCGATTCCGAGGAAATCGTAAAATTTGAATACCAGAATTCCTTCCACCCCACAGCGGAGTTCCCCGAGACGATCATCATGACCTTCCAGGACAAGACCTTCCAGGTGCTGGATCACGTCTGCACCGCGGAAGTCATTGTCAATCTGCGGGAGGGCCGGGATATCCCAGTCTATAAACTAAACTGGAATAGCCGGGATATGGGCATCGTCCAGTCTAACATTGGAGGCCCGGGCACGGCGGGGATGTTAGAGGAGGCCCTGGCCATGGGCGCGAAAAAGGTGCTGCTTTACGGCTCCTGCGGCGTGCTGGGCTCCGCCCTGGTGGCGGGGCACTTCATCCTCCCCACCCAGGCCTACCGGGACGAGGGCACCAGCTACCACTATCTGCCCGTGGGCGACTACGTGGATATCCCCACGGCGGACCGCTTAGGCGAAATCTTCGACGAGCTGCACCTGCCCTATGTAAAGGGCCGGGTGTGGACCACGGACGCCTTCTACCGGGAGACCCGGAACAACATGGAAAAGCGCAAAACCGACGGCTGCATCGCCGTGGATATGGAGTGCGCCTCCGCCATGGCGGTCGGACAGTTCCGGGGCGCGCCGGTGTACCAGTTTCTCTACGCCGAGGACAGCCTGGACGGGGCCGCCTGGGATCGCCGCACCATGGGCTCGGTGCCCGCCTCCGACTACGAGAAATACCTCCGGGTGGCCCTGGAGGTAGCCTCCCGGCTGTAACTGTCCCAACAACCACCAACGGAGGGACGGCCTGTCAGGGACGGGACCGGCGGGCCGGCCGCAGCGCCCCGTAGCCTAAGGCCGGCCCAGAGAGAGCGGCCCTGACAGGCCGTCCCGGGAGGTAACCGTGAACATCCAAATCACACCCGCAGCAAACGAACACCTGCCCCAGCTCACCGCCCTGGAACGGATCTGCTTCCCCGCCGACCCCTGGAGCGAGACCCTGTACCGGGCGGCGCTGGACAACCCTGCTGTCGCCATCCTGCTGGCCCAGGGGGAGGACGGCGCGCTGCTGGGCTACGCCGTGCTGTCCACCGTGCTGGACGAGGGCAATCTGGACAACATCGCCGTGGCCCCCTATGCCCGCCGCCAGGGGATAGCGGACACCCTGCTGTCCGCCCTGACCGCCTTCGGGCGGGAGCACCTGGCCTGCCTTATGCTGGAGGTGCGCGCGTCCAACGTCCCCGCCATCGCGCTGTACGAGAAGCACGGCTTTATCGCGGTGGGGCGGCGGAAAAACTATTATGACGCGCCCCGGGAGGACGCGATTCTGATGACCCTAACCTTTGGGTCGGAGTAACGGGCGCACAATGTGCGCCCCTACAGACGGAGGAAGCTATGGAACTGAAGCTGATGAATCGAGAGGAGCTCACCGCCCTCTACCAAAACGAGATGACCGCCGACTTCCCCAAGGCGGAGCTGAAGCCCTTGTCCGCCATGCTGCGGCTGCTGGACATGGGCCGGTACGACCCCCTGCTGATCACCGAGGGCGGCCAGCCCCTGGGCTACGCCCTGCTGTGGCTGCCCGAGGGCCGGGAGGGGGCCCTGCTGGAATACCTGGGGGTGTTGCGGGGCAAACGCAACGGCGGGTTGGGCACGAGGATCCTGGCCCTGCTGGGGACGCGGTACGGCCAGCTGTTCGGCGAGGCCGAGGCCCCTGACCCAGAGGCTCCCCCGGAAGAAAACAATCTGCGCCGCCGACGGATCGCCTTCTACGAGCGCAACGGCTTCCGGGTGCTGGACTACCAGTGCGCCCTGTTCGGGGTGCGGTTCCACTGCCTCTACCGGGGCCCGGAGCCGGATGACCGGGAGGTGGAGGCCCTCCACCGGGGGGTGTACGCCGGATACTTCTCCCCCGCCCATTTTGAGCGGTACATTCAGCTTCCCCTGAAACCCGGCGAGGCGGTAAAACCCGCGCCGGAGTGGGTGGAGGAGGCGTTCCCCTCCCTGGTGGACTACGAGGAGAGCCGAGAGGCTGAAGCCGTCCGGCTCATCCAGGGCTTCTGGCTGGCCCACAACCACTACCACCAGACGGAGGAGGAGGCCAAGGCCGACCTGCGCGTTTGGAGCGGTGAGGGGCACAAGCTGTACTTCATCACCTTGGGGGACGCTGCCGTGGGCCTGCTCCACCTGGGCAGCCGGGGCGGGGAGATCGACTGGCTGGAAGATCTGTTCGTCCTGCCGGAATACCAGGGTCGGGGCGTCGGCAGTCAGGCCGTCCGCCTGGCGGAGGCCATGGTACGGCAGTATTCCCAGTCCATGTATCTCGAGGCGGCGGCCCGGAACCAGCGGGCCATCCGGCTGTATCGCCGTCTGGGCTATGACTGCCTGAACACCGTCACCCTCCGGAAGGATTTCCCCGGCTATGACTACGACGTAGTCCGGGAGGAGCAGGTGTACGGGGAACCGTTTGAGATTCGGAAGGATAAGGGCTGACATGGACATCGTGTTGGGAAGCCGCACCGCGGAAAGTGCAGCCCATTCCTTTGAGCAAATGAACACGCCCGCCATCCGCGCCACCCTCCCCATGAAGGCCAAGACAGCGGAGGAGGCGGCAGAGGACTTCCGTATCTCCCAGCTCCCCGGCGCGTCCAGCTTCGGGCGCACCATCCTGGCGGACGGGCGGCACGTGGGCGACGTGTGGTGCTACGGCATCGACCCAGACGGCACCCCCGGCGCCATGGTGAGCTACTGTGTGTTTGAGCGGGCTCTCTGGGGGCAGAGCGTGGCTTCCACAGCCCTCGCGCGGTTCCTCCCTGAGATCGCGGGAAAATACGGCCTCAAAACCGTGGGGGCCTTTACCTTCGCGGATAACCTCTCATCCATTCGGATCCTGGAAAAGAATGGCTTCCAGCTGATGGAGGAATTCGTGGAGGACGGTGTG
Organism: uncultured Oscillospiraceae bacterium; assembly: GCA_910584285.1. Lineage (GTDB taxonomy): Bacteria > Bacillota > Clostridia > Oscillospirales > Oscillospiraceae > Enterenecus. The sequence continues at coordinate 10,901 of CAJTYK010000055.1, forward strand.
CCCTCCCGGTACTACCAGCTCGATTTAGAACAAAAGAAAGCGTGATTGCATGAACATACTGGCCTTTGAATCCTCCTGCGACGAGACCGCCGCCGCCGTGGTGCGGGACGGCCGGACGATCCTATCCTCCGTGATCGCCTCGTCGGCGGATATGCACGCCATCTACGGCGGCGTGGTGCCCGAGATCGCCTCCCGCAAGCACGTAGAGGCCATCTCCGGTCTGGCCGACGAGGCCCTGCGGCAGGCGGCGCTGTCCAAGGGGGACATCGACGCTGTGGCGGTAACCTACGCCCCGGGCCTCATCGGCGCCCTGCTGGTGGGGGTGTCCTTCGCCAAGTCCGCCGCCTTCGGTTTAGGCGTGCCCCTGATCCCCGTCCACCACGTCCGGGGGCACATCGCCGCCAACTACCTGGCCCACCCCGACCTGGAGCCCCCCTTCCTGTGCCTATGTGTGTCCGGCGGCACCACCGCCATTGTGGACGTGTCCGACTACACCCGTTTCACCGTGTTGGGCTCCACCCGGGACGACGCAGCGGGGGAGTGCTTTGACAAGACCGCCCGAGTGCTGGGGCTGGGCTACCCCGGCGGCGGGCCGCTGGACAGGCTGGCCCAGGGTGGGGATGACACCGCCTACCCCTTCCCCCGGGCCCACGTGGCCGACCACCCGCTGGATATGTCCTTCTCCGGGCTGAAAACGGCGGTGCTCAACACCATCCACAACGCCCAGCAGAAGGG
>CAJTYK010000056.1 GCA_910584285.1 uncultured Oscillospiraceae bacterium
TCGACAGCGCCAAGGCCCTGCTAAACTACGGCTTCGCCAACTACGCCATCACCCCGGTGTACCCGGATCAGGCCATCCCGCCGGTGCCGGTGCTGCTGGGGACGAAGGACACGGTGCAGCCCGTGACCCAGCGGGAGTGCTCCATCCTGCTGGAGAAGGGCAAGACCGGCTCGGTGACCACCCAGATGGAGCTGGCGGACAGCGTGGAGGCCCCGGTGGAGCAGGGCCAGAAGCTGGGCGTGCTAAAGGTGCTGGTGGACGGCGAGCAGGTGGATGCCATCGACCTGGTGGCGGCGGACGAGGTGCCCCGGCTGGGCTTCGGCGGCATCCTGCGCCGGTTCCTGAATGCCCTGTTTATGCAGGGAGCATAAAACAGGCCCGCCCGGGCTTCCCGGGCGGGCCCTTTTGCTATTCTTCCTTGACGAGGGCTTCTCCCGCCAGGTAAATATCCCCGGCCCCCTCGTCGGCACAAGCTCCATACCGCTCACTTCGGCCTTCGGCCAAAGCTCGCTCATTCCGCTGTGCCTCCTCTCCCCACAAAGCCTGAAGGGCGGCTTTGCGGGGGCCCCTTATCCTTCTTTTATCAGCGCCTCCCCCGCCAGGTAAATATCCCCGGCCCCTACGGTGAGGAGTAGATCCCCCGGCCGGGCGATCTCCCGCAGCTTGGCCGTCACGTCCGCCAGGGTGGGGCAGTAGATGCTCCCCGGGATCTTCGCCGCCAGATCCGCCGACGAGATGCCGATGTCGTTGTCCTCCCGGGCGGCAAAGATCTCCGCCAGCAGGGTCACGTCCGGCCGCTGGAGCACCTTCACGAAGTCGTCAAACAGCTCGTGGGTGCGGGAGTAGGTGTGGGGCTGGAAGGCACACACCACCCGCTGGTAGCCCAACGCCGCCGCCGTGTCGAACAGGGAGGCCAGCTCCCCGGGGTGATGGGCGTAGTCGTCGCACAGCTCCGCGCCATTGTACATCCCCTTGTACTCGAACCGGCGCCCCGGCAGACGGAAGTCCCGCATCCCGTCCTCCACTGCCTTCCCCGGCAGGTGGAGGGCGATGGCCGCCGCCGCCGCCGCGATGGCATTCTTCACGTTGTGCAGTCCGGGGACAGACAGATCCAGGTGGGCGTACTTCTCCCCGTGGTAGATCACGTCGAAGGAGCCGAAGCCGTGCTCCATGGTGAGGTTGTCAGCGTGCACGTCCCCCTGCTCCACGCCGAAGGTGAGCACAGGCCGCGTCTCCCCCTCCAGCACGTGCCTGGTGTTGGCGTCCTCGCAGTTGGCCACAATCAGGCCGCCCTCCGGCACCCGGTCGGCAAACCTGCGGAAGGAGCGCTCCACATCCTCCAGATCCTTAAAAAAGTCCAGATGATCGGCCTCCACGTTCAGGATCACCGCCACCGTGGGGAAGAAGGACAAAAATGAGTTGCAGTACTCGCAGGACTCCAAAATGATGGTGTCCCCGTGCCCCACCCGGTGGCAGGCCTCCAGCAGCGGCAGGGTGCCGCCGATCATCACCGTGGGGTCGGCCTTGGCCGCCATGAAGATGTGGGTACACATGGAGGTGGTGGTGGTTTTGCCATGGGTGCCCGAGATGCACAGGGCGTTTTTGTACCCCTGCATGATGGCCCCCCAGGCCTGGGCCCGCTCAAAGACCGGGATGCCCGCATCCAGGGCGGCGGCGATCTCCGGGTTGGCGTCGTGGACGGCGGCGGTGCGCACCACGCAGTCCGCCCCCGCCACGCTCTCAGACAGGTGGCCGATGACCACCGGGATGCCCAGCTTCCGCAGATGGAGCACCGTGGCGCTCTCCTTCTGATCGGAGCCGGTGACCTCCACCCCTGCCCCGTGGAGCACCTCCGCCAGGGAGGCCATAGACACCCCGCCGATACCCACCAGATGGGCCCGCTTCCCGGGCCGGAGATAGTCACGGATGTTTCTCGTTTCCATACTCATTCCCCCGCTGTTCCAAACCCTCCCACCTGGGGCGGAAGGGACAAAAAGCTGTTTTTTCAGCGTAATTTTACCATTAGCACCTCATTATACAATGGGCCGCTGGAAAATGCAACCTGTTAAATCAGTATAAGCGCCTGAGTCCGGATTTAGACGGGGTGGACGGGCCCTTTTCGCAAAAAAACACGGTTCCAGCGGCAGCGCCACCGGAACCGTTTGCGCGGGAAAGGGATCATGAACCGGCTCGTTCCGTTGCCGACGCAGCTTTTATTCCTTCAGCCCAGGTTGGTAACGGTTTCAAGCTCACGGGTCGCAGACCCTTTTGGTTACTTTTTCTCTCGAGAAAAAGGTACCCGGGGATCGGGATCCGCCCAGAGGGTGGAAAAATAGTCGTAGTACGGCATGAGGAAGGCAAAGCCCGACCTCACCCGATCCGCCAGCGCCGGGGTGTAGAGCAGCTCGGTGAGCTCCTCCTCGTGGCCGATGGACAGGGATTTCTTGTTATACCACACAGACAGCCGGGGTTCCCCGCAGGGCTTGGGCCGCTTATAGTCCGGACCCTGGAGGGTGAACTCCCCCTGCTTGGACAGCTTGTTGTGCAGCCGCAGCAGGGGCCTGGGATCCCGGTCGATCCGGGCCCGGTGCTTCTCCATGGTAAGGGCGTCGGCCTCCCAGAAGCCCATGCCGTAGCTCCAGCCCTCCGGGGCCAGCTCAAACCAGAGCACCGGATGCCCGCCGGACTCGTTGCCGAACCGGAACAGGGACAGCCACAGGTGATCCTTATACGGCCCCCGGCCGAACAGCCGCCGGGCGTCCCGATAGATCCGGGACACCTTCAGGTTCAGCCCACACTTGGGGAACTGCTCCAGCAGGGCGGCCTGCACCTGCCCCCCCAGCTCCCGCATGGGGGTGAGAAAGCAGGTCTGGTACTCCCCCTTGTGGGCCTCGAACCAGGCCCTGTCGTTGTTGAAGCGAATGCCCCACATGAAGTCCACCGTCTGCTGGGAAAAGCCTTCAAACACAGCTCACGCCCCCGTTTCGCTGCCGGGCAGGTCAATATACTGGGTGGGGGGCGGCTCCGGCGTGGGCTCCACCGGTGGCTCGGTCTCAGGGGGATCCGTCACAGGGGGATCTGTCACCGGCGGCTCCGTCACGGGGGGCTCCGTCACCGGCGGCTCGGTGACGGGCGGGATCTCCGGGGTGGGCTCCACACCGGGATCCACGCCGGGGCCCACGCCGGGGCCCCAGGGCCCCTCGTCCGCCGGGTTGTAGAGGATCACCTTATCCCGTTTGTTGTACTTGCTGTGATTCTCAAAGGTGCGGGAGATCAGCTTGCCGTTGGCGTCGTACACGCAGCGGTACACATCCACCACATAGCCCGTATAGGGGGTGGTTTTCACCGTGGTGGTGCCCCGGGGGATGGTCTCGTCCGGCTGATACACCGTGGTCCAGGCGGTGGAGCTCTGAGTGTACCGCTGGGTCTCCACGTGGATGCCGTCGGGGTTGCTGCCGTAGAACTGGACGGTGAGCTTGCCCCAGGCCCCGCCCTCGCAATAGGCCACAATTTTGATGGGGAAGCCGGTGTTGTTCCGGAACTTGAAGTCCAGGCTGGGGTAGTAGATGGTGGCGTCCAGCCCGTTGGGGATATAGCCGGTGGAGAAGGCGTGGCACGCCCGCTTCACGATCTCCAGGTTGGAGTACACCGCGCAATAGTACAGGGAGGAGGACACCTGGCACACCCCGCCGCCGTCCATGGCCACCGTCTCGCCGTTCTGGTAGCCGGTGCTGGGCTTATAGCCGTTGCCGGTGCTGGGGTTGCCGATGGTGCCGATATAGGAGAACACCTCGCCGGGCTGGATCACCTTCCCGTTGCAGAAGGAGGCCGCCCGGTTCACGTTGAAGGAGCGGTTGGCCACCCCGTCCATATTGGTGGTGACCTCCGCCAGCAGATCCTTGTAGTACAGCCGCTCGTCGCCGGTGGTGTCCGGCGGGATCAGGGCCAGGGGAATTTCTACGCTCTCGCCGGGGGCGGCGGCGTCCAGCAGCTTCTGGGCCTCCTGCGCGTCCACCGTGCGGCCGATGATCGCCGGGGTGAGCTTGCCGTCCTTGTCCACGCCGGGGGCCTGGGGCTCCACGTGCACCAGATCCCGTATGACCGTGCCGGACAGCTCCGCCCCAGGGACGGCTTCAGTCTCCACCCGCAGCTCCGTCTCGCCCTGGGCCAGGGCCTCCTCCACGGCGGCCAGCAGAGCGTCGGTATCCAGCTTCTGCCCGTCGGTGCCGGGGGTGACGGTGACCGTCTCCTCCTTCACCTCATAGGTAAAGTCCACCGGATCCACCCTCACCTCGTCCGCGATGGACTGGATCACCCGCTTGGCCTGGGCCTCCCCCTCCTGGGTGAAGGCGGCGGCGGACAGGGACATCTGGCAGGGCTCCTGCACCGCCCCCAGCCACAGTGCCCCCAGCTTCCACAGGGGCTGCTCCCCCTTGGCGGAGAAGCCGGCCTCCACCGCCGCCTCCGGGGAGATGTTCATGAGCTCGCCGGTGAGCTCCTTCTTCTTTCCGTCGCCGTACAGCAGGGTGAGCTTGCGGTCGCCCAGCCGCTGATCCATCTCCCGGGACACCAGCTCCAGCGCGTCCTCCCGGGACAGCTTGTCCAGATCGGCCACCGCCTCGCCCCGGTCGTCCACGGCCACCGTTCCGGGGAGCAGACAGCCGTTATCCTTCACCCAGGCGCACAGCCCGAAATAGCCGCCCACCACTGCCGCCGCCAGGGCCGCCACCGTCAGGCCAGCGATCAGCCCTACGGGAACCCTTTTCGCGGCCCTTCGGCCCCCTGGGGTTTTCGGCGTGCTGGGGCTGTTTGGGGTATCAGGCGTGTTCGGGGTATTCGGCGTCGATTCTTCCATCACGTCACAACCTCCCTATGCGAAGCCGCTCCATAGAAAAAAGCCGCGGCGGTAATCTTTTCCAGCCCTTGACGCCGGAAAAGCGGACACGCAGCGGCAATTTTGAACCAAAGTGCGGCCCAGCTCCATCGTACTTTTTGACAACGGCATTATTTTACCACTATAGATTGAAATGGGCAAGGAATTTCCCGCAAAAAAAGGTTACAGTTTGGTATCAAATTCTGGGAAACAGGGCGCACCGCGGGGAAACGGCCCGGTTTATGGGGTCTCTTTCCCCGCGGTGGGTTGGCCGATCAGGTCTTATGGCTCTCCACGATGGCGCCGCTGCGGTAGGCCCGCAGCAGATCCAGCAGGTCGTCCACCTGCTCCTGCATCCGGCGGCCGTTGTCCGTGTCCTCGATGGTGGCCCGGCGCTCCAGCCGCTCGAAGATCTGGGAGGTGGAGGCGATGTCCCAGTTCTTGCGGATGGCCGCCGCCCTGCCCACGAAGGGCTCGTGGGCCACCAGCCGGAAACACATGGAGTTGTAGATCAGGGTGTAGCCGGCGATGCCGGTGGTCTTTTGGTAGGCCTTGCAGAAGCCGCCGTCGATGACGATAAGCCTGCCGCCGCCCTTTACCGGGCTCTCCCCCTTTTTGGACTTCACGGGGACATGGCCGTTGATGATGTGGCAGTGGGGCCCCTCCAGGCCGAACTCCTTCAGGATGCCCTCGCACACAGCGGGGTCGTTGTAGAGGGTGTAGTAGGCGTTTTTCGTCTCCACGTGGGTGGTCTCGTCGGCCACGAAGCGGCGCTCGAAGGTAGTCATGCGATCCCGGCCGAAGATGGGGCTATTCCGCCCGCACCACAGCCACCACAAAAAGTCCATGCCAAACTGCCGCTCCGGGGAGCCGGGCTTGTTGTAGTAGGCCCGGCGGGCGGTAAGGTCGGCATAGTCCAGGAATTCCCGGCCCGACAGGTTTTTGCAGCCGATGGAAAAGCTCATAAAGGCGCCGTCCTGGTGCATGGGAATGCAGCCGTGGAACAGCAGGTTGCCGTTATACGTCCGGTACAGGCTGCCCTTGGAATAGAGGAAGCGGACGTGGCGCTGGAGCTTTTCGCTGTGCTTGAAGGAGCGGGTGAGGGTGTTGATCAGCGCGTCCTCCTCCGGGGTGAGGGCGTAGGGATCCTTGGGATCCACGGTGGGGAAGTCGGTGTCCAGCATAGGATAAACAGTGCCGTCGATCTCCACGGTGCCCGCCTGGTAGTCCACCTTGTCCAGCAGCAGCCGGTCGTCCATGTTGAAGCAGGGGTTGCGGCGGATCTTCTGGCCCTCCAGCTTAAACAGGATCATGGTGATGGCCTTGTGCATCCGGGCGGCCAGCAGCTTGTCCCGCTCGGTGAAGCTGCCCTCGTCCTCCTTGGCGATCTTCACCTGGAAGCGGCTGATGTCGCACTTGCGGTACGCCTCGTCGGCGAACACGGACAGGGGCCGCAGGGAGATGCCATATCCCGTCTCGATGACCTCCAGGTTATTGTAGCGCAGGGAGTTGGCCAGCACGGTGGCCACCAGCGTCCGGGAGCCGGAGGCGGCGCCCATCCACAGAATATCGTGGTTGCCCCACTGTATGTCCACGCTGTGGTAGTCCATGAGGGCGTCCATGATCACGTCCGCGCCGGGGCCCCGGTCGAAGATGTCCCCCACCAGATGGAGGTGATCCACGGCTAAGCGCTTGATGAGCTCGCACAGCTGGATCAGGAAGTTGGAGGCCCTGTCCAGGTCGATGATGGTGTTGATGATGTTCTCGTAGTAGCCCCGCTTGTCCGTCTCGTTCTGCTCGAAGTGGGTGTGGATCAGCTCGTCGATGATGTAGGCGTAATCCTTGGGCATGGCCTTGCGCACCTTGGAGCGGGTGTACTTGGCGCTCACCAGGCAGCACAGGTCGATGAGCCGGTGGAAGGTGATGCGATACCACTCCCGCATATCCTCCGTCTCCCGCTCGATCTCCTCCAGCTTCTCCTCGGGGTAGTAGATGAGGGTGGCCAGCTGATCCCGGTCGGAGCGGGGGACGGAGGAGCCCAGCAGCTCGTCGATCTTCTCCCGCACCACGCCGGAGGCGGAGTTGATGATGTGCTGGAACGCCTCATACTCCCCGTGTACGTCGGAGATGAAGTGTTCCGTGGCCTTGGGCAGGTTCTGGATGGCCCGGAGGTTGATGATCTCGGTGCTGGCCTCCTGGACGGTGGGGTATCGGCGGGAGAGCAGCCGCAAGTAGTCCAGCTTTTCGGGGGTAAATTCCGCGGTGCGTTTCATGAGGGTCACTCCTTGAAGAACTTTTTCAGATGAATCTATTATGACACGGCTTTGATAAAAAGAAAAGAGGAAAAGCACAAAAACGGAAAATTTCCGCCCCGTCCGCCGGGGGAAAAATTTTTCTTGGAAACACGCAACCAAACGGGGCCCTGTTCCGTATTCAGATCAGAGGCAGGAAAGGAGGGATCGCATGGAGGAGCCTTGGAACGATCCCGGCACGCTGGCCCGGCGGTTCGCCCCGGCGATCTACCGTCTGGCCTACGCCAGAACCGGCAGCCGCGCCGACGCGGAGGACGTGATGCAGGAGGTATTCCTCCGCCTGGTCCGGCACAGGCCGGTCTTTGACAGCGAGGCCCACGCCCGGGCCTGGCTGCTGAAGGTGGCCTCCAACTGCGCCACCGACCTGTTCCGCCTGCCCTGGCGCAGGCGGGAGGAGCCGCTGGAGGAGGACGTGTCCGCGCCGGAGGAGCCGGGGGAGGGGAGCGTGACGGAGGCGGTGCTCTCCCTGCCCGCCCGGTACCGCATCCCCATCCACCTGTATTATTACGAGGGATACTCGGTGGCCGAGATCGCGGACATCACCGGCAAACGGGAGGGCACCATCAAATCTCATCTGTCCCGGGCCCGGGCCCTGCTGCGGGACAAGCTGAAGGAGGGAGAGCCGTGCTGAGCGAGCAGTATAAGCGGGAACTGGAACAGCTCGGCCCCCGCCAGGAGGAGCTGGAACGGCTCTACACACTCATCGAAGGAGGAACGGATATGAAGTGGAAAAAGTGGCTGGGCCGCCGGGCTGTGGCGGCCATCGCGGTGTGCGCCGCGCTGACGCTGACGGCCACCGCGGCGGCGGCCCCGGCGGTCTGGCGCAGCCTACAGGAGCACCTGGGGCCCTTCGCCCCCTACGCCCAGTACATCAAGGGGGCGTCGTGCGCCGATCAGGGGATCAAAATTCAAATGCTCAGCGCCGTATCCGACGATCTGGAGGCCCGGTTCTACATGGCCGTCCAGGACGTGGAGGGGGACAGGTTGAACGAATTTCTGACCCTCAAAGGGTGGCTCACCGCCGGGGAGATCCGGGATCGGGAGGGGAAAAATCCAGCGGCGCAGGTGGGCTCCGGGTATCCGTCCACCCACAGCTTTGATGTGGTGTCCTACGACCCGGAGACAAAAACCGCCCTGATCAGCGCCACCATTTCTTATGATGAGAACGCCCGGCCCACCCGGGAGGCCCGGCTGGAGATCACGGGGCTGGACACCCGGATGGCCGCGCCCCACGCCAGCGCCTCCTGCGCCTCCGTCACCGGCGCGGTGCTCAAAAGCCTGAGCGTGGGCAAGGACGACAAGGTGATCTACAAGCCCAGCGATCTGGCGGGCACCGGGTATACGGACGCCGTCCTGCCCGGAAAAAAGGTAGTGCTGGCCCCCGGCCAGACCCCCATGCCCCTGGAGGGCACGGAGGATATCCGCATCTCCTCCATGGGCTTTGCCGACGACGGCTGCTTCCACGTTCGGCTGGACTTTGCCGAAGGGGTGCGTCCGGCGCTCCGGGAGAGTGGAAAGAGCGCGCTGATCTGCTATGTCACCGGGGCCTCGGGCCCGGAATATGATGTGTGCCAACAGACGCTGGTGGAGGGGGGCATGGACATCCTGTTCCCCCTGATCAAGGCGGGGGATTTAAAGTCGCTGCAAAGCAACGAGCTGCGGGTCTATGGGGACTATTTCCGCCCCGGTATCCAGCTTGAGGGCGACTGGTCGGTGGACTTCGACCTGGAATATTACCCCTCCGTCACCCTGGACTGGACGGGCGAGCTGGGGGGCCGCCAGGTGCGGCAGGTCACCCTCTCCCCCCTGTCGGTCACCATGTTCAGCAGCTCCGGCAGCTCCGGCGGGTTCCACGGTGACACGCTGTACGCCGTGAAAAAGGACGGCTCCACCGTGGCTGCCCAGCCTGGGACAGGGGGCTACAACAATGTGAGCACGCCCGAGGAGGTGCTTTGGGACGCCTTCAACACCTGGAAATTTGAGGAGCCCATTGACGTGGAGGACATCTCCTTCCTCTCCCTGAAGGGCACACTGATCCCGGTGAACTGAACCCATACGAAACAAACCGGGCGCGGACGGGGGTTTTCCCCTTCCGCGCCCGGTTTTCATATGCTGTTAGATCTCCCTGCGTCCCTCCAACGCCCGCATGAGGGTGGCGTCGTCGGCAAATTCCAGGTGGCTGCCCACCGGGATGCCGTAGGCCAGCCGGGTGGTTTTCACCCCGAAGGGCTTCAACAGCCGGGACAGGTACAGGGCGGTGGTCTCCCCCTCGGTGTCCGGATTGGTGGCCATGATCACCTCGTCGATCCCCCCGGCGGACACCCGCTCCACCAGCTGGGCGATATGCAGATCGTCGGGCCCTACGTGGTTCATGGGGGAGATCACCCCGTGGAGCACGTGATACACCCCGCCGTACTCCCGGGAGCGCTCCATGGCCACCACGTCCTTGGGGTCGGCCACCACGCACACAGTGGCGTGATCCCGCTTGGAGGAGGCGCAGATGGGGCACGCCCCCTCCCCGTCGGTGAGGTTCTGGCACACCGGGCAGCAGCCGATGGAGGTCTTGGCGTCCAGCAGGGCGGCGGCGAAGTCCTTGGCCGTCTGCTCCGGCTGATCGAGAATGTAAAAGGCCAGCCGCTGGGCACTCTTGCGGCCCACGCCTGGGAGCTTGGCGAACTGCTCCACTAAATTTTCCAGGGCAGCGGGGAAATAGTCCATGGGGGTCATCTCCTGTGTGTAGGGACCGCCGTCCTCGGCGGCCCTTTTTTATGTGCGGAACCTGGGCGGGCCGGCGGGGACGCCGGCCCCTACGAAGCCGATCCCCGCAGCAGTTCAATGGCCTTCGCCGGATCCTCCGCGCCGTACACCGCAGACCCCGCCACCAGCACCGTGGCCCCGGCCTCAATGACCTGTTCCGCCGTACCGGGAGCGATGCCGCCGTCCACCTCCAGCTCACAGGCCGGGTTGTATTTGTCGATCAGCGCCCGCACCTCCCGGATGGTGTCCAGCTGGGACTCCATGAACTTCTGCCCGCCGAACCCCGGCTCCACCGTCATCACCAGCACCATGTCAAGCTGCTCGATATAGGGCAGCACGGCCTTGGCCGACGTGATGGGCCGCAGGGCCACCGCCTTCTTCACCCCGTTGGCCTCCATGGCGTGGAGGGCGTCGGCGATGCGGGTGGGGTGGTCGGCCTCCAGGTGGACGGACAGCAGATCCGCCCCCGCCTTGCAGAACTGTTCGACATACCGCACCGGCTTGTCGATCATCAGGTGCACGTCCAAAAACATCTCCGTGTGCTTCCGGATGGACGCCACCACCGGCACGCCGATGGTGAGGTTGGGCACGAAGGCCCCGTCCATCACGTCCACATGGAGCCAGTCCGCGGTGGACACACGGCGTATGTCCCGCTCCAAATTGCAAAAATCCGCCGAAAGAATGGAAGGGGCAATCTTCACCATGGTTTTCTCCCTCTTTCTGTGAGATTGGCTTGACCGAAGGGCCCGTCCCCGGCCCCCCGGCCTGGGGCAGCCCCGGCCCTGCCGCATAGGATAGAACACGCGGAGGTCGCCGGCGGCGGCGTTGGATGGCTCCCCACGCCCCCTGGCCCGCGTCCAGCAGGCCCGCCGCAGGGCGCGCCGCACCTGAATACCCCGCACCGCTGCAATCGCGGCGGTGCGGGGATTGTGATCCTCCCCGCCTGTCGGCGGGGAGGATTCTGTCCCAGCGCAATCGCGGCGGCAAAGGCTCTCGGTCTTACCCGCCCTCTGGCGTCAGCCCGTAATGGTGCCGCTGGCGGCCACCTCCCGCACGTCGTAGCCCGCCCGCTTCAGGGCAGTGAGGATCTCCGCCTTGTGGGACAGGCCGAAGGCCTCCATGGTCACCTTCAGCTCCACCCCGGCTTGCCGGTTGATGTTGACAAACTGGTTGTGATCCAGCTTGATGATGTTGCCGTTGAGCCCCGCCACCAGCTCCGCGATCCGAAGCAGCTCGCCGGGCCGATCCGGGAGCTGCACCGAGAAGGTAAAGATCCGCCCCCGGTTGATGAGCCCGTGCTGCACCAGGGAGGAGATGGTGATCACGTCCATATTGCCGCCGGACAGCACGCTCACCACGTTGCGCCCGTCCGGCTCCAGGTGGTTCAGCGCCGCCACGGTGAGCAGCCCGGCGTTCTCCACCACCATTTTGTGCTTCTCCATCACGTCCAGGAAAGCATCCACCAGCTCGTCGTCGTCGATGGTGAGGATCTCGTCCACGTGCTGCTGGATGTAGGGGAACACCTGATCCCCGGGGGTTTTCACCGCCACGCCGTCGGCGATGGTGGAGATTTTATCCAGCGTCACCACATGGCCCGCCTCCAGGCTGGCCTTCATGGACGCCGCCCCGGAGGGCTCCACGCCGA
>CAJTYK010000057.1 GCA_910584285.1 uncultured Oscillospiraceae bacterium
AGGGCCATCTGCACGTTGTCCGCGTCGTTGGTGAAGCGGCTCATGAGCTCGCCGTGGGTGTGGGCGTCAAAGTAGCTCAGGGGCAGCTCCTGGAGCTTGTCAAACAGCTCCTTCCGCAGCCGGTTGCAGCCCTTCTGGGCCAGCTGGGCCATCAGGTTGGCCTGGAGATAGGCGCACACCGACGCCAGCAGGTAGGCGGCCATGAGCCGCAGGCAGGAGGCCGCCAGCCCGGGCCAATCGGCCTGTCCCGCCGCCCAGGCGCTGGTGATCCCGTCGATGATGGGCTTTTGCAGGTAGGTGGCCGCCACCCCCAGCAGGGCGGACGCCACCACGCTGACCAGCGCCGCGATGAGCAGGACGGGCCGGTTGGCAATATACTTCACGGTGCGCAGCAGGGTGCGGCGCAGATCCTTGGGCTTGCCGTAGCCACCCCGGGGCCCGCCATGGGGCCCGCCGGGGCCGTGAGGGCCTTTGTGCTCAGCCATTGTTGTCTCCTCCTTCCTGCTGGGAATCGTAGATCTCGCGATAGATTTTGCTGCTCTCCATCAGCTCGTCGTGGGTGCCCACGTCGGCCACGGTGCCCTCGTCCAGCACCACGATCTTGTCAGCGTACTGCACCGAGCTGATGCGCTGAGCAATGATGATGACGGTGGTGCCCCGCAGGTTGTCCCGGAAGGACTCCCGGATGCGCCCCTCCGTGGCGGAGTCCACGGCGGAGGTGGAGTCGTCCAAAATGAGCACCGCCGGCTTGCGCACCATGGCCCGGGCGATGCAAAGGCGCTGCTTCTGCCCGCCGGACACGTTGACGCCTCCCTGCTCCAGATAGGTGTCGAAGCCCTCGGGGAAGGACTGGATGAAGTCGTAGGCCTGGGCGTCCTTGGCGGCCTGGATCAGCTCCTCCTCAGTGGCGTTCTCGTTGCCCCAGAGGAGGTTTTCCCGGATGGTGCCGGAAAAGAGCACGTTATTTTGCAGCACCATGCCGATCCGGCCCCGGAGCGCGTCCAGCGGGTAGTCCCGCACGTCCAGCCCGTCCACCAGTACCTGGCCGCGGTGTACGTCGTAGAACCGGGGGATCAGGTTCACCAGGGAGGATTTGCCCGTACCGGTGCCGCCCACGATGGCCACGAACTGGCCGGGCTCCACGGTCAGGCTAATCTGCTTCAGCACGTCCTCCCCGGCCCCCTCGGTCTGGTAGCGGAAGGACACGTCCTTGAACTCCACCCGGCCCTGGGGGGCGGGCAGGCTCCGCGCTCCTCCGTCGGTAACGGAGGGCTGGGTGTCGATGACCTCAAACACCCGGCGGAGGGAGGCCTGGGAGCGGGTAAGCTGGAGGATGGCCATGCCCACCATCATGATGGACATGAGGATCTGCATGATATAGTCCAGCACAGTCTGGAGGTAGCCCAGATCCATCTCCAGCCCCAGCACCATCTGGCCGCCGAAGTAGAGCACCAGCACGGTGGCGGCGGACATACAGATCATCATCACAGGCTGTATGGCCACCACCCGCAGCACCGCCCGCAGGCCGGCGGCGGTGAAGCCGTCATTGGCGTCCAGGAACTTCTCCCGTTCCCGATCCTCCCGGACGTAGGACTTCACCACCCGCACAGCGACGAGGTTTTCCTGCACCTTCTCGTTGAGGTGATCCAGGGCCTTCTGCATCTTCTCGAACAGGGGGAAGCAGATCTTCATCAGCACCAGCAGGGCCACTGCCAGGATGGGCAGGATCACCAGCACCACCAGGGCCAGCTTGGGGTTGATGGACAGGGTGAGCACCACGCTGGCGATGAGCATGGTCACGGCCCGAATGAGGATGCGCAGGCAGATCATGGACGTGTTCTGGATATTGGTCACGTCGTTGGTCATCCGGGTGATGAGGGAGGAGGAGGAAAATTTGTCGATGTCGGCGAAGGAGAAGGAGGCCACCCGCTCAAACTCCGCTCGGCGCAGGTTGGCACCCAGGCCCTGGGCGGCGTTGGTGGCGCACTTGGCCGCCGCCGCGCCGGTGAGGGTGGCCGCCAGGGCTACCACCACCATCAGCGCCCCGGACTGCCAGATGGGGGCCATGCTCTCCTTCAGAATGCCCTCGTTGATGATCCGGGCCATGAGCAGGGGGATGATCAGCTGGCAGATGGTCTCCACAATCACCAGCAGCGGGGAGCCGATGACATACCGCTCATAGCCCTTCATGTAAGAGGCGATGCGTTTTAACAAGTCCTGCACTTCCTTTCAAAGGGGTCTGGGGGAGGGCCGCTTGGCGGGCCCAGGGGATCGCGGGGCGGATCCTGCCGCTTATCCCCGCCGATCTGGTACAGATTGGCCAGCATCCGGCGGTGGAATTGTAGCACCTGCTCCCGCTCTTGGAGGGAGAAGCCCGCGTACAGATGGGCATCCACCTGCCGGAAGGCGTCCATCCCCTGGGCGATGGCGTCCCGCCCCTTTTGGGTGATGGAGATCCGGTTGCGCCGGGTGTCCTTCTCGTCGGTGCGGCGCTCTACATAGCCCTGCCGCTCCAGCGCCTTCAGCGACGCGGCCACCGTGGGCGGTGCGCTGTGGAGCCGGTCGGCCAGCTCCTTTTGGGTGGGGGCCAGGGCGGGGTCGTCGGGAAAGGTGGACAGCTCCCACAGCAGCCGGGGGGAGCCGATGTCCCGCAGGCCCAGGGCATTGAGGGCGGCGGTGACGGCGTTGTGGTGGGCCCGCATGAGCTGGTGGAGCAGCAGCCCGGCTTGATCCTCCATGGGGATCCCTCCCTTAAATCGTTCGTATGCTAATAATTAGCACGCTCTCTATTTTACGCAGAACCGCGTAAATGTCAACCCCTTTTGCAAAAATTTTTTCCAGTCCCCGGTCAGGATATGCAAAACAGCCCTCCGGCCATGCCGGGGGGCTGTCTGTTGGGATTAAACTTCCGTGCCGCCTTAAAACTCCGCGTTGCCCACGGTGCGGGGGTGGAGCTCCACATCCCGGATGTTGCTGATGCCCGTCAGGTACATCACCATCCGCTCGAAGCCCAGGCCGAAGCCCGCGTGGCGGCAGGAGCCGTACCGCCGCAGATCCAGATACCACCAGTAGTCCTCGGGGTTGAGGCCCAGTTCCGCCATGCGCTTCTCCAGCACGTCGATGCGCTCCTCGCGCTGGGAGCCGCCGATGATCTCCCCGATCCCCGGCACCAGGCAGTCCGCCGCCGCCACCGTCTTGCCGTCGTCGTTGAGGCGCATATAGAACGCCTTGATGTCCTTGGGGTAGTCGGTGACGAACACCGGCTTTTTGTACACCTGCTCGGTGAGGTAGCGCTCGTGCTCGGTCTGGAGGTCGCAGCCCCAGTCCACCTTGTAGTCGAATTTGTCGTTGTTCTGCTTGAGAATCTCCACCGCGTCGGTGTAGCTCACCCGGGCGAAGTCGGAGGAGGCCACGTGCTGCAAGCGCTCCACCAGCCCCTTGTCCACGAAGGAGTTAAAGAAGGCCATCTCGTCGGGGCACTTCTCCATGACATAGTTGATGATGTGCTTGATCATGGCCTCGGCCACGTCCATGTCGTCCGCCAGGTCGGCGAAGGCCATCTCCGGCTCGATCATCCAGAACTCGGCGGCGTGGCGCTGGGTGTTGGAGTTCTCCGCCCGGAAGGTGGGGCCGAAGGTGTAGACACTGCCGAAGGCCATGGCGAAGTTCTCCGCGTTGAGCTGGCCGGACACGGTGAGGTTGGCCCGCTTGCCGAAGAAGTCGCGGGACCAGTCCACGGAGCCGTCCTCCAAGCGGGGCGGGTTGTTCATGTCCAGGGTGGTGACCTGGAACATCTCCCCCGCGCCCTCGCAGTCGGAGGCGGTGATGATGGGTGTGTGGATATACACAAAGCCCCGATCCTGGAAGAAGCAGTGGATGGCGTGGGCAGCCACGGAGCGCACCCGGAAGGCGGCGGAGAACAGGTTGGTGCGGGGCCGCAGGTGCTGGATGGTGCGCAGGTACTCCACGCTGTGGCGCTTTTTCTGGAGGGGATACTCGGGGGCGGAGGGGCCCTCCACCGCGATGGAGGCGGCCTTCACCTCCAGGGGCTGCTTGGCCTGGGGGGTGAGCACCACGGTGCCGGTGACGATGAGGGCGGCGCCCACGTTCTGACCGGCGATATCCTTATAGTTGTCCAGGGCGTTTGCGTCCATGACCACCTGGAGGTTCTTGAAGCAGGAGCCGTCGTTGAGCTCGATGAAGCCGAAGGTTTTCATGTCCCGGATGGTGCGGGCCCAGCCCATGACGGTGACGGTCTGGCCGTCCAGGCGGTCGCTGTCGGCAAAGACGGAGGCGATGGTGATGCGTTCCATATGCGTTCCCTCGATTCCTGAATGATTTGACGCTCCCGCCCCGCGGGGGCGGGAGCAAAAGCTTTGCCTTAGTATACCATGTTCTCCGGGTTTTGCAAGAGGAACGGAAAAAAAGGAAGGCCCGCGCCCTTAAACAGCATCATCAACAATCAGATTCGAGTACACAGTCGGGTTCCGCCTGTTGCTCAATGCGGTCTTGGATCTTCTTCTTAAAATATTCATTGAGGGATACCTCCGACAGCAGGGCCCGCAGACGCGCCCGGATCGCTGCAAGCTGCTCGCCCTCGTATACGTCCAGCAGGCACAGGAGGAACTCCAGCTCGTCCTCCTTGCCGCAAACCGCCAGGATCGGCGGGAGGTGCTGTTCCAGGAAGTCCATATTGCCCGTCTCGGTGGCCGCGTGAATGAGCCAGTACCAGGCGGACAGGTTTTGCTTCGAGTGAGGGAACAGGAGCGCCCTGCCCGGGCCCTCCGGTCCCGCGGCGGACAGAAGCTCCTCGTAGTCCTGCCGGTCGTCCAGCACGGCGAGATAGCGCAGCAGGGACAGCTCGTCCGGATGGGCCGCAAGCTCCGCTCTGCGCTCCGCCAGGGCCTCTCGCCCTCTGCCTATGCTGCCGCACAGCTGATCCCGCTGCAATCTCATGCGGAGATACCACGGGTGCTCTGGGCGGCCCTCCGTTTTCCGCACAAAGCGATCCGCGACGGCAAAGGCCCGCTGAAACGCCTCCCGGCCCTGCTGAATCCACATATGGGCCTTTTCCGCCTCCAGCTGATCCCGCTCCCGCTCCAGCTCGCCGGGATCTCCCCCACCGTTTTTCTGAAGGGCGTCGATGGTCTGGAGCTGGGAATTGATGGCCTCCATCGCCTCCTGAAAGGAGCTGTCGTCCCGCAGCACCGAATATTTGCAGACTAAATTCTCCGCGCGCTCCAGGGAGGTCAGCCCGAACAGCTCGTCGATGCTCACCCCAAAAAAGGCGGCGATCTTCGGCAGCAGGGTGATGTCCGGGGCGCCGCCCCCCACCTCCCACCGGGACACGGTCTGCGGGGCCAGAAAGAGGTATTCCGCCAGTTCCGCCTGGGTGACGTTCTTTTCTCTCCGCAGCAGGGCAATCTTTTCTCCAATCGTCAGCTTCATGTGCGCGTTTCCTCCCGTTTATCGACGCCCAACCGGCCGTCCAGCAGCTCGCAGGAGCCCATGGCCCGTTTGTCGAAGAAATAGATGCACACCCCGGCCAGCGCCACGCCGCCCAGCGTCCACAGGAAGGCCGCCGGGTGGCGGAAGCAGTTCGCCGTCAGGGCCATGACCACATCCTCCAGCCAGCCCACCGTCCCCAGCAGCTGTGAGACCCGGGCGGCGGTCAGCCACCCCAGGAACATCCACACCACGCCAATGGCGTCGGCGGCAAAGCCCAGCAGCCAAAACCTCCACCACAGCTTTTTCACCACTGCCCCCTTTTGGGTGTGCTTTAGGGCCAGCAGGGTGAAGAACAGCACCGCGCAGTCCACGATCAGGTTGCCGGGGATGACGAACACCAGAAGCTGCGGGAACAGGATCAGGATCCAGATGGGAAAGATCACGTTGTAAATCCGGGTCTGCTTTTTCACAGGAAGTTCAACCCCTTCCGTTTTTGATACCGGGCCGCGTACACCGCCGCCCAGCCCGCCGCCGACCCGGCGAAGGCCCCCTGTGCCCAGTACACCAGCACCTGGGCCAGCAGTACCCGCCAGCCGGACTGGGCGGATCTCACGTACAGGGCCAGCCCCAGCGCCAGCCCGGAGGAGACGGGCAGGGCAAAGGCGCAGGGGTTGAGCCGCTGGGCCAGCCGGAGCTGGGCCAGCCCGCAGGCCGCCATCAGGGCGGTGGGCACGCCGAACACCACCACCAGCCCCGCCAGGGCCAGACAGGAAACACCGCTCATTTAAGACGCCTCCTTGTCAACCGCGTTCTCTGCCCGCCGCCTCCGCCGGTGGCAGGCCGCCCCGGCCAGATTGCCCGCGAACGTGGAGAGCATCGCGACGGGGATCCGGCTCCAGCCCAGATGGAAGTCATAAAAAAGCCAGGCCGCCGCGAGAAACACCAGGATAACCGCCCCGCAGGCAATGGGGTACAGCGGGCAGAACCCGTGCCGCCGCCCCAGGGACAGCCCGGACAGAAACCCCACAATGGGCAGAATCAGCGCCGCGTACAGGATGCTGAGCAGGGGGATGCGGTGATCGTCGCAGACCCACACCAGCGCGGGCGCCACCAGACAGAACAGGCACGCGAAGCCCGCATAGGGCAGGGTCTCCTTCCAGTGGAACAGGGAGGGCCCCGGGGCCAGCCCCAGCTTTTCCCGGATGGCGGCCGCCTCGGCGTACCACCCCACCCAGCGGCCCAGCCAGATGAGAAGATAGATCACCGCCAGAATCGCCAGCTCCGCCAGCCACGCATACCACCGCCCCCAGCTCCACCGGCACAGCCACACCAGCAGGGAGAACACCCCGGCGGTGTAGCAGAAATGGATCAGCGAGTGCGCCACCAGCTCCCGCCCGCTGTCGGCGAAGGGCAGGGTGGCCACCCCCACCCCGGCCCCCAGGGCGAAATACAGCGCCAGCTGGACCGCCATGGCCAGCGGCTCCCACCGGACCAGACCCGCCAGATGGGGGCTTACAGGGGAAAACGCTGTCAAATCCCCCAGCGGCAGGGGCTGGTTTCCCAAGCCGTTGAACCATCCGCCGATGAAGTACAGCAGCGCCACGCCTGCGATCCCGCCAACCATCATGCGGGGCAGCCATTGTCTCTTGATTTCTTCCATAAAACGTCCCTCCTGTAGGGGCGCACAGCGTGCGCCCGCTGTCCATGACGTGCGTCCGGGGGCGTGCGGGCGCACAATGTGCGCCCCTACAAGCCCAACGCCTGCTTGATCTTCTTCACGTACCGCCGGGACACCCAGCACACCGTCCCGCCCTCCAGGGTCATCTTGATGGTGCCTGCCAGGGTGAGATCCAGCGCCGTCACCCGATCCAGGTTGACGATCTCCGAGTTGGACACCCGGACAAATTTCGTCCCCGCCAGCGCCTCCTCCAGCTCGTACAGCCGCGCCCGGACGGTGAAGATCCCCTTCCCCGTCTGGCAGAACACGCCCTTGTCCTCGGCGTAGAACCGCAGCACCATCGAGCGGGACACCCGTACCGCCTCCCGCTCGGTGTAGACGGTGAAGGGCTGAGGGAGGGCGGCCTCCCGCAGCTTTTGGGCCAGCTCCTCCACCTCTGCCGTGGGCATGGGGGCCCGGAGGACGATGACCGGCTCCTCCAGGGCCGGATCGATCTGCACTTCCACCTTCACGGGCGCTCCCCCTTTCGCTGTGATTGTAGTATACCCGCGCCCCGGCCAAATGTCCAGCGATCCGGGACGGATGGTCGGTTTGGGCGGACGGACGGCAAAACAGGGGCCCCGCTCCTTCGAGCGGGGCCCCTGTTCTCAGTATCGGATGACGAAATAGATCACGTACACCCAGCTCAGCAGCCCATGGATGATGGCCCAGCCTACGGAGTGCCAGGTGGTATAGCTGATCACCATGGCCAAGGCGCTACCGAAGCTGATCCCTGCCTTTGCCGCCTTCCCGGCGTTGAAATTGCCTCTGTTTTCCTCCATGCCGTCCGCCTCCGCTCACAGCAGGATCACGCCCGCCTCTTTGCAGGCTTCCATGGTGCGGGGATCCCAGATGGACGCCTGTACCTCGCCGATGTGGGCCTTGCCCAGCAGGTACATGGACACCCGGCTCTGGCCGATGCCGCCGCCGATGGTGAGGGGCAGCTCTCCCGCCAGCAGGGCCTTGTGGAAGGGCAGCTCCCGGCGCTCGTCGTGGCCGGACAGGGATAGCTGTTTGTCCAGCGACTCCGGGCTCACCCGGATGCCCATGGACGAGATCTCAAAGGCCCGGCCCAGCAGGGGGTTCCACAGCAGAATGTCCCCGTTCAGCCCCCAGTCGTCGTAGTCCGGGGCCCGGCCGTCGTGGGGCTTGCCCGACTTCAGCGCCCCGCCGATGCCCATCAGGAAGGTGGTGGGGTGATCCTTCACCCAGGCGTCCTCCCGCTCCCTGGGGGACAGCTCGGGCCAGCGGTCCTCCAGCTCCTGGGCGGTGACGAAGGCCACCTCCCGGTCAATGAGGGCCAAGGGGGTGAGCTGGGGATACACCGAGCGCAGGGTGGCCTGGGTGTTGGCCAGGGCGTTTACAATGGTGCGCACCACGCCCTTTAAGTAGTCCACAGTCCGGTCCCGGGGGGCGATGACCTTCTCCCAGTCCCACTGGTCCACGTAGACGGAGTGCAAGTTGTCCAGCTCCTCGTCCCGGCGGATGGCGTTCATGTCGGTGTACAGCCCCTCCCCCACGGAGAACTGGTAGCGGTGCAGGGCCATGCGCTTCCACTTGGCCAGGGAGTGCACCACCTGGGCCTCCCGCCCGGCGTCGGGCACGTCGAAGGACACCGGGCGCTCCACGCCGTTCAAATCGTCGTTGAGCCCGGTGGACGCCTCCACAAACAGGGGGGCGGACACCCGGCGCAGGTTCAGCGCGCCGCCCAGATCGTCCTCAAAGAGCCGCTTTAGCAGGCCGATGGCCTTCTGGGTGTCGTACAGGTTCAGCAGGGGGGCGTAGCCCTCCGGGATGACGGTGGTCAGCATGGGCTTTTCTCCTTTACCTCACTAAATTAGGGCCATTATACATCGCCCGCAAAAAAAATGCAAATCGAATTGTGTTTCTCCGCCGA
Organism: uncultured Oscillospiraceae bacterium; assembly: GCA_910584285.1. Classification (GTDB taxonomy): domain Bacteria; phylum Bacillota; class Clostridia; order Oscillospirales; family Oscillospiraceae; genus Enterenecus. The sequence continues at coordinate 9,063 of CAJTYK010000057.1, forward strand.
ATATGGTATACTTTCCATATAGCATAGGTTGGGATGGGAATTTTCGGGTATTTTGCCCATCCCGAAAAGGAGACGATACCAATGGTTAAGGATTTTGAAGCCAAGCTCAGCGAGTACGCCCGCCTGCTGGTGGAGGTGGGCCTGAACGTCCAGCCGGGGCAGACCCCCAGCATCGAGGGCAACGTGGAGTACGCCCCCCTCATGCGCCAGTGCGTGTCCGCCTGCTTCGACTGCGGGGCCCGGAACGTGCTGCCCTACTTCGGGGACGACTTCACCACCCGGGAGGCGTTCCTCCGGGCGGACGAGGCTGTGTTCAGCGAGTACCCCAGCTATATGAAGGCCCGGATCGACTGGTATCTGGAGCACCAGTGCCCCCGTCTGTCCCTCACCGGCTCCAACCCGGAGCTGCTTAAGGGGGTGGATCCCGCCCGCATCCAGGCCCGCCGCAAGGCCAGCAACGAGCCCACCAAGGCCTATTTCGACGCCATGATGGCCAACCGCTTCCAGTGGTGCGTGGGGGCCCACCCCACCCCCGCCTGGGCGGAGAAGGTGTTCCCGGACAAGAAGGGTGAGGAGGCCATGGACGCTTTGTGGGACGCCATCTTCTCCGTGTGCCGGATCACCGGGGACGGCAAGGCGGTGGAGCGCTGGAAAAACCACGCCGCCGCCGTGGGCCGCCGGGTGGAGCTGCTCAACGGCTACCAGTTCGCCTCCCTTCACTATACCAACGCCCTGGGCACCGACCTGACGGTGCGCCTGCCGCACAACCACGTCTGGGCCGGGGCCACCGACCACACCCCCGCCGGGGTGGAGTTCCTGCCCAACATCCCCACCGAGGAGATCTTCACCGCCCCCCGCTGGGACGGGGTGGACGGCCGGGTGTACTCCGCCCTGCCCCTGGCCATGGACGGCAACGTGATCAAGGACTTCTATCTGGATTTCAAGGACGGCCGCATTGTGGACGTGCACGCCGGGGAGGGTGAGGAATTCCTCCGCCACGGCATCGAGGTGGACGAGGGGGCCCATTACCTGGGCGAGGTGGCCCTGGTGCCTTACGACTCCCCCATTCGGAATACGGGGCTGCTGTTCTACAACACCCTGTTTGACGAGAACGCCTCCTGCCACCTGGCCTTCGGCGCGGCCTATCCCAGCTGCGTGAAGGGCGGCGAGGATCTGAGCGAGGAGGAGCAGAAGGCGGCTGGGCTGAACCAGTCCATGACCCACGTGGATTTCATGGTGGGCACCAAGGATCTGTCCATCGTGGGGACGACCCGGGACGGCAAGGAGATCCCCGTGTTTGTCAACGGCAATTTCGCGTTTTAATTCTGTGTTGCCCGCCCCTTCCGGGGCAGGTAACGGAAATAATAATTGAGGAGGACGATCCCAATGGACTACAAAAAAGCGTATGAACAATGGCTCAACTCCCCCGCCCTGTCCGAGGCGGAAAAGGCGGAGCTGACCGCCATCGCCGAGGACGAGAAGGAGATCGAAGCCCGGTTCTTCTCCCAGCTGGAGTTTGGCACCGCCGGTCTGCGGGGTACCATGGGGGTGGGTCTGTACCGGATGAACATCCACGTCATCCGCCACGCCACTCAGGCTTTTGCCAAGGTCATCCTGAACGAGGGCCCCGAGGCGGCGAAGAAGGGCATCGCCGTCTGCTTCGACTGCCGAAATAACTCCGACGTGTTCGCCCGGGAGGCCGCCTGCATCATGGCCGCGGCCGGTATCCCTGTCCGGCTGTTCGAGTCTCTGCGCCCCACCCCGGAGCTGTCCTTCGCCATCCGGGAGTACGGCTGCATCGCCGG
>CAJTYK010000058.1 GCA_910584285.1 uncultured Oscillospiraceae bacterium
ATCGTCTATTCTGCTTTCTGTTCATAGATTGTTTACTCATTCAATTACCGTGCCGCGACTTTTCCCGCCGGAGATGTTATCATAATGGCGCCGCAAAAAATTTTTCTCCCCGACGCAACCAGCCCCGCCTTTTTCCGAGTAGATAGGTGAAGGGCCCAATCAAAGGTCAGGAGGTGTTCAGATGGAGGACAACCAAATTGTGGAGCTCTATTGGAACCGCGGGGAGGACGCCATAGCCGAGACCGCGAAAAAATATGGCAAATACTGCTATTCCATCGCATACCGCATACTCAGCGACGCTCGGGACGCGGAGGAGGCCGTCAACGATACCTACATGGGGGCGTGGAACAGTATGCCGCCCCACCGTCCGTCCGTGCTGTCCACCTTTTTGGGCAAGCTCACCCGGCGCATTTCCATCAGCCGCTGGCGGGAGCGCAGGGCGGACAAGCGGGGCGGCGGCCAGCTCCCCGTAGCCATGGAGGAGCTGGCGGAGACGCTCTCCGCGCCGGACACGCCGGAGCAGGTCGTGGAGGCCCGGGAGCTGACGGCGGCCATCGACCGGTTTCTGTCCTCCCTCCCGGAGGAGGAGCGGGATCTGTTCGTCTGCCGCTACTGGTACTTCGCGTCCATTTCGGAGCTTGGGGCGGCCTTCGGCGCCGGCGCCGGCAAAATAAAATCCAGGCTGTTCCGCACCCGGAACAAGCTGAAGGCCCATTTAGAACAGGAGGGATTTCTGTGAACAGCGGCAATTTTTTGGACGCGATGGAGGCAATTCAGGATCAGTATCTGATCAGCGCCCAGCGGCGCCTGGACCGCGCCTCGGAGCAAAACAAGCCCGGGGGACGATCCGTCAAACGGATCTTCACCGTGGCGCTGGCGGCGGCGCTGGCCCTGCTGTGCACCATCGCTGCGGCCATGGCGGTGAGCCCTCCCTTCCGGGCCGCGGTGATCTCCCTGTTCCAGCTGGGCGAGGCAGAGCAAGTGCCCGGCATCCCTGCCGGGGTGAACGAGGTGCGGCAGATCACCATTGGGGATACCGTGACGGCGCAATACTTGAAGGTGGAGGGAACCTGGGACTGGATCACGGAGGCAAACGGGGCGCTGCTCCGCAACGGCGCCTGGAACGCCAAAGGAAGCAGGTTCTACAAGCTGGAGGGCGAGACGCTGACGCAGGTCGGCGCGGACGCCCCCACAGCCTCCGCCCAGATCAGCTGGGACGACAGGGAATACTACGCCCTGTTCCGCTATTTTGTGTACGATGGGGCGCTGTACACCGACGATCTGTCCGGAACCCTGTTTAACGGTGAGGCCAGCCTTACTTTACCCCCCGAGCGGATCGGGGGACGCACCGATGTGATACAGCTCACCACCCAGTTCGCGGGCTCGGACGAGTTCTACGAAGGCATCTACAGCTGGGTATATGACCTGGAGAGCGGCGAGGTGATCGATGTGCTGGAGGGCTGCGGCGTGGAGCAGCTCGGCCGCCTTCACGCGGTGACGCTGGCGGAGGATTTGAAGCACGCCATCGTCCAGGCCGGGGACACCTGGGAGGGCACGCCCTATCTGGCGGACTTGGAGAACAAAACCCTCACGCCGCTGAGCGAGCTGTTCGGGGTGGAGATCAAAGAGTGGCAGTTCCAGACTGCGGAGGACGGCGGCTATCGCGCCGGGTTCTGCGACAGCGACACCATCCTGCTGACCACCGTGGCCGGACATTCCGCGTGGACGTACCACATCCCCACCGGCGCGCTGGTGTGCACCGTGGAGGACACGACGGGCCTGCGCCTCATCGACTCCTGGCGCAGTATGCTGGCCCTGTCGGTGGACGAGGCGGGCGGCGTATCCATTGTGGATCTGTCCACTGGGGGCCGGATAAAGCTGGAGGGCGTAAGCGGAAATGAGGAGTTTGTCTGCAAGGCCAACAGCACCGACACAAAGCTGCTGTGGGCGGAATGGAGCGGGTCGGACGAGTACCACCCCAGAACCACGATCAACCGCCTGGGGGTGATCGACCTGGAGACGGGCGAATTTACCGCCTTTGACCGGGTGCGTCAGGAGGAGCTGCGGGGCGAATGGGTGTACTGGCTGGGAGACAACCGGGTGATGATCCTCGACGATCTCCACAGCAAGGACGGCTACGATCCTGATCGCACCCCGGAATACTATCTGTGCATCTACGAATTCTGAGGCCGGGGAGCGGCGTCAGACAGGCCAGGATCAAAACGGCGGGGCGTCCCACTCGGACGCCCCGCCGCTGTCTGCATTGATTGCCCCCGGTCACCCGGGCAGGATCATGTCAATCCCCCGCTGGAGGGTGGCCCGGTCGATGGCGCTGGTGGCCTGGGCGATCCCCCGCCCCTCCTTGTCAAGGAACAGGGTGATGGGCAGGGAGTATACCCCATAGGTGATGGCCGCGTCCTGATCCAGGTCGTAGTACACCGGGAAGGAATAGCCCTCCGCCTGGATCAGCGCGTCGGCGCTCTCCCGGGTCTCCCGGCCGCCGGTCATGTTCACCATAAGGAACTGCACCTCTCCGCTCAGCTCCCGGCAGGCCGCATCAAAATCCGGCAGCTCGCTGCGGCAGGGGCCGCACCAGCTGGCCCAGAAGTTGATCACCACCGGCTTGCCTCGGAAGTCGGACAGCTTCACCGCATTTCCCGCCCCGTCGTACACCGTGAAGTCCGGGGCCACCACCGGCTGGGGAGGCTGGGTGCCCGTCTCGGCGGGCTGGCCGCTCTCCGGCGGCGTGGTGTCCTGTACGGCCAGCTGATCATGGGCCAGCCCCTGGGCCAGCCGCCCATAGAGCAGCCAGCCCCCGCCCACCAGCACCACCAGGGCCAGCGCCAGGATCAGCAGCGATTTTTTCTGATTCATGATGTTCTTCCCCCTAACTCAGCAGGCCCAGCAGCCGTTCCAGCAGCCCGGTGGCCATCAGCACCCCCACCGCCACCAGGAACGCGCCGCACACAGCGTTGATCACCCGGTAGTTGCGCTTCACCCAGTCAAAGGCAGCCTTCAGCTTGTCGATGAGCACCGCGCTGAGCAGGAAGGGCACCCCCAGTCCCAGCGAGTAGATCAGCAGCATCAGCGTGCCCGTCAGAGCGCTGCCCTGCTGAGAGGCCAGCATCAGCGCCGAGCCCAGAAAGGCCCCCACGCAGGGCGTCCACCCCAGGGAGAAGATCATCCCAAACAGAACGGCGGACAAAAACCCCAGTTCCCGGGTCTCCATAGACGCGCCGCTCCCCCGGAACAGGTGGAACCGGAGCACCCCCAGATAGTTCAGCCCGAACAGGATCACCACCAGCCCTGAGATCAGGTTCACCGCCGTCCGGTACTGCCGGAGAAAGCCCCCCGCCGTCCCTGCCAAAGCGCCCATGGCGGTGAACACCAGGGTAAAGCCCAGCACGAACCCGGCGGCGATCCGCAGGGTTTTCCCGGTGCTGCGCTCTCCGCCCCCGGCAAAGTAGGAGACATAGATGGGCAGCATGGGCAGCAGACAGGGGGAAATAAAGGTGATGATCCCCTCCAAAAAGGCGATTGCATACTGCATTTCCCGTCATTCCTCCCCGGGGGCGGCCTTGTCAGCCGCCCGCCAGATATTCCTCCGCAAAGTGGACTGCCACCGCGCCGTCCGCCGCGGCGGTGACGATCTGCCGCAGGGCCTTGGTGCGCACGTCCCCCACGGCGTACACACCGGGCAGCTCCGTCCGGGTGGTCTCGTCCGCCAGGATATAGCCCGCCGGATCCAGGGGAAGCTGGCCCTCCGCCAGGCCGGAGGCGGGCTTTCTGCCGATGCTGACGAACACCCCGGCGCAGTCCACCGTCCGCTCCGCCCCGGTGCCCACGTCTCGCAGGCGCAGGCCCTGGAAGCCCTCCCCCCGGATCAGCTCGGTCACCACGCTGTTCCAGCAGAACTCCACGTTGTCCGCCTCCATCAGGGGGGCGTGGTACACCTTCTCCGCCCGGAGGCTGTCCCGTCGGTGGATCAGGTACACCTTGCCGCACACCCGGGACAGCAGCAGGGCGTCCGCCGCGGCGCTGTTGCCGCCACCCACCACCGCCACGGTCTTGCCCCGGTAGAACATCCCGTCGCAGGCGGCGCAGTAGTGCACCCCCTGCCCCGCCAGCTCCTCCTCCCCGGGCAGCTCCAGCTTCCGGGGGGCCGCGCCGGTGGACAGCACCACCGTCCGGCCCAACAGGGGCCCCTCAGCGGTGTCCACCCGCTTCACCGCGCCGGACAGCTCCAGCCCCTCCACCTCCACCATCCGGGTGGAGACGCCGAACCGCTCTGCGCCCCGTCGCATCTTCTCCCCCAGGGTGAAGCCGTCCACCCCCTCGTCAAAGCCGGGGTAGTTGTCCACCTGCTCGGTGAGGGCCATCTGCCCCCCCGCCGCCATCCGCTCCAGCACCACCGCGTCCAGCCCGGCCCGGGCGGCGTACAGCGCGGCGGTATACCCGCCCGGACCGCCGCCCACAATGATCATGTCGTAGATGTGCCCCTGGGGGTCGGCGGCCTGGCCGTCCGGCCCATTTTCGAGAATCACAGGCATTTTTTCGCCCTCCTCAGCTATAGTCTGAGCTCAGTATGTCCCGTTTTTGGCGGGAGCGCACCGGCTTGGGAGCGGCAGGCGCGGGTCAGGCTGCCCGGCCCCTCCCCTTTCCAAGGTTTGGAACCTCAGTATACCACAGTCCGGCGGGGGATGGAAGCCCTTTTTCCGCATCCTTTCCCCCGGCAGACCTCAGCCATCTTGCGCCCGCCCCATTTTTCGGGTATAATCGTCCTCAAGAACCGCACAATTTGAACAGGCGCGTCCCGCGCCGGAAGGGGTGCCCCATGAATTCCACCGATACCAGATACGCCGCCTACACCCACATACTCCACGACGAGCTCAAAACCGCCCTGGGCTGTACTGAGCCCATCGCCGTGGCCTACGCCTGCGCCCTGGCCCGGAAAACCCTGGGGACTCTGCCGGAGCGGGTGGAGCTGTCCGTCAGCGGCAACATCATCAAGAATGTGAAAAGCGTGGTGGTGCCCAACACTGGCGGCAGACGGGGTCTGGAGACGGCGGCGGCCGCCGGTGTCACCGCCGCCGACCCGGACGCCCAGCTGGAGTGCCTGTCCCGGCTCACCCGGTCGGACGGGGAGGCCATCGGGGCCTATCTGGCCCGGAACTGCGTGAGGGTGCGGCCGCTGGACACGGATCGGGCCTTTGAGATCCTGGCGGAGGTCTTTTCCGGCGGGGACAGCGCCCGGGTGCGGATCGTGGATCAGCACACCAACGTGGCCCACGTCAGCCGGAACGGGGCGGTGCTGACGGAGCAGGCCGTCCCCGCGGCGGCGGCGGAGAGCCCGTATGAGCGGCTGCTGACGGTGGAGGGCATCCTGGACTACGCCGACAGCGTGGATCTGGACACCATCCGCCAGCCTATTGCGCAGCAGATCGCCCTAAACACCGCCATCGCGGAGGAGGGCCTCCGGGGGCGGTACGGCGCCATGATCGGCCGGGACAGCCTGCCCCTGTTGGGGGACGGGCTCCGGGCCCGGCTCCGGGCGCTGGCCGCCGCCGGCTCCGACGCCCGCATGAGCGGCTGCGAGCTGCCGGTGGTCATCGTGTCGGGCAGCGGCAACCAGGGGATCACCGCCTGCGTCCCGGTGGTGGAGTACGCCCGGGCCAAGGGCATCGGGGAGGACAAGCTGTACCGGGCCCTGGCCGTGTCCAACCTGCTCACCGTCCACCAGAAAACCCGGATCGGGCGGCTGTCCGCCTTCTGCGGCGCGGTGAACGCCGCCAGCGCCGCCATTGCTGCCATCGCCTATCTGGACGGGGCGGGGATGGATGGGGTGGCCCATACCCTGGTGAACTCCCTGGCCATCGTGTCCGGCATGGTGTGCGACGGGGCCAAAGCCTCCTGCGCCGCCAAGATCTCCCTGGCCCTGGAGGCGGGGCTCATGGGCTATGAGATGTACCAGGCGGGCCATGAGTTCGTGGGCGGCGACGGCATCGTGCGCAAGGGGGTGGAGTACACCCTGGCCAACGTGGGCCGCCTGGGCAGCGACGGAATGCGCCAGACCGACAGGGAGATCCTGTCCATGATGGTGGGGGACTGAGGGGCCCCGGGCATACAAAACGCCCCATCCCTGCCGGGACGGGGCGTTTCCTGTACCGTTTGTCGATTAGCCGCGGGGCTCCTTGGCCGTCTCGCCGGCCTGCTTCCGGAAGGGCACCAGCCCGGTGCGATCCATGGCCAGCATCACCGCCGGGATCACCAGCAGCTGGAGGAGTATGCCAGGGATGGCGCCCAGCACTGCCCCGGACAGGAAGATGGGCCAGGAGAACTGCATCCGGCCCAACCCCATCAGCACCAGGCAGGCCGCCCCCCACACCAGCCGGCCGGCAATCATGGCGGTGATGAGGCAGCGGTACAGCGCCCGCAGGCACTGCCATTTGGAGTGGGCGTACAGAGCGCCCGCCACAAGACCGTAGGCGGCCAGCTCAAAGGCCATGGGGATGGCCCCCGGCATGGGGGGCGCAAGAAACAGCGCGTGCCGCAGCAGGGGCAGAACAAAGCCCACCAGCCCGCCGTACTGCCAGCCGCAGACGAGCCCGCACAATAGCACCGGCAGGTGCATGGGCAGCATCATGGCCCCCACCTGGGGGATCTGTCCGGTGAGGAAGGGCAGCACCAGCCCCAGCGCCATAAACATGGCCGCCAGCACCAGATTTTTCACATAGTTGGTGAGTTTGTTCCGATTCATTCTCTTAACTCCTTTTTTGTCCGCAGGTGGTTGCCTTACCAAATTATTATATCTGATGGCTCCCCCCGCCGTCAACAGGGTTTTCCGTTTTTTCTCAATGCCCGGTTCCCCCTCTGTGCACCTGGAGCAAAATGCGGTATCATAGCCTTATCAACGTCATTACTATTGGAGGTTTCCTATGAAAACATCCCAGGATCTGCGCGCTGCCCTGCGCGCCATCGACCACCGGAGCTACCCCGCCTACAAGTCCCTGAAGGGCAGCTGGGCCTTCGGCAGCTATATTCTGAGCATCGAGCACGTCCAGGGGGATCCCTTCGCCGCCCCCTCCCAGCTCAGCGTGGCGGTGGACGGCAAAACCGCCGGCTTCCCCGCCGACTGCTGGGAGGACCCCTGGAGGCGAACCGCCCTGGAGGACTACCTGCTCCGGCGCTTTGCCGACCAGGCGGCCCGGTTCTCCCACCAGGCCAAGGGCTCCGGCAAGAGCGGCCTGCTGTCCGTCACCGCCCCCGGCCAGGAGGTGCTGGAGCGAACGGACTGCCAGGTGCGCCGGGGGGCGGTGACCCTGCGCTTCGAGGTGGGCTTCCCCGCCAACGGCCGCACCATCAACGCCCCTGAGCTGGAGAAGATCCTCTTTGACTTCCTGCCTGTCTGCGTGGATCGGGGACTGCGGTACGCCAGCACCCCCAAGGGCGAGGTGGAGCGGATCACCGCCCTGGCGGAGGATCAGCACTTCATCCGCCAGGAGCTGGAGCGGCTGGGGCTGGCCGCCTTCGTGGCGGACGGAGCCGTCCTCCCCCGGGAGAGCGGCGTGTCCGACCGGCCCATGAAGGACGCGGTGCCCTTCCAGTCCCCGGAGTCCCTGGCGGTGACCTTGACGCTGCCCCACCGGGGGCCCCTTCGGGGCATGGGCGTGGCCCGGGGGATCACCCTCATCGCCGGTGGGGGCTACCACGGCAAATCCACCCTGCTGAAGGCACTGGAGCGGGGCGTCTACAACCACATCGCCGGAGACGGCCGGGAATACGTGATCACCGACGACAGCGCCGTCAAGATCCGGGCGGAGGACGGCCGCAAGGTCACCGGCACCGACATCTCCCTGTTCATCAATCACCTGCCCAGCGGGCGGGACACCACCCGGTTCTCCACCCTGGACGCCAGCGGTAGCACCTCCCAGGCGGCCAACATCGCGGAGGCACTGGAGGCGGGCAGCCGGCTGCTGCTCATGGACGAGGACACCTCCGCCACCAACTTCATGGTGCGGGACGAGCTGATGCAGCAGGTCATCGCCCGGGAGCAGGAGCCCATCACCCCGTTCCTGGAGCGGGCGGCAGATCTCTATGAGCAGGCGGGGGTGTCCCTGATCCTGGTGGTGGGCAGCTGCGGGGCCTACTTCCACATCGCCCACCGGGTGATCCAGATGGACGCCTACCGCGCCCGAGACATCACCGATCAGGCCAAGGCGGCGCTGGAGGGGAGGCCCGCCCCCGCCCTGTCCGCCCCCGGCTTCCATCTCCCCGCCAAGCGAGGGCCCCTCCCCCTCCCGGGCGGCAGCCAGACCCGGAAGAACTACCGGGGGGACGGCTTCCGGCAGGAGCGGCTGAAGATCCGCCGGCAGGGCAAGACCGCCTTCTCCGTGGGGGAGCAGCAGCTGGATCTGCGCTGCGTGGAGCAGCTGGTGGACGGGGGCCAGACCCAGGCCCTGGCCTGCATGGTGCGCTACGCCCGGGAAAATCTGTCCGGCCTGGGGGTGGCGGACATCGCCCAGGCCCTGGCCCGGCTGCTGGAGGAGCGGGGGTTGGGGGCGGTGTGCGGCGGGGAGCTGGTCCCCGCGGGGCTGGCCCTGCCCCGGATTCAGGAGATTTTCGCCTGCTTTAACCGCTGTTGAGGCTGAAAATGCGCCCATGGAGGACTTCCATGGGCGCATTGCTCTGTCCGCACCTTTTTTGGGCACTTCGCCTTTCCTGCAAAACTCCACCCCAATCTTTTTATGCAAAACGTATAGATTTAGATTGACAAATTCCGCCAATAGTGGTAATTTTTAAGATAGCAGATTTGCTGTTCCAACCAGTTCCAATATCACTCAAAGGAGGTTTCCGTATGTTGTTCCAGACCACGCAGGCCCATGAGGAGCTGCGCGCCAAGATCCGCGCCTTCGCGGAGACGGAGGTGAAGCCCAACGCCATCCTCATGGATCAGGAGAGCCGCTTCCCTGCCGAGGCCGTGAAAAAGCTGGCCGAGATGGGGCTGATGGGCATCCCCTATCCCAAGGAGTACGGCGGCGCCGGACTCGACGTCATGAGCTATGCCATTGCCGTGGAGGAGCTGTCCCGGGTGGACGGCGGCACCGGCGTCATCCTCTCCGCCCACGTTTCCCTGGGCACCTGGCCCATTTTCGCCTTCGGCACCGAGGCCCAGAAGAAGAAGTACCTGGTTCCCCTGGCCAAGGGGGAGAAGATCGGCGCCTTCGGCCTCACCGAGCCCAACGCCGGCTCCGACGCAGGCGGCACCGAGACCACCGCCATTGACAAGGGCGACTACTGGCTGCTCAACGGCCAGAAGATCTTCATCACCAACGGCGGCGTGGCGGACACCTATGTGGTTTTCGCCGTCACCACCCCCGACATCGGCACCCGGGGCATCTCCGCCTTCATCGTGGAGAAGGGCTGGAAGGGCTTCACCTTCGAGCCCCACTACGACAAGATGGGCATCCGCTCCTCCGAGACCTGCCAGCTCAATTTCGACGACGTGAAGGTGCCCAAGGAGAACCTGCTGGGCAAGGAGGGCCAGGGCTTCAAGATCGCCATGGCCACCCTGGACGGCGGCCGCATCGGCATCGCCTCCCAGGCGCTGGGCATCGCCCAGGGGGCCTATGAGGCCGCCGTGGAGTACGCCAAGGAGCGCGTCCAGTTCGGCAAGCCCATCGGCTTCAACCAGGCCATCACCTTCAAGCTGGCCGACATGGCCACCAAGCTGAAGTGCGCCCGGATGCTGGTGTACTCCGCCGCCGAGAAGAAGGAGGCCCATGAGCCCTACGGCGTGGACGCCGCCATGGCCAAGATGTACGCCTCCGACATCGCCCTGGAGGTCACCAACGACGCGGTGCAGATCTTCGGCGGCACCGGCTTCCTGAAGGGCATGGACGTGGAGCGGATGTACCGGGACGCCAAGATCACCACCATCTACGAGGGCACCAACGAGGTGCAGCGGATGGTCATCGGCGCGGCCATCATGGGCAAGCCCCCCAAGAGCGCAGGCGGTGGCTCCTCCAGCGTGGCCAAGAAGCCCGCCCCCGTCACCGGCGTGCGCAAGGGCCTGATCCTGAAGGAGGGCGACGCCAAGGAACGGGTGGACGCCCTGGTAGCAGCCCTGAAAAAAGACGGCTATGACTTCTCCGTGGGCATCCCCATGGACACCCCCATCGCCCAGGCCGAGCGGGTGGTGTCCGCCGGTCAGGGCATCGGCGCCAAGGAGAACATGAAGCTGATTGAGGATCTGGCCAAGGCCGCCGGCGCGGCCATCGGCTCCAGCCGTCCCGTGGCGGAGACCCACAAGTACGTGCCGCTGAACCGCTATGTGGGTATGTCCGGCCAGAAGTT
>CAJTYK010000059.1 GCA_910584285.1 uncultured Oscillospiraceae bacterium
CCCTCGACCTCCGGCGTGACAGGCCGGCGTTCTAACCAACTGAACTACCGCGCCACAAAGTGTGGTGGGAACAACAGGGCTCGAACCTGTGACCCCTTGCTTGTAAGGCAAGTGCTCTCCCAGCTGAGCTATGCTCCCCAATCGTTTCTCCGTTCGTCAGACGGCAGAAGCAATTATACCAAGTAAAATGGAACCTGTCAAGAATAAAATGAAAAAATTATGGCAAAAATTATGGCTCGATGGGACTCGATGGGACTTGAAAAAATAGTTGACTTTTGATCGGGGCGGTGGTAAGATGCATAAAAATGAATGCAGAACTCTTTGCCGCCGGGTAAAGAGGGAGACGCCAGACCTTCTATCGTTAGGCCGCAGAAGATAGAGGGACTGGCGTTCTGTTTTTACGGTGGGGGGAGGGCAGAGCTGCTTTAGGCGCGACAGGCAAAAAGCCACAGGTGTGCATATTCGGCTCCCGGCCTGCTTCCGGGGCCGGTGCAGAATACGATTAGGAGGATTTCATGATGAAAAAGTTTATTACGGACCCCTCGTTCTGGGAGCTGTTTCCCGGCGCCGCCATCGGCGTGCTGGCGGTGAAGGACATCAATGAGGCTGCCCAGCTCGGGCCGGAGCAGGCCGCGGAGGTGGAGGAGCTGCTCAAAAATGCCAACGCTGCTGCGCTGGGCCATCTGGAGGAGGGTGTGGCGCTGTCCCAGAACCGGCCGGTGGCGGTGTGGCGGGAGGCCTATCAGAAGTTCCCCACCAAAAAGGGGGCCCGCTGCTCCATCGAGGCGCTGCTGAAGCGGGTGTCCAAGGGGGAGCCGGTGGGAACCATCGCTCCCACGGTGGATATCACCAACGCCATCTCCCTGAAGTACGCCCTGCCCATCGGGGCGGAGGATCTGGATGCCTTTGAGGGCGATCTCCATCTGGGCGCAATGGCGGGGGGCGAGGACTTTCTGCCCATTGGCGCGGAGGAGCCTGATCCCCCCAGGCCGGGCGAGCTGGCCTATTATGACGCCGCCGGTGTGGTGTGCCGCTGCTGGAACTGGCGGGATGGCAAGCGCACCGCGGTGAAGGCCACCACAACCGCCGAATTCATCGCCATGGAGTGTGTCGATCCGGAGCGGATGGATGCCTTGAAGGCCGCGCTGGACGAGTTGGCCGAACTGCTGGAGCGCTACACCGGGGCCAAAGTGGTGTCCAAGGGTGTGGTGGACAGTGCCAACCGAGAGATGCTGATTCAGGAGTGAGCTGCGGCGGGACGTTCTTTCCGTGCGCTAATCCGTGCGCTAACCGTGCGCTAATCCGTACGCTAATCCGCAAAATGATATTTACAACCGGCTCAAATCGTGGTAATATATAAAATTGTTGAAGTTTTCTACTCCAACGATATGAAAATGAGGAGTGTTCCTTTATGAGCCGTATGGTCGGTACTGTGTCCCGGGGCATCCGCACCCCCATCATCCGCAGTGGGGACGATCTGGTGGAGATCGTGACCGATTCCCTGCTGGAGGCCGCCGCCGAGGATGGCTTTTCCCTCCGCGACCGGGACATTGTGGCCATGACTGAAGCCATCGTGGCCCGGGCCCAGGGCAACTACGCCACCGTGGATCAGATCGCCGCCGACGTCCGGGCCAAGCTGGACGGGGAGACGGTGGGCGTGATCTTCCCCATCCTTAGCCGCAACCGCTTCGCCATCTGCCTGCGGGGCATCGCTAAGGGGGCCAAAAAGATTGTGCTCATGCTCAGCTACCCCTCCGACGAGGTGGGCAACCACCTGATCAGCCTGGACGCTGTGGACGAGAAGGGGGTGGATCCCTACAAGGATGTGCTCACCCTGGAGCAGTACCGGGCGCTGTTCGGCTATGAGAAGCACCCCTTTACCGGGGTGGACTACGTGGCCTACTACCAGGAGCTCATCGAGGGCTGCGGTGCCCAAGTGGAGATCCTCTTTGCCAACGATCCCCGAGCCATTCTGCCGTACAGCAAAAACGTGCTGTGCTGCGACATCCACACCCGCCAGCGCACCAAGAGGCTGCTGAAGGCTGCCGGAGCGGAGCAGGTGTTCGGCCTGGACGAGATCCTCAATGCCCCCGTCAACGGCAGCGGGTATAACGAGCACTACGGCCTGCTGGGCTCCAACAAATCCACTGAGGAGCAGGTAAAGCTGTTTCCTCGGGACTGCCAGGGGCTGGTGGAGGCCATCCAGAGGAAGCTGCTGGAGAGAACCGGCAAGCACATCGAGGTTATGGTCTACGGCGACGGCGCGTTCAAGGATCCGGTGGGCAAGATCTGGGAGCTGGCGGATCCGGTGGTTTCTCCAGCCTACACCGCCGGTTTGGAGGGCACGCCCAACGAGCTCAAGCTGAAATATCTGGCGGACAACGACTTCGCCCACCTGTCCGGCGAGGCGCTGAAGGAGGCCATTAAGGATCGCATCCACAAGAAGGACGGGGATCTGGTGGGACAGATGGTGTCGGAGGGCACCACCCCCCGCCGCCTCACCGATCTCATCGGTTCCCTGTGCGATCTGACCTCCGGCTCCGGCGACAAGGGCACCCCGGTGGTTTTTATCCAGGGGTATTTCGACAACTACACCACCGAATAAAGCTTAATCTGTGCAGATAAGGCCCTTGCCGGGAAACAAACCGGCAAGGGCCTTAAACCTGTATTCACAACCTCAAACGCGGTCTGGACGGGTCTTTTTTCGCCAGACAAGCGCAGCAGGAGGAGAAATCCCATGGAATTATATGTTGTAAAAAATGGCGACACCGTCTATCAGATTGTGGGGGTACAAATTCCATTCTTGTGCGGACAGTAGCAGTACCATCGGCGTTGAATTTTACAACGATTTTACACTTCCTCCCTTTTGGATTTTACATGACCGCGGTAAGATGGCATTGTAAACCGAAAGGGAGGTTATTTTATGAGAAAGTCAAAAAACTTCGTTTGCACACTTCTGACCGGGGGTGTTATCCTTGGCCTGCTGGCGGGGTGCGCCAGAAGTACGTCTGGCACGGTGTCCACCGACGGCTCTACCTCTATGGAGAAGGTCATCGGGGTGCTGGGCGAAACCTTTGAGAACGAAAATGCCGGCATCACCTTTACTTACAACCCCACCGGCTCCGGCTCGGGCATTCAGGCAGTGCAGGAGGGGCGGTGTGATATTGGCCTGTCCAGCCGCTTGTTAAAGCAGGAGGAGACCGACAGCGGCTTGACGGCCACCGTGCTGGCCTATGACGGTATCGCCGTCATCGTCCACCCGGACAACCCGGTGACCGATCTGGACGTGGACACCATCGCCAAGATCTACACCGGGGAAATTGCCAACTGGGAGGACGTGGGCGGCAGCGACGCTGAGATCGTTCTCATCGGCCGGGAGGCAGGCAGCGGCACCCGGGACGGGTTTGAGTCCATCACAGGCACGGGCGAAAAGTGCCGGTACCGTCAGGAGCTGACCTCCACCGGCGACGTGATCACCACCGTGGCCCAGAACCCCGACGCCATCGGGTACGCCTCTCTGGCATCGGTGGGCGACAGCGTGAAGGCTCTGGCAGTGGGCGGCGTGACCCCCAGCGAGGAGACGGTAAAGGACGGCAGCTATGCCATCCAGCGTCCTTTTGTGCTGGTAACCAAGACGGACGCCAAGCTCTCGCCCGCCGCCCAGAAGTTCTTTGACTTTGCAACTGCCCCAGAAAGTGCAGGGCTGATTGCCCAAGCCGGCGTGGTGGCCGCCAACTGATATGAAGGGCCGTGTGTTTGAACGCGCTGTCCACGGGGCCTTTCTGGCGCTGGGGTTGGTGACGGTGGGGTGCGTGCTGCTCATCACAGTCTACCTGATCGTCTCCGGCCTTCCCGCCATCCGGCAGATCGGCCTTGGAGCGTTTCTCTTTGGTGATACATGGGCCTCTACGGCAACAGAGCCGAAGTTTGGCATTCTGCCCTTCCTTCTCACCAGCGTCTCCGGCATGGCGGGGGCCATGGTCATCGGCGTGCCCATCGGCTTTTTCGCCGCCGTTTATCTGGCAAAGGCCGCCCCCAGGGGCGTCAAAACAGTGGTGGAGCATATTGTAAGCCTGCTGGCGGGCATCCCATCGGTGGTCTATGGCCTCGTTGCGATGATGGTGCTGGTGCCGTGGGTGCGGACGGCGTTCCATGTTCCCGACGGGGCGGGGCTTCTGGTGGCTATTTTGGTGCTGGCGGTAATGATTCTGCCCTCCATTATCAAGGTGTCGGTGACCGCGCTGGAGGCAGTGCCCAAGGAATATGAGGAGGCCTCCATGGCTCTGGGTGCCACCCGGGTGGAGACATGGTTCCGGGTATCCGTCCCCGCCGCCAAAAGCGGCATAGCCGCGGCGGTGGTGCTGGGAGTGGGCCGGGCCATTGGAGAGGCCACGGCGGTGATGATGGTGGCGGGCAACGCGCCCAATATGCCGGGGCTTTTCCAGAGTGTCCGCTTCCTCACCACCGCCATCGTCAGCGAAATGGCCTATTCCGGCGGATTGCAGCGGCAGGCCCTGTTTTCCATTGCCCTTGTACTCTACCTCTTTATTCTACTCATCAACGCCACGCTGAACTTCGTTTTGAAGCGGGATAGGGGGGCTTGAGCGTGCGAAAGGCAAAAGACCTCCTCCGCATGGGGCTTATGGGTATGGCGACTGCTATCATCTGCGCCCTGTCGGTATGTCTGGTGGGGTATGTGCTTTTGAAGGGACTTCCCCATTTGAGCTGGCGGCTCCTCACCACCGCCCCCAGCTACCTGACGGATACTGTGGGCATCCTGCCCGATATCCTCAACACACTTTACATCGTTGTGGCCGCCGTGGCCCTTGTTTTGCCGCTTGGGATAGGGGCGGCAGTGTATCTCAACGAATATGCCACGAACAAAAGGCTGGTGGGGGCCATCGAGTACGCCGCTGAGACCTTGTCCGGGATCCCTTCCATCATTTATGGCATGGTGGGGATGCTGGTGTTTTCCAATCTGCTGGGCTCCTGTCTGCTGGCCGGGGCGTTGACGCTGGTGGTGATGAACCTGCCCACCGTTATGCGGACGACCCAAGAGAGCTTGAAGACTGTCCCCCAGTCCTACCGGGAGGGGGCCTTTGGCTTGGGGGCGGGGAAATGGCGGGTCATCCGAACGGTGGTGCTTCCCGGCTGCGTAGATGGGGTGGTCACCGGCTGCATTTTGTCGGTGGGACGGATGGTGGGCGAGTCGGCTGCCCTTCTCTATACGGCGGGGTTTGCCCATACCCTCAATAACTTTTTTACCGGCCTTGGTTCTTCGGGGGCTACTTTGTCGGTGGCCCTCTACGTCTATGCCAAGGAGCCGGGGCCGGGGCGGCAGGAGGCCGCCTTTGCCATCGCCGCCATTTTGATGGCGCTGACCTTGATCATCAACCTGGCCGCCGCGCTGGTGAGCCGCTGGTTCAAAAGAAGGAGGGCGTTATGAACCCTATCATGACAGCCAAAGACCTGTGCCTTTGGTATGGGCAGAGCCAAGCGTTGAAGCAGATCTGCCTGGACATTCCGGAGCGGAGCATCACCGCCCTCATCGGTCCTTCAGGGTGCGGAAAATCCACATTTCTAAAAACGCTGAACCGCATGAACGATCTGATCCCCGGGGTGAAGATCACCGGGGAGGTTTGCTACGGCGGGCAGGACATTTTCAGCCCCGGCCTTGATGTGAACGCCCTTCGCAAGGAGGTGGGGATGGTGTTTCAAAAGCCCAACCCCTTCCCCATGTCCATCTACGACAACGTGGCCTACGGCCCCAGAACCCACGGTGTTCGGGGCAAGGCAAAGCTGGACGAGCTCGTGGAGCGTTCTCTCCGGGGTGCGGCCATCTGGGACGAGGTGAAGGATCGTATGCGAAAAAACGCTCTGGGCCTGTCCGGAGGACAGCAGCAGCGGCTATGTATTGCAAGGGCTTTGGCGGTAGAGCCAAAGGTTCTGCTCATGGACGAGCCCACCTCCGCTCTGGACCCCATCTCCACTTCCAAAATTGAGGAGCTGGCGATGGAACTGAAGCGGGACTACACCATCGTCATGGTCACCCACAATATGCAGCAGGCCCTGCGGGTTTCCGACCGCACCGCCTTTTTCCTGCTTGGGGAGATGGTAGAGGCGGGGGCTACCGAGGATGTTTTCTCCCAGCCCCGGGACAAGCGCACCGAGGACTATATCACCGGGAGGTTTGGGTAATGAGAAGCAAATTTGACGAGGAGATGGCCCTTCTCCACCGGGAGCTGATCCGAATGGGGGCGTTGTGCGAGGAGGCCATTGCCCTCACCGCCAAGGCGTTGGACGGAGATAGACAGCTTGCGGCCCGTGTCCCGGCGGCAGAGGCGGAGATCGATCAGGCCGAACGGGACATCGAGGCTCTGTGCCTCAAGCTCCTTTTGCGCCAGCAGCCGGTGGCGGGCGACCTGCGGCAGATCTCCGCCGCGCTGAAGATGATCACCGACTTGGAGCGCATCGGCGACCAGGCCAACGACATCGCCGACATCGTCTCCACCATCGAGGGGGTGGAACAGGGCAACGCGGAACGGCTGCGCGCTATGGCCCAAGCCGCCATCCACATGGTCACCGCCAGCGTGGACGCCTACGTGCGTCAGGACGTGGAGGGGGCAAAAAAGGTCATCTTGTTTGATGACGCCATTGACAACGCCTTCCAAGAGGTTAAAATAGCCTTAGTAGACCACATCGCCCAAAACCCCGAGCTGGGCGAATACGCGCTGGACCAGCTAATGATTGCCAAGTATCTGGAGCGCATCGGCGACCACGCGGCAAATGTGGCAGAGTGGGTGGTGTTTGCTGCCACCGGCGTCCACAAAGGAGATAAGGTATGATCTGGTGTGTGGAGGACGACAACGGAATTTTGGAGACCGAGCTGTATGCCTTGACCTCTACCGGCTTTGCAGCCCGGGGCTTTGCCGACGGCTCCGCCGCTTGGGACGCGCTGCAAACGGAGCGTCCCGAGCTAATTTTGCTGGATGTGATGCTCCCCGGCGTGGACGGGGTGGCCCTCCTGCGGCGGATGAAGGATCGGCCTGACCTCCGGGACATCCCGGTCATCATGGCTACCGCCAAGGGAACGGAATACGACAAGATACAAAGCCTGGATTTGGGGGCGGATGATTACTTGGTCAAGCCTTTTGGCCTGATGGAAATGGTGTCCCGGGTCAAGGCGGTGCTTCGCAGGTGTTCTGCGGGGCAAAGGCAAACCATGCTGGCTTTGGGCGGCTTGACCCTGGACACTGCTGCCCACACAGTGACTGTGGATGGGGCTCGTCTGGAGCTGACCTTCAAGGAATTTGAACTGCTTCGGCTGTTTTTGACCCATCCGGGTAGAGCGTTTACCAGAGAGGAGCTATTTTCCAGTGTATGGGGGGACAGCTATCAGGGGGAGACCCGGACTCTGGATATGCACATCAAGACCCTGCGCCAAAAGCTGGGGAAATATGGGGGGCGCGTTGAAACGGTTCGGGGCGTGGGCTACCGGCTGGAGGGAAATTATGAGTAAAAAAATATTCCATGCCATCCTATTTACCGCTTTTGTTGTACTCCTCACCAGTCTGGTGGTGGCCATGAGCGGACTTTACGGATACTTTAGCGAACAGCAAGAACGCCAGCTCCGGGAGGAGCTTTCTCTGGCAGCCCAAGGGGTGGAGTTGAGCGGCCCGGCCTACCTGGAAGGAGTGGCGGGCAGTGAATACCGTCTGACATGGCTGGCCGGGGATGGGCAGGTGCTCTATGACACCCAGACCCCGGCAGAGACGTTGGAGAATCACGGCGGGCGGGAGGAGATCCAAGAGGCATTGGAGACGGGAGAAGGTTCCGGCTCGCGGATGTCCTCCACCCTGATGCGGCGCACCGTCTACCATGCCCGGCGGCTGGCAGATGGCACGGTGCTTCGCATCTCTGCCGATCAGGTGACGGTGCTGGCCCTGCTGGCTTGGATGTCCCAGGCCATTTTGCTGCTGATCGTTATCGCGGCGGTGGTCTCCTGGGTGTTGGCGGATAAGCTGGCCCGGCAGGTGGTCAAGCCGCTGAACAAGCTGGCTCTGGACGATCCGCTTTCCAACGACATCTATGAGGAGTTGACCCCCCTTTTGCGGCGCATCCACCATCAAAACCAGCAGATCCGGGAACAGGTAAAGGCTCTGCGGGTGCGTTCGGACGAGCTGGCCCAGATCACCGCCGGCATGAATGAGGGCATGGTACTGCTGAATGAGCAAGGGACGATCCTTCACCTGAACCCAGCGGCTCAAGCATTGTTTCATGCACCCGACGAATGGGAAAACCGCGATTTTTTGGAGGTGGACCGGGACGCGGAAATGAGCCGCGCCATTCAAACGGCCCTGACCACGGGACATGGAGAGCTGCGGGAGGTACGGGGCAGCCGGGAGTACCAGTTCGACGTAAGCCGGGTGGAATCCGGCGGCGCGGTGATCGGCGTGGTGATCCTTGCCTTCGACGTGACGGAAAAGGCTCAGGCCGAGCGCTCCCGCCGGGAATTCACCGCCAACGTGTCCCACGAGCTGAAAACCCCGCTTCAGTCCATTTTGGGCAGCGCGGAGCTGCTGGAAAACGGCACGGTAGCCCAGAGAGATGTTCCCCGGTTCGTGGGTCGTATCCGTGCCGAGGCCCAGCGGCTGGTAGCCCTCATTGAGGACATTTTACGCCTGTCCCAGCTGGACGAGGGCGGGGAGCTGCCCCGGGAGAGGGTGGAGCTTTTGACTCTGGCTCAGGAGGTCTGTGCCAGTCTGGAGCCGCAGGCCGAGGTCAAGAACGTCTCCCTTTCTGTCCGTGGCGAGCCGGTAGAGATCGCCGGTGTAAGGGCACTCCTTCACGAGATGGTCTATAATCTCTGCGATAACGCCATCAAGTACAATGTGGAGGGCGGGTCGGTGGAGGTGCAGGTTGTCCCAAAGGGGCAAAACGCCGTTCTCACCGTTCGAGACACGGGGATCGGCATCCCGCCGGAATATCAAGAGCGGGTCTTTGAGCGCTTCTTCCGTGTGGACAAAAGCCGCTCCAAGCAAAGCGGCGGCACCGGCCTTGGCCTTGCCATCGTCAAGCACGCCGTTCAATATCATAACGCTAAAATCAGGTTGGAAAGTAAAATCGGAAATGGAACAGCGATCCAAGTCACTTTCCCTATCTAAGAACCTGTATGCACAGCCGAAGCTGCCGGCTGGGCGAGGGGGCTTTTTCGCCAGACAAAGCGCATTTTCGCAGGAATATTTTAGTGGTCATCTTTCTGGTGTGGGGCAAGGTTCCGACGATCCTCATCCTGCCGTTCCTGGCGGGCATCATCTGCGACTATGCCCCCGCCGAGGTGGCCGGCTTTATGATGGGTGGCCAGAACTCAGTCATCAACATTGTGGTTCTGTTCGGTTTCGCCATCCTGTACTTCAATGCCCTGGATGATGTGGGCGTATTCAAGCTGATTATCAACGAGATGATGAAGCGCCTGGGCAACCACCCTTGGATTGTGCTGCTGATTACCTGCATAGTAGCCGCCATCTCCCACATGGACGGCGCCGGCGCCACCACCGTGGCTATCACCATCCCCCTGATGCTCCCCATCTACAAAAAAATGAAAATCAATCCCGCCGCTCTGATCCTCATGCTGAGCGTGGCATCCGGTATTTTGAACTTCATTCCCTGGTCCGCTCCGGCCGTGGGCCTCAGCGCTGTCATCCACTCCGATCCCAATGCGGTGTGGCAGTCCCTAATCCCTGTCCAAGTCGTGGGCGCTGTCCTGCTGGTGGGACTGTGCTTCGTCATTGACAGGGTGAAACGCAAGGCTGGCGCGGGTATGACCGACGCCGAGTTCCAGGAGATGCGCAAGGAGCTGGATCAGCCGGTGGAGATCACCGTGTCCAAGCCCATTTTGATTTTCGATATTATCCTGACCATCGTCCTGATCGCTGCCCTGCTGCTTGCTTGGCTGCCCGCCCCCGTGTGTTTCATGCTGGCCTTCGGCATCCTGCTGCTGACCAACTTCCAGGGTTCTAAGGATCAGATGGCCGTGATTACCCGCCACGCTTCCACCGCCTTCACCAGTATGCGTCAAATAGGTGTGAACCTATCCCCATGATAAAATAGGGAAAAGAGGGTGCAGGGATGGCCGAAGAACTGAACTGTCAGAATTGCGGGAAAGGA
>CAJTYK010000060.1 GCA_910584285.1 uncultured Oscillospiraceae bacterium
GCCCTGTGCGCCATGGCCATCGAGGGCATGGGCTTCCCGGTGGTGTCCCTGACGGGCTGGCAGGCGGGCTTCCGCACCAACTCCGGCTATGGCAACGCCCGCATCAAGCGGGTGCAGGGGGAGCGCATCCGGGCGGAGCTGGACAAGCGGCGGATCGTCATCGTCACCGGCTTCCAGGGCTTGAACAAGTATGACGACATCACCACCCTGGGCCGGGGGGGCTCGGACACGTCGGCGGTGGCCATCGCCGCGGCGCTGAACGCCGACCTATGCCAGATCTACACCGACGTGGACGGCGTATACACCGCCGACCCGCGCCTGGTGCCCACCGCCCACAAGCTGGACGAGATCACCTATGACGAGATGCTGGAGCTGGCGACACTGGGCGCCCAGGTGCTCCACAACCGCTCGGTGGAAATGGCCAAGCGGTACGGCGTGAATCTGGAGGTGCTGTCCAGCTTCCAGAACAAGCCGGGTACAAAAGTGAAGGAGGTCGTCACGACCATGGAAAAATCCCACATCAGCGGCGTGGCCAAGGACAAGAACGTGGCCCGTCTGGCCCTGGTGGGCCTGGAGGACACCCCGGGCATCGCCTTCAAGATCTTCTCCCTGCTGGCCAAGAACAACGTGAACGTGGACATCATCCTCCAGTCCATCGGCCGCAGCGACACCAAAGACATCAGCTTCACCGTGGCCAAGGCCGATATGGAGCAGGCCCGCCAGCTGCTGGAGGACAACCGGGCCAGCATCCGCTTCGACCATATCGACGTGTCCGACAACATCGCCAAGGTGTCCATCGTGGGAGCTGGGATGATCAACAACCCCGGCGTGGCTGCGGCCATGTTCGAGGCCCTGTTCAACGCGGGGATCAACATTAACATGATTTCCACCAGTGAGATCAAGGTGTCGGTGCTGGTGCACATCAGCGACGCGGATCGGGCGGTGCAGGTCATACACGACCGGTTTTACGATGAGTTCAACGGCGCGCAGTGAACGCACCGGGGGGCCGGGCCGAAGGGCCCGGCCCCTTTTGTCAGATGCGTTGTTTTGATACCGCGGGGCGGAATTTTGCCCGAATATTTGACAATCCCGGTGAAAAGGGGTTGCGAATCAGGGGGAACTACATTATAATAAATTTATTGGGCCAGTGTACGGCCCGCGATGCGCCGGAAAAGGCAGACGGCGCTGCCGCTGCGAATCCCGGCGCGGAGGGATCAAGCATGGTAAAAGCGATTGTAGGGGCAAACTGGGGCGACGAGGGCAAGGGCAAGATCACTGATCTGTTGGCCGAGACGTCCGACGTGGTAGTGCGCTTTCAGGGGGGAGCCAACGCAGGCCACACTATCATCAACGATTATGGGCGTTTTGCGCTGCACATTCTACCCTCCGGCATCTTCTATCCCCATATCACCAACGTCATCGGCAACGGAGTGGCGCTGGACGCCGCCAAGCTGGCGTCGGAGCTGCGGGAGATCACAGCTCAGGGCGTGCCCGCCCCCAGGCTGATTCTGTCGGAACGGGCACAGCTGCTCATGCCCTACCATGTCCTCCAGGACGGGTATGAGGAGGAGCGGCTGGGCGGCAGGGCCTTCGGCTCTACCAAGAGCGGAATTGCCCCGTTTTATTCGGATAAATAC
This sequence comes from uncultured Oscillospiraceae bacterium, assembly GCA_910584285.1. Lineage (GTDB taxonomy): Bacteria > Bacillota > Clostridia > Oscillospirales > Oscillospiraceae > Enterenecus. Next base: position 1,638 of record CAJTYK010000060.1, read on the forward strand.
GCCAAAACGGGCATTCAGGTGTGCGACCTCTTTGACGAGGATCGGCTGTGGGATCGCCTGAGTCGGGCGGTGGAGCTGAAAAACGTCCTGTTTGAGCACCTGTATCACAAGCCCCCCCTGGACGTGAAGGCGCTGTACGACCAGCTTTTGGGCTATCGGGAGCTGCTCCGGCCCTATGTGGGCGATGCGGTGGGCTTCCTCCATCAGGCGCTGAAGGAGGGCAAGACCGTGCTGCTGGAGGGGCAGCTGGGCTCCATGAAGGATCCGGATCTGGGCATCGTTCCCATGACCACCTCGTCCCACACCCTGGCGGGCTACGGCTGCGTGGGGGCCCCGGTGCCCCCCACCGCCATTGAGGACGTGATCTGCGTCACCAAGGCATATTCCTCCAGCGTGGGCTCCAGTACCGAGCCCTTTGTCAGCGAACTCACCGGTCCCGAGGGGGATGAGCTGCGCCGCCGGGGAGGCGACAGGGGCGAGTTTGGTGCCACTACGGGCCGGCCCCGCCGGGTGGGCTGGTTCGACGCGGTGGCCACCAAATATGGCTGCATGGTGCAGGGTGCCACCCAGGTGGCCCTGACCTGCCTGGATGTGCTGGGCTATTTGGACGAGATCAAGGTGTGCGTGGGCTATGAGATCGACGGCCAGGTGACGGACGTGTTTCCCACCACCCCCCGGCTTCTGCGGGCCAGGCCCGTGTTTGAGACCCTGCCCGGCTGGAAGGCCGATGTGCGGGGGATCACGGACTATGACAAGCTGCCTGCCAATGCCCGGGCCTACGTGGAGTTCCTGGAGGAGCGGATTGGGGTGCCCATTAAGATTGTGTCCACCGGGCCCAAACGCCACGAGATCGCCCTGCGGTAAACACAGAGAAACAGACCCGCCCGTACCGTGGGCGGGCCTGTCCTTTACAGGAGGAATGACCATGACGCTGTACGAGAAATATTGCGGGCTGGACATGGACTTTTCCCGGCTGGGTCTGGAGCGGGGGGATGCCGAGGGCGGCTACTTCTGCGACCCCGTGGGGGCAAAAGTCATCGGTTGGGCAGGGGTGGACGGGATCCACTGCTGCTTTGTGGAGGGCTTTGGGGACATGGTGTTTGCCGTCAGTCCCGCCAATGGGCCGGGGGAGTACGTCCACCCGCTGGCCAGGAATTTTGAGGACTTCCTGCGGCTGGTATTGGCCTGCGGCGGCGTGGACGCCATGGAGCAGGCGTGGATGTGGAATCGGGGGGAGTTCGACGCCTTCCTGGAGACCTATCCCCCCGACGCGGAGCAGCGGACTGTGCTGGACGGGCTGGCGGTGGCGCTGGCCCTCACCCCCATGGACGATCCCTACGGGTATCTCAAGGAGGTGCAGGATTCCTTTGACTACGGGGCGCTGAAGTTCAGCGACGAGTATGATGATCTGGTGGGCAAGCCGGAGCCGGATACCCCGCCGGAGAAGCCGGAGTGGGCGGTATATTACGAGGGCGGCTTCGGCCGCCACTGGGGCCACGACAGGCCGGGACAGGAGATCCCTGTCCACAAAACCTTTGCCTGGGGCGGCAAAACCTGGCACATCCCGGCGGTGTACGCCTGCGGGAAGGGGCTGGTGGTGGATCTGTGCGTGGAGATCGACCCCGGAGAGCTGTGGGCATTCCAAGAGAAGTGGGCGTGGGCGGAGGGGGACAGGCCCCTCACCCCGGAGGATAGGGATCGGCGGGAGGCCGAAAACCTCATGAACCTGGACTACAGGCCCAAGGTGACGGTGAACGGCAGGGCGCTGGGGGGACGGAGCGGCCGCGGCTCCGGCTGGATGCCTATGTACCTCCGCCCCGAGGACTGCCGCGGGGCGTATAACCAGCAGGACTGGGAATGCCTCTGGCTGATGGAACACTACGGCTTTGACCCTGAAAAGGGGTGGATGTTCTGGCGGGACTCCTTTCCCTGGGCTACCAAGGCCAAACCGGTGGTGAAAACCATTACCCTGGCCCTGGAGCGGGAGCCGGCTGCCGTCCCCGGCCCCCGGTTCACCGTGTCCGGGGCGGGAGACAGCGTGGACTTCACCAATCCCATCACCGGGCAGAGCCACACGCTCCGGGTGGTGGCGTATGAGGCCCAGGAGATGGATATGTCCGACCTGCCGGATTCGGAGGGCTGGGACTATCCCTCCCACTGCACCTTTATGACCTACACCGTGGAGCCGGAGCTGCCCCGGAAGGCGCTGACCGTTCAGGACGTGGAGCATGGGGATCGGCCCAGGCCCAAGCCGCTGGACGCCATCGGGGGAGCGGACGGTTCCGCGGCCTGCTCCATCGGGATCATCGGCGGGTCAGATGGGCCCACGTCCATCTTGGTGGCCTGCGGCAGGGGCTGGCTGGACTCCGACCCGCCCCAGCTCCGTTCGGCCTGTTCCGCCCTGCGGTTCGCGCCGGCGGAGAGTGTCCAGTGGCGTACCGTCTTTCGGGAGCTGGCCCCGGACGGGGTGACGGTGGAGCTGCTGCCCTGAGTTGGAACATATAGTAAAAGCGGGCGGATCCGGTTAGATCCGCCCGCTTTCACAATCGTTACAACAGGTTCCATGGACCACCCAATTCCGTCACCGTAGCGAAACGGAACAGCTTCAGCCCCCGTCCGTAGCGAGCTTCAAGCTCTTTTTGGTTACTTTTTCTCTCGAGAAAAAGTAACTCAGCCGTTGAGGTTGACGGGCTTGCGGGGCTCGTTCTTTTTCCGGGCGTTGGTTTTGCCCTCTGTCCGAATCTCGCCCGCAGCGATGAGGGAGCGCTTGGTCAGCGCTGGACCCACCAGCTCGTACACCAGCACGGAGAACAGCACCACGCTGCGCACCATGGCGCCGTCGGACAGCTGCTGAGCGGTGAGGGCCATGCCCAGCGCGACCCCCGCCTGGGGCAGCAGGGTGATACCCAGGTGCTTTTTGATGCTGTCGCTGCAGTGGGTGAGGGCGCAGCTGCCATAAGCCCCCAGATACTTGCCCAGAGAACGGGCCGCAATATAGATTACGCCAATGAGCAGCACCGCCGGATTGGCCAAGATGCTCAGATTCAGCTCCGCGCCGGACAGCACGAAGAACAGGACGAACAAGGGGGCCGTCCAGCCGTCCACCCGGCCCATCAGCTCCTCGGAAAAGTCGCAGATATTGCAGAAGATGGTGCCGGTCATCATGCACACCAGCAACAGGCTGAAGCCACAGTGGACGCTGCCTACCTCAAACTCCACCATAGATAGCCCCACGGTGAGCAACACAAAGCCGATGGAGATGGACAGACGCTTGCTGCGGGAGTGGAAGAACTTCTCCACCCAGAACAGTACCCAGCCCGCAAGGGCGCCCAGGGCCAGAGACAGGACGATCTCGATCACCGGCTCCACCAGCACGGTGACGATGGAGATGGCGCCGCTCTCCAGGGCAGAGGCTACCCCGAAGGAGGCGGAGAACAGCACCAACCCTACCGCGTCGTCAATGGCCACCACCAGCAGCAGTAACTGGGTGAGGGGGCCGTCCGCCTTGTACTGCCGCACCACCATCAGGGTGGCGGCGGGAGCGGTGGCGGCAGCGATGGCACCCAGGGTGATAGCGGAGGAGATGGAGATCAGCGCGGGGTTGACAAAATGCAGGACAATGAGGGCGGCATCCACCAGGGCGGTGGTGACCACAGCCTGGAGAATGCCCACGGTAATGGCCTGCTTACCCATACTTTTGAGCTGCTCCAGCCGAAATTCGTTTCCGATAGTAAAAGCGATAAAGCCCAGAGCTACCTGGGACACGATGTCCAAGGAGGCCACCTCCTCGGCGGAGTTGAAGCCCAGCTGGAACAGATTCAGCGCGCCGATGCAGTAGGGGCCCAGCAGTAGGCCGGTGATCAGATAAGCGGTGACGGCCGGCAGATTGAGTTTTTTGGCCAGCCGGGACATGAGCAGACCGCCCACCAAGGAGAGGGAGAGCTGGAGCAGGATTTGCATAATGGCACCTCGCAAGTTTGACATAAAATGAGCGAAGTGTAATATAGCATCCCGGAGGTCAAACCGCAATACGAAATTTCACCAAAAAACAGAGGCCTGGAGTGGAAACACTTGGGAAGCTTTTTCGAAAAACAGTAAAATTTCTGCTAAATTTTACTTTACAAACGGAAAAATTTCTGGTATACTACGTAAGCACGATGAGATGCGCCCGTAGTTCAATTGGATAGAGCGTCAGATTCCGGTTCTGAATGTTGGGGGTTCGAGTCCCTTCGGGCGTACCACGCAGAAACACCTGCAAACCGTTGGTATCAGCGGTTTGCAGGTGTTTCTTTATGCCGTGCTCCGCCCAATCAGACGGCAGTTTTTGACCGAATATGGCGGTTTTGGTGGTGGAAAAGGCGGTGGAAAAACTCCTACCATTCCCCGCAAAGCGACGCATTGAAAAGATTCCATGCCTCGCTTTTTGTCCACCGCCTACGGGTGCACCGCGGGCTTGGCCGGCTCCATGTGGCTGGCGTTGGACGTGTGCTCCGCATAACCCATATGCTCCTTGTGATCCCAGTGCTCCTCCTCGGCCTCGTCCGGGTGGAGCCGACACAGCGCGTAATACGCGCCGCCCAGTGAGTCCAGGTTGCGGATGCTCTCCATGGTCAGCGGCTGGCTGCCCTCCTGCTCGATCATCTCCAGCAGCTCATGCTTGTTGTGCTTTACCTGCATCATGTCACGCCTCCTTGATGTACTCGGCCAGGTGCTCGAAGTCCTCCGCGAAGAAGGTCAGCGAGCCCAGAATGGGCACGTCAATCTTCACCCCGGTATCCGGCAAGGTCTGTTTGACCGCCGCCAGGAGCCCGTCCAAGTCCAGGTTGCCGTCCTCGTCCATCGCGCCCATCTGGGCCAGCACGGGGTGGGCCGCGTACTGCTGGACGTTCTTGTGGACGGCGTAGGCTGCGCCGGAGAGGAAGGCCACCTTTTTCAGCTGCCCGTTGGGCACGTTGACCGGGATCTGGGGTGCCAGCTCCGCATCGATGTACTTGACGGCGCCGGCCTCAATTTGTTTGATGGTTACCATGTCTGCCTCCTAACGTCTCCGGGGAGGGAGGCGGCCTCCCTCCCCGGGCGGGAATCATTTGTGCCCGAATTGGGCACAAATCTCAGCCCCCGCAGTCGCAGCACTGGGCGGGCAGCGGGTTGTAGGTGGTCTGGGTGCGGGTGGTGGTGCCGGTGGTCACAGACGCCACCTGGATGGGATAGAACGTCTGGTTGACGTAGTTGATGATGGTGTCATCGGCGCACTTGCGCTCGCGGCGCTCGCACTCCAGCGCGGCGGACTGCTTTTCACAGCAGCAGTCCAGACGCTCCTGGAGCAGCTGGAAGCTGTCCTTGGTGGCCTGGTTCTTGACGTCCTGTTCGCCCTGCTTGGCCTCGATGGCACGGAAGCGCCCATCGACGTACTTGTACAGCTCCAGCATCTTCTGGTCTCCGTAGGTGTTGGCGTCCCGCAGGGCGATCTGGGAATCCTTGGCCGCGATCTCCTGCACCAGACGCATCTCCCGCTGGGTGACGGGGTCGCAGTCGCTGCCGCAGGGCGCGGCGCCGCGTCCCCGCAGGTAGTCCGCCATCACCATGGCGGACACCATATCATTGCTGCACCCGGAGTTGCGGTTGTTGTTGAACAGACCGCCCAGGCCGGCCAGGCCGCCCATCGCGTTGATGACGCCCAGGGACAGCCCGGCGATACCCGTACCCAGACCGGCGCCCGCGACGCCCTTGCTGGCGTATTCCTTGTTGATTACCATAGTTATCCTCCTTATGTATATGTATTTTGGTTTGATTTATCCCCAGACGGGGCCTTAGTGCTGCATTGGACTCACCTCCTTTCGACGGCGGAGCGTCAGTCCAGCTTCCCCATCTTATCCAGCGTAGTCAGCACCCTGCAATACTCCTCCGAGATGTTGAGTACATTGTCCTCCAGGCTGTCGGGATCCGGGTCGCTGCGCCCCACCAGCGCCCCCCGCTCCATCAGCTTCCGGATGGTGGGCTTGTAGCTGTCCGCCACATCGCCCAGCCGCGCATAGTAAACCATGTCGTCGTCCTCCTTGTCGTTTCTGTCGTTGCTGCCATCCACCGCCGGGATGGCCTCGGCCCGCAGGTAGGCGGCGCTGACGTACCCCGTGAGCGTCCCGGAGGCCACCAGCAGCCAGTCCCCGGTGCAGTACCCATAGCACACCGCCTGGGCCCCGGGGAGCAGCCTGCCCAGCACCTGCTTGTCCATGCCCGCGCCCGCCCGGACGTTGAGCCAGCCCTCCGCCGTCACCGTGTACGTCCCGGCCTTGGCCTTGTCGCAGCCAGCGGCGGGCTCCAGAGCCACCGGCTCCGGCTTCCGGCCCAGCTCTGCCGCCACGTCCGCCCGGAAGTCGTCCATGCTCCTGCCAAACTTGGGGAACCAGTGCAGCACGTCCCCGTGGTTGGAGGCGATGCCCCGGCGGCAGCCCTCCTGGTGGCAGATCACCACCCCGTCCGCCAGCGGGTCAAGGCCGTACTCCTTGCACAGCATGGCGGTCAGCTCCACCGCCTCCCGGTACACCTTGCCGAAGTAGACCGGATCGGTCAGCCCATCTTCGCAGATCTCGAAGGAGATGTGGGTGTCGTTGGCGCTGCGCCCGCTGGAGCCGTCCCCGGCGTGCCAGCCCCTCCAGTTCCAGGGCAGGGTCTGGGCCGTGGCGATGGAGCCGTCCGCCAGCTTCCCGATAAAGCCATGCACGCAGGCCTGGAGCGGCACCCACTTGCCCTTGACCCACTGCCCCTCCCGGTTCCAGTCATTGGTGTTTTTATTGACGCCCAGCTGAGACAGCAGCTCCGCCCGCCCCGGCGTGGAGGCCACAGGCTGGACATACCGCCTCAGTGCGGGGTTGTTGGCCGCGGTGGAGTGCACCATGACCCCCTTGGGGCGTATGGTGCGCCCCGCTTTATAGCAGCGGTTGGCGGTGAGCAGGCACTTCAGCAGCTTCATGTGTCCTCCTCCCCGCCCAGCTTGTCCCCCGCCGCATCCACCGCGTCCTTGCCCAGGGCCAGCAGCTTTTTCAGCCATTTGGGCACCGGGGCGCCCATCACCGCGGCATTCTCCACCATGCTGCCCAGCTCCGTCACAATGTACCACACCAGCACCACCGGGCACACCAGCCCGGTATACTCCACCGGCAGCGCCACCAACGGCAGGTTGGCCAGCACCGTGGCCAGCAGCAGATCCGTGCCCGCCGCCACCAGCACCACCACGATCATCCCGCATTTGTGCCAGATGCCGTCCCGGGCCCGGCCGCTCGACCACTGGCCCGCCCTGGCCGCCGCCAGAGAGCCGGTGACGTAGTCCAGCACCATGCACACCACCCAGCCCGCCACCAGCCAGCCCATCCAGCCCCACAGCCCGGTGAGCAGGCCCAGCAGCGCGGCCACCGCTGCTTTGATCTGATTGATTGTCTTTTCCATTGTTAAGCCTCCTAAAATCAAGTTTGACTTTTCGCATCCTAGTTTATGAGGGTGACGATTTTTTAAGCGCTGCGCTTATGTTAATGTTTCTCAAACTGGCTGCTGACCCTAAATCTATAAATCAACTGTTGCGATTGTATTTGCCCGAGAATCAAAGTCTTGTAGTTTGCTGTTTAAGTGTTGCTGAAGCTATTTCCCAAATTGGCTATAACGATCCCGAATCTGCATTTGAGTCACTTGCCTGTCTTTTCGGAACCTTTAATTTATTTGCAACTCACTATATTATTTTTCGGGGCAAGGAGTATACTGATTTCGTTTCTGCTGAACTGGATTATCCAGGCACCCGTATCGTACTTCCGCCAACCGCTGCTTCTGGAGGTTAATCCTTGCACCGCAATAGAGGCACGACATCGTAGATGGATCTTCTTCGCACGCACACCACAAGTGATAATCCGTTCTTTTGGGTGGCTGCATAGCCGTATTGGTGAAACTCATTCAGTTTCCCTCCTTAGTAATTTTCATCCGGTTTCCACACCCTCCAGGCTCCAGGCGTAGTCGCCTGGAGTCTTTCCTTTATTTCCTGGATTCTCTGTGTGTCCATAAATGTACTACCCCTTTTCTCCATACGTCTCTCTGACCCACGGAGAGTATGTTGCGTTTTTTACTCCTCAGAATACCGATAGGAGCACTTTTCCCGGACAGTCAGGCGGCGAATACATTTCTTGGCAACTGTGGTCATCCGGATCGCGAATGATCAGTTGGCCGCATTTCACACACCATATTGCGAAAGGGCTAATCCTGTCCGCCGGCACATACTCATGGTTGCATATTCTTATTGTTGTCCGCTCCTGTTCTGATATGGGGCGGACATCTATTTTATGTGTGTTCATCGCTGTTGCCCTCCCATCAAAAAATCCGATACCTGGGCCTCTCCCCGCCGCACAGCCAGTAGTCCAGCCAATCGAAGCCCACGATCACCGGCCCCGCCAGCAGGCACCACAGCCCCGCGTACAGCG
>CAJTYK010000061.1 GCA_910584285.1 uncultured Oscillospiraceae bacterium
CCACCATGAACACCCGGTTGTGGGAGGCGGCGGTGGTGTGGATGCAGTCGATGACCTCGGTGGCCAGGGAGATGGCGGACTGGAAGCCGAAGGTGGTGTCGGTGCCCCAGAGATCGTTGTCGATGGTTTTGGGCAGGCCGATGATGTTCAGCCCCTCCTCGCTAAGCAGGTTGGCGGTCTTTTGGCTGCCGTTGCCACCCAGAATCACCAGGCAGTCCAGCCGCAGACGGCGGTAGGTGTACTTCATGGCCTCCACCTTGTCCAGGCCGTTCTCGTCGGGCACCCGCATCAGCTTGAAGGGCTGACGGCTGGAGCCCAGGATGGTGCCGCCCCGGGTGAGCAGGCCGGTGAAGTCAATGGGGGACAGCTTCCGGTACTCCTCGTACATCAGGCCCTTGTAGCCATCGATGAAGCCGATGATCTCCACCTCGTTGCCGTAGATGTTATAGAGCCCCTTGGCCACGCCGCGCATGGTGGCGTTGAGCGCCTGACAGTCGCCGCCGCTGGTGAGCATTCCGATTCGTTTCATGACATTGCTTCCTTTCCATGGTTATTATCTGCGTTTTCGCAGGGAGAACCGAGTGGATCAGTCCCGCCCAAAGAGCCGGCTCAGCAGGCCGCTCCGCCGGCCCTGCACCTTGACGGGGGGCCGGGGCTGGGCGGGGTGGGCTGGCATAGGCTTGGGCGCCGGAGCCCGGGGCGGAGCAGGGGGCGGGGGTGCTTTCCGCTCCGGCCGCCCCGCGGGTCTGGGGGCGGGGGGAGGCGCCGGGGGCAGCCCGGGCAGGGCCCAAGCCCCGGAGCCGGCCTGATCGCAGAACTGCTCCTGGGAGTTGAAGGGCTCCCCCTGGGCCCGGGCGTAGGTGCCGTCGGGCTGCTGGATGCGGCCCTTGGCGGTGTCCCGCAGCTCGTCGGTGAACATCTGCTCCAGATGGGCCCGGAGGGCGGGATCCTCCACCGGCGCGGCCACCTCCACCCGGCGGGTGGTGTTGCGGGTCATGAAGTCGGCGGAGGAGATGTAGAGCGTCCGCCGGTCCCCCACGCCGAAGATATAGATCCGGGCGTGCTCCAGATAGCGGCCCACGATGCTCATCACCCGGATGTTGTCCGTCAGGCCGGGGACGCCGCCGATGAGGCAGCAGATCCCCCGCACGATCAGATCGATCCTCACCCCCGCCTGGGAGGCGGCGATGAGCTTGTCGATGAGCTGCTTGTCGGTGAGGCCGTTGAGCTTGAAGCCCAGGTAGGCGGGCTCTCCTGCCGCGGCCCGCTCCATCTCGCCGTCGATGCGGGCCATCACCTTGGTGCGCAGGCAGGCGGGGGCCACCATCAGCTTTTGGCTCTCCTCCAGCACCTCACCCATGGACAGGGCGTTGAACACCTGGGCGGCGTCCGCGCCGATGACGGGGTCGGCGGTCATCAGGGCGTAGTCGGTGTACAGCCGGACGGTGTCCTCGTTGTAGTTGCCCGTGCCCACCTGGGTGATATACTCCACCTGCTCGCCTCGCTTGCGGGTGATGAGCAGCAGCTTGGAGTGCACCTTCAGCCCGTCCAGACCGTAGATTACCCGGCAGCCCGCCTGCTCCAGCACCCGGGACCAGCCGATGTTGTTCTCCTCGTCGAACCGGGCCCGGAGCTCCACCAGAGCCACGACCTCCTTGCCATTTTCGGCGGCGTCCACCAGGGCCTCCACCACCTTGCTGTTGTGGGCCACCCGGTACAGCGTCATCTTGATGGACACCACGTCCGGATCCTGCCCCGCCTCCTGGAGCAGCCGCAGCAGGGGCCGCACGCTCTCGTAGGGATAGCTGAGCATCAGATCGTGGCGGCGGATCTGCTCTGCCATAGGGGCCAGCGCGTCCACGTTGGGGGAGTTCTGGGGCACCCGGCGGGGATAGAACAGCGACCCTTTGTCCCGGAGCAGATCCCGCACCGCGCTGAAAAAGGACAGATCCAGCGGGATGCCGCTGGCAAACAGGTGCTTTTTGGACAGCCCCAGGCTGGCGCACAGGCCGTCCCGAATCCCGTCAGACAGCTTGCCCCGGTACTCCAGCTTCACCGGCTGAAGCCGCTTCCGGCGGCGGATCAGCTTTTCCATGCTCTTGCGGTACTCCTCCGCCGGGAGGTCGTCCGCCTGATCGGAGGCGTCGTCCATGTCGATGTCCGCGCTGCGCACCAGCCGGATGAGCACTGTCCCCTCCACCTTGTAGTGGAGGAAAATTTTAGGTAGGAAGCTGGCGATAAGTTCCTCCACCAGAATGAACCGCCCGCCCTCCCCAGGCAGAGGCACCAGCCGGCGCAGAACACCCTCGCCGCAGGGGACGATGCCCATGCGCTCCCCGCCGTTCTTGGTTTTCAGGATGGCCACGGCGTAGATCTCCTTGTTACGCAGGAAGGGGAAGGGCTGCTTGCGCCCGATGATCTGGGGGGAGAGCAGGGGCAGGACGCTGGCGGTGAAATACTTCTCCAGGAAGGACTGGGCCTTGTCCGGCAGAGGGTCGAAGCGGCACAGCTCCACCCCCTGGGCGGACAGCTCCCCCAGCAGGCCCTTGCAGATCCGGTCGCGGTCAGCCAGCAGCTGGCGGGTTCTGTCCAGCACAGCGGAGAGCTGCTGGGCGGAGGTCATCCCGGTCTTATTGTCCGTTACCCCCATGTTGAGGGTGTCCAGCAGCATCCCCACCCGAACCATGTAGAATTCGTCCAGATTGCTCTGGAAGATGGCGGCGAAGTTCAGCCGCTCGCACAGGGGGTTGGCCGGATCCTCCGCCTCCTCCAGCACCCGGCGGTTGAACTGGAGCCAGGATAGCTCCCGGTTGACGTAGCAGCTGGGGTCCTGGGCGGGGGCGGCGTCGGGCCGCGGTTGGTCGCTCATATGGATCACATCCCTTTCACCCATAAATGTACCATTTTTTCCCCTGAGACGCAAGCTTTTTTTGGTGGGTTTTTCACAGGGCTTTTCACAGCGCGCCCAGAGCGAAAAAACTGGCCCGGGGCTTGTGCTCCGGGCCTCAGCGTGTCGAAAAAATCTCAGCCTGCATTTGAGGCTTTAAATTTATACATTTCAGACGGACGACGCGCTTTTTTAGAAGCACTATGATAAAATCAATTTGAACGAAATGCCGCACGCGCGCACCTCCTGCCCCGGCTGTCCCCACCGCCGGGACACCCCAAAGCCAGAGAAAGGAAGGATCAATATGAAACGAAAACTGACAAGCCTGCTGCTGGCCATCGTGATGGCCCTGGCCCTACTGCCCACCACCGCTTTCGCGGCCACCACCCTGACAGGCGCCTACTGTCAGGTGAGCGAACCGGTGGCGGGCCAGCCTCTGCCCACGGATGTGAAGCTGCGCGCCCTGCAGTTCGCCACAACCCTGCGCAACTCGTCTATTACCGGCTACACGTGGGACGGCCCGGTGGATGCCAACGGCAACGCTATCGCGGGCAACACCTACACCCTCACCATCACCATTGAGGTCAACGCGGGCGCCGACGCGGCGTTTTCCAGCAAAATCACCTCGAATACGGTGCGGGTCAATGGCAAGTCTGGCACCCTCATCAGCAGAACCAGCAAGAAGCTGGTGTACTCCTACTCCTTCACGCTGAGCGGCGGCGGAAAAGTGGAGCACCCGGAAGATCTGGAAAAGGAGCAGCAGGAGCACGCTGCGGAGCTGAAGCGCCGCTGGTCCAAGGCCGAGGCCGACGCCAGCTATCCCCTGGGCAGCCCCATCACCCTGCTGGTCAACGAGGAGACGCTGAAGGGGACCGATATTGACTACCTGGACCCATACTCCCTCGGGGTCAAAATCATGCAGCTGTTTGGCGCACGCTCTGTCTTCCACACCCTGAACGGCGAAACGATCGATAACAAGGGCCTGCCCACGCTCAACAGCGTTGGTTCAAGAACCGCCAACCACTACCGCGTCACCCGTGTAGTCTATGACTACTTCCGGGAGGGGGATCCCTCGCTGGATCAATTCCGCAATTGTACCGAGCTGTGGCTCAGCCCCAAGTGTGACATAGACGGTATCCTGAAAACCCTTGGAAACATTACCTTGGACACGCAATTTTTAGGCGACTTCTTCGAGTGGAACTGCACGGTATTCATTCCCGACAGCCTCTATCCCAACGGGCCCACCTACACCGATCATCCCGCGCCCGGCTGCCGGGTGATGCTCTACTCCGGCAGCGACGTGTACGCCGCCGCGGCCAAGGGGAAGGACGCCGCCCGGGACTGGTGCACCAACCACAGCTACACCTATCGGTATATCAGCGAGGATCGCCGCTACACCTTCCCCACCTGCTGTACCGACGCCAGGTTCTACTACTCCTGCTCCAAGTGCGGCAAGTGCGAATATAACCCCAACCACACCTTCTATCCCACCGTCGGCTCCTTTGACAACGGGGAGGACGGCGGCAAGAACACAGCCCACGACTTTGTCAATAAGGTTGTTACCGACGATCACTTCCTGGGCTACAACGCCGCCGGCGACAGGGTCTATCTCTACGCCTGCTCCGTCTGCGGCAAGGACAACCGCCAGTCCAGCAGCACCCCGAAGCAGTGGGATCCCAATACCGGCGGCTTCTATAAATGGGCCCTGACGGCCACCGTGGGCAAGGATCACCCCAACGGCTCCTACGCCATCTCCAACAGCGCCTACATCGCGGCGAAGCAGGACGCCTGGGCCACCGGCGAGGTGCTGAAGGCCTCCGAGGCGGGCCTGATCGACGTCTCCCTCATGGGGAATGACTACACCCGCCCCATCAGCCGCCTGCAGTTCTGCTCGGTGGCGGTGAAGATGGCGGAGAAGCTGGCGGGCAAGGCCATCACCCCCGCCCCTGCCGGCACCTTTACGGACACCGACAACGAGTATGTCCGCAAGGCCTCCGCCGCCGGGATCACCCAGGGTGTGGGCGGCAGCCGCTTTGACCCCAACGGCACACTGACCCGCCAGCAGATGGGCACCTTCCTATATAGGGCGCTCCAGTGGGTGAAGAACAACTCAGACGTAGAGTACACCATCTACACCTCCAGGCTGAACAAATACACCGACTCCGGCCAGCTGAACAGCTGGGCCGTGGAGGCCATGGGCTTTATGAATGCCCTGGATCTGATCAAGGGCGTCACCGACACCACCCTTGCCCCCAACGGCACCTGCACCATTGAGCAAGCCATCGCGGTGGCTTACCGCAGTCTGGATGCCGGCCGCATCGGCTGGTACCAGTTCGTCAAGGACGGCGGTGACTGGCTGTGCTACGGCGACAGGCTGTGGATCTATTTCAAAAACTCCGAAGCCTGCTGCATGAACCCCTACGGCTTTGAGTCGGCAGGCATCAACATCAAAAGCGACGGCTATCGCCCCATCAAGGATCGCTGAACGGCCTCCCCGTGCTGGGAGGATCCCTCCGGATCCGGTTGCAGCGGCGGCTTCCTGGCAGGCCAGGCATAAGCCGCACGGCCAAGCGTTGTCCGTTCCATGCGGAAAAAGGACGGCAAATACCCCCGTAAGGAAACGTGCACCCGCACAGCTTGATCGCTGTGCGGGTGCACGTTTCCACAAACAGTCCTATCCGTGTCGTCATCGTCAACCCGAAATGGGTCAAGGAGGATTAAACAGCGCCCGCTTCACCGCAGCTTCGATCCCGCCGCAGCAGGGAACCTCCATGCGCGCCACAGTCACGCTCTTGACGTCGTTTGTCGTCACACCGCTTGCAGGTAGAGCTGGAGCGATTGGTAGTCGCCGGTAGGCATGGGCAGAGGCCACCCCGCCGCCATGAGCACATCGCCCCGCCGGGTTTCCCTGCCGTTCACCTGGTAGAGTGCCTTGGGATCCAGCCCCTTCAGGCGCAGCGCGCGGAAGGGACTGGCGGCCCGATTAGGGCCGTACACCAGGGACACCAGCGCCTCCCGGCGGTCAGGGGACACCTGCTCCCAGGCGGTGAAGGGGCCGGAAAGATCGGTCAGGCGGTAATAGTCCCCCCGCTGGATCAGCTCGTAGTGCTCCTTGAAAAAGGCGGTCTGCTCCTGGATCAACCGCTTTTCCGCCTGGGTGGCCGCGCTCAGATCCATCTCGTAGCCGAAGGTTCCGGACATGGCCACCACCCCCCGGGTTTCCAGCGGGGTGGCGCGCCCGGTCTGGGCGTTGGGCACGGCGGAGACGTGGGCCCCCATAGAGGACACCGGGTAGCAGAAGGAGGTGCCATATTGGATCCCCAGGCGGTCGATGGCGTCGGTGTTGTCGCTGCACCAGATCTGGGGGGTGTAGTACAGCATACCCAGGTCAAACCGCCCGCCGCCGCCGGCGCAGCCCTCGATCAGCATATGGGGATAGTCCTGCCGCATCCGCTCCAGAATGTCGTATACGCCCAGCACATACCGGTGGAACACCTCGCCCTGTCGCCCCGCCGGCAGGGCGGCGGAGTATACGTCGGTGAGACTTCGGTTCATGTCCCACTTCACATAGGAGATATCGGCGCTGTCCAGCACAGCCTTGATGGCATGGTAGACGTGGTTGCGGATCTCCTCCCGGGAGAAGTCCAGCACCAGCTGGCTCCGGCTACGGGTTCGGGGCCGCCCCGGGATACCCAGAGCCCAGTCCGGGTGGGCGCGGTAGAGCTCGCTGTCCTCGTTCACCATCTCCGGCTCGATCCAGATGCCCAGGGACATCCCCAGCTCCTTCAGTCGGGACGCCAGAGCGTTCAGCCCGCCAGGGAGCTTGCGCTCGTTCACAAACCAATCCCCCAGGCCGCTGGTGTCGTCGTCCCGTTTGCCAAACCAGCCGTCGTCCACGACGAATAGCTCGATACCCAGGGGGGCGGCGGCCCGGGCGATGCCGAGCAGCTTCTCTTGGGTAAAATGGGCCTCGGTGGCCTCCCAATGGTTGACCAGCACCGGGGGTTGCTGTCCCTGAAGGGGATCGTGGATCAGGTTCTCCCGGACGGCCCGGTGGAGCTGACGGCTCATCTGCCCGAACCCGTTGGGGGAGCACATCAGCGCCGCCTCCGGCGCGGTGAAGGACGCTCCCGGCTCCAGCGTCCAGCAGAAATGCCAGGGGTTGATCCCCAGGGTTAGACGGTTATGTTCCAGCTGGGTGCGCTCCGCCGCGGCCAGAAAGTTCCCGCTGTAGACCAGTGCCGCCCCATAGCACAGGCTGTGATCCTCCCCGGCGTCCCGGTGGCAGAGCATGACGAAGGGGTTGTGGTGGTGGCTGGACATTCCCCGGACGCTCTCCACACTCTGGACGCCGGGGCGCAGGTGGGTGCGGTTGAGGCCGCGCTCCAAGGTGTGGCAGCCGTCAAAGGTGATGAAATCAAAGTCCTCGCCCTGGAAATCCAGGCACAGGGAGGCACACCGGCGCAGCTTCACGGCTTGCGTCCCCCGGTTCACCACCCGGACGCAGCGTGTGATGAGGTCATAGTTCTCCAAGACCCCGTAGTACAGCTCCACCGACACTTGGGCGGCGGCGTCCTCCAGAAACACCACCAGCGTCTCCCACTCGTCCCCGCCCCAGAAGGCGGGCAGGCCCTCCAGGGCGTACTTGCCCGGCCGACGCTCATGACCCGCATAGCGCAGATCGGCCGCGAGGCTGCCGTCCGGGCGCTCAAACTCAATGGAGGACAGCCGAAAGTCCCCCACGCCGCAGGTGGAATACTCCTGGGGCAGGGTGTCCAGGGAGTAGGTGCGATCCTCACCCGCCTGGCTGGGGTTGGGCGAGAAGCCCCGGTCGGCGTACTGGATCAAGTAGGACAGGTCGTCGCTGCCGATCCGGGGACCGTAGTAGGTGTGGAGCAGGACGTTGTAGTTGTCCGCCTTCATCTGGTAGGTGGTGTTCCGGGTGTGCAGGGTAAAGACCCGGCTACCGCGGTCAAGTTCAATCACAGGGATACCCCCCCATTCGTGTAATCGCGTTCATTTTACTGCGATTTTCGCTCTGAGGCAAGAGCGCACTTCGCACAAATCTATCCCCCGCAAAAAAGGAGCGGCCCCGGTATCTTGACGTATGCCGGAGCCGCTCCAGAGGACCGCATAGCGCGGGGTTATTTGCCGCCGGTAGAGGCGATGCCCTCCACAAACTGCTTCTGGAAGATGAGGTACAGGATCACCATGGGCAGCATGGCCAGCAGGGAACCCGCCATCAGCACGGGGAAGTTGGTGGAGAACTGTCCCCGCAGGGTGGCAAGGCCGGAGGACAGGGTCATCATGTTCAGGTCGGAGTTGACCACCAGGGGCCACATCAGGTCGCTGTAGGCGAACACGGCGGTGAAGATGGTCAGGGCGGCCACCGAGGTGCCGGTGAGGGGGAACATCACCTTATAGAAGGTCTGCCACTGGTTGCAGCCGTCCAGATAGGCGGCCTCGCCGATCTCCTTGGGGATGCCCATATAGGTCTGCCGCAGGAAGAACACGCCGAAGGCGCTGACGATGCCGGGGAACACCAGGGCGAAGATGGTGTTGGCCAGCCCCATCTTGGCCACCATCTGGTACTGGGGGATGATGAAGATCTGGCTGGGCAGGGACATCTGCACCAGCACGATGCCGAACAGCAGCTTCTTGCCCCGGAACTCCAGCATGGCGAAGGCATAGCCTGCCATGGAGCTGAAGGCTACGGCGCAGATCACCCGGAACAGGATCATCAGGCCGGTGTTGAGATACAGCTTGAGGAAGGGGAGGCTGGTGGTGGCTTCCACAAAGTTCTTCCACTGGAGCCCCTCCTGGGGGAAGATGACGGGCGGTACGGCGTTGCTCTCGCCCACAGTTTTCAGGCTGGTCAAGATCATCCAGACAAAGGGGAACACCATGATCAGGGACGAGATGATCAGAACTGCGTAGACAAGGACGGTCATCCGCTTCCGGGCGTTCGCTGAACTTTTTTTCATTGGGCTCCCTCCTTAAACGTCGTAATTGACCCACTTCTTTTGGCCGTAGAACTGAATGAGGGTAACCAGGCCAATGAGCAGGACGGTCCACAGCACAATGGCGGAGCCGTAGCCGCGCTCCCCCGCCACGAAGGAGGAGCGGTAGAACAGGTACATCAGGCTCTGCACGCTGGTGACGGCGGGGTTGGTCTCCTCCACCATCATGTAGATCAGGTCGTACACCTTGACGGAGGACATCAGACGCATGATCATCACCACAAACAGGGTGGGGGACACCATGGGCAGGGTAATGGTGAAGAACTGCCGGATCTTGCCCGCGCCGTCGATGCTGTTGGCCTCGTAAAGGGTCTTGGGGATGTTCTGGAGGCCCGCCAGCAGCAGCACCGCGTCATAGCCGATATTGCTCCAGATGGCCACGATGGCGCAGGAGATCATGACGAAGTTGGGGTCGGTGATCCAGCCGATCTTGGTGCCCAGGAGCTGGTTGAGGATGCCGTACTCGCCGTTGAAGATGAAGCGCCACACCATGGTGACGGCGGCGGG
>CAJTYK010000062.1 GCA_910584285.1 uncultured Oscillospiraceae bacterium
ACCGTGGGCTGCGACTGCGACCGCTATATCGAGGTGTGGAACGTGGTGTTCTCCCAGTTCGACAACGACGGCCACGACCACTACACCGAGCTGAAGCAGAAGAACATCGACACCGGCATGGGCCTGGAGCGTCTGGCCTGCGTGTGCCAGGGGGTGGGCTCCCTGTTTGACGTGGACACGGTGATGAACATCACCAATAAAGTCTCCGAGATCACCCACGCCCACTACGGCGAGAGCCGGGAGAAGGACGTGTCCCTGCGGGTCATCACCGACCACATCCGCTCCTCCGTGTTCATGATCTGCGACGGCGTGCTGCCCTCCAACGAGGGCCGGGGCTACGTGCTGCGCCGCCTGCTGCGCCGGGCCGCCCGCCACGGCAAGCTGCTGGGCGTCAACGAGCCCTTCCTGTACCAGGTGTGCGACACCGTCATCCATGAGAACGAGGGGCACTACCCCGAGCTGCGGGAGCGGCAGGACTATATCACCAAGGTGATCCGGGTGGAGGAGGAGAACTTCGCCAAGACCATCGACGGCGGCCTCAAGATCTTCAACGAGATGCTGGCCGGCCACAAGGAGAAGGGGGAAAAGACCTTCTCCGGGGCGGACGCCTTCAAGCTGTACGACACCTATGGCTTCCCCATGGATCTGACCCTGGAGATGGCGCAGGAGCAGGGCCTGGAGCTGGACGAGGCCGAGTTCCACAAGCTGATGGACGAGCAGCGCCAGCGGGCCCGGAAGGCCCGGGAGGCCCTGGGCGATCTGGGCTGGGCCGGGGTGGAGTTCGGCAAGGACGTGCCCGAGACGGAGTTTGACGGCTATGAGCACACCGCCATCGAGGGCGTGAAAGTAGTGGCCCTGGTGGTGGAGAACGAGCTGGCCGAGGAGCTGATGCCCGGCGTGGAGGGCATTGTGGTGCTGGACAAGACTCCCTTCTACGCCGAGATGGGCGGTCAGGTGGCCGACCATGGCGTGATCTTTGCCGACAAGGTGAGCTTCGAGGTTACCGACGTGCAGAAGAACAAGGGCGGCAAGTATATGCACTACGGCAAGATGACCGAGGGCGTGCTCAAGGTGGGGGACACCGTGTGCGCCCAGATCGACCGGTCTCGCCGCCAGGCCGTGGCTCGGGCCCACACCGCCACCCACCTGCTGGACAAGGCCCTGCGGGAGGTGTTGGGGGATCACGTGCACCAGGCCGGCTCCCTGGTGGAGCCCGACCGGCTGCGCTTTGACTTCACCCACTTCGAGGCTATGACCCCGGAGCAGGTGGCCCAGGTGGGCCGGATCGTCAACGACGCCATCCTGGCGGGCTACCCGGTGGACACCCAGGTGCTGCCCATCGAGGAGGCCAAGAAGAAGGGTGCTATCGCCCTGTTCGGCGAGAAGTACGGCGACACCGTCCGGGTGGTGGACATGGGGGACGGGTACTCCGTGGAGTTCTGCGGCGGCACCCACCTGAGCAATACCGCCATGGCGGGGGCCTTCCGCATCAAGAGCGAGTTCTCCGTGGCCAGCGGCGTGCGCCGCATCGAGGCCACCACCGGCCGGGAGACCCTGGCCTTCTTCGGCGAGGTGCAGGAGCGCATCAACCAGGCGGCGGCGGTGCTCAAGGCCAAGCCGGTTGAGCTGCGGGAGAAGGCGGAGGCCGTCATGGGCGAGATCCGAAACCTGCACCAGATGGTGGAGAAGTTCAAGGCCAAGGAGGCCGCCGGCGAGACCGACCGCATCCTGTTCGGCGCCCACGAGGTGGGCGAGCTGAAGGTGCTCACCGCCACGGTGCCCGAGGCGGACGGCCAGCGGCTGCGCCAGATGGGCGACCTGCTCCGGGACAAGGACGCCAACGTGGTGGCGGTGCTGGCGGCGGTCAACGACGATAAGATTACCTTCCTGTGCGCCTGCGGCAAGGAGGCGGTCAAGAAGGGCGTCAAGGCCGGGGACATCATCAAGCAGGTGTGCGCCATTGCGGGCGGCTCCGGCGGCGGCAAGCCGGACAGCGCTATGGGCGGCGGCAAGGACGTGCTCATGCTGGACAACGCTTTGGCCATGGTGGACAATGTCGTCGCCATGAAGCTGGGGGTGTGATACTTTTTCTTGAAAGAAAAAGTATCCAAAAAGAACTTTAAGCTCGCTGACGGACAGGGATGGGAACTGCCCCATTTCTGCCCGGCAACGGGGGATACGCAATAGAAGAAGGAAAAATTTATGCTGCCACAAGATCCTTATATCCTGCTCAGCTATCTGAACACCAAGCTCCGGGACGAGTATTCCGGCCTGTCCGCCTTGTGCGATGGGTTGAACGTGAGCGAGGCAGAGCTGGCCGAGCGGTTGGCCGGGGCGGGGTACGCCTACGACCCCGCCGCCAACCAATTCAAACCCCTTTGAGAGGAGAACCATCATGCTCATCGATTTTTCCAAGATGGAGACGGAAACCATCCCCCACTTCCTGGGCGGCGAGGGCGAGATCCACGCCCAGATGCAGGTGGACGGCCTGAACCGCATTTTGCACGGCATCCTGCCCCCCGGATCCTCCATCGGCTACCACACCCACGAGACCAGCAGCGAGATCGTTTATATTCTGTCCGGCACGGGGAAGGTGAAGGTGGAGGGCGGCGAGGAGCCGCTGAAAGCCGGGGACTGCCACTACTGCCCCAAGGGACAGGCCCACTCCCTCATCAACAACAGCGACGGCGACTTGGAGTTCTTCGCCGTCGTACCCCAACAGTAAAGGAGGATCCACTATGTCCGACTGCCTGTTCTGCAAAATTGTCAAGGGGGAAATTCCCTCTAAAAAGGTCTATGAGGATGATCAATGCCTGGCCTTTTACGACATCGATCCCCAGGCCCCCGTCCACTTTCTGGTGATTCCTAAAACTCACATCGCGTCCTGCGGGGCCATTACGGCGGATAATTCCGCCATCGCCGCCCACTGCTTCGAGGTCATCTCCAAGGTGACGAAGGATCTGGGCGTCACCGATTTCCGGGTGGTGTCCAACTGCGGCGAGCAGGCGGGCCAGTCTGTGCCCCACCTCCACTTCCATGTGTTGGCGGGCCGGGATATGACCTGGCCGCCGGGTTAATTTGCGCACGGATAAAGGCCCGCGCCCGCTGGGGCGCGGGCCTTGCTGCCGCAAACTTAAAAAAACTTTTAGATTTCCTTTCGCATTTTTCAACCGGGTCTGTGCTATGCTGACAGTATGAGGCCACTGCCCCAGCCCAAGGAGGGATACCATGATCAGAGAAGCTGCCCAACGGCGCGGAAAAGGAAATACGCTGAATGCAGGGCACGGCCCCCTCACCCTGTACTGGGTGTTCTGGCTGTTCCTCATCGCCGGAGTGGTGGGGGATCTAGTGGAGGTGGTGTTCTGGCTGGTGACCCGGGGGGAGCTGACCAGCCGCAGCAGCCTGCTCTACGGCCAGTTCAGCATTGTCTGGGGAGCCGGGGCGGTGCTGCTCACCCTGGTGTTTCACCGGATGGATCAGCGCTCCAACGCCCGGATCTTCCTGACGGGAACGGCGCTGGGCGGCGTGTATGAGTACATATGCTCCCTGATCCAGGAGGTGCTGTTCGGGGCCTGCTTCTGGGACTACCGGCATCTGCCGCTGAACCTGAACGGGCGGGTGAACCTGGTGTTCTGCCTGTTCTGGGGCGCGGCGGCAGTGCTGTGGGTGCGGACAATCTGTCCCGCGTTGTGCCGCTTTGTGGCCCGCATCCCCCGGGATCGGGGCCGGCGGATCGCCATGGGGGCGGCTGCCTTCCTGATGTTCAGCACCGCCGTCACCGCCGCCGCCCTGGGCCGCATGGAGCGCCGCCGGGAGGGAGAGCCCGCCCTGGGGGCCGTCAGCCGCTTTCTGGACGCCGCCTTCCCCGACGGTGTGCTCCACGCCCGCTACCCCAACATGGGCATACTCAGCGAGATCGGGTGGTATGACTGAGAGGTGCGGAGAAGCGACCGAGTGCCCTGCCTGCTTTGCAGCGTGACAACTGTGAGAAGCACAAAATAGAACCGTCCCGGATCCGTCCGGGGCGGTTTTTTCTTGGCGCTTTAGCAAGACAACCCCCCAGTTAAACTGGGGGTGAGTAAAAGAAGCTTTAGCAAAAGGGAGAACCTCCTGTGTGGTAGAATGGAGAAGGTCTGGCAACCACACCATCAAAACACAGGAGGTTCATGTCAAATGGATGACGTAAAAAGTTTATCACACAGCAAATGGAGATGTGATGAAGTTTGATCCGCCGGCCCAGGAAACTCCGTTTTGAGTGGACAGAAAAAGCCGCCCCGAACTTGGGGCGGCGGCTCAATCCTGATTTTCTGTGTCCGCGGCGTGGGGCTGCCCGTGGTACACCTTCAGCTCCGGGCCGGAGGTTCCGGCGATGATGGGGTTGGCCTTGACCTTCGTGTGTTTGGCCTTGCCCTGAAGCTCAGGCACCGGCGGAACGTCGTTCCGGGGATGGGTGCGCGTCCAGTCCGGGCGGGCCATGCCTTTCTTTGCCATGATGTCACCCCCTACGCAAAATGGCGGACAATGGCCTGCATCTCGTCCCGGGAGGCGGCCTGGGCCGCCTGGGCCACCACCTGAGCGCGGGCTTCGTCGGAGAGGGCGGCAAAGCGGCGCATGGCCTGTTCATTTTCCGCCAGCGCCATTGTCAGCCCGATGGGCAGATCGTTCATAAAAATCACCTCCGAGACAGTTTGCCCGGAATGAGGAGGGAATAGCCGATGAAAAACCTGACAATGGAACCCAACGATCCCCCGACGTTGGAGCAGCTGCGGGAGATGAACGGGGAGGGATAACAAAAACGTGGGAGGTGCTATCTACGCCGTGCATCATTTTCAAGTGCTCGCACATCAAGGGCGGCGGTGAGAAGGCTGCCGCCCACTTGGGTAACTACATCAAGTACGCCGCTACCCGTGACGGCGTAGAGCGTATCGATCCCGGCAAGGCCACACTCCCTGCCACGGACAAGCAGGCCAAGCTGGTGGAGCAGCTCCTCCGGGACTTCCCGTCCAGCAAAGGGTCGTTTGAGTACGAGGACTACCAGGCCGCGCCCACTGGGGGAAACGCCTCGGAGTTCATCACCCGCACCATTGAGGACAATTACGAGAGCATCGCCCAGCGTGAAAACTACGTGGACTACATCGCCAGCCGTCCCCGCGTCCAGAAGCAGGGCACCCATGGTCTGTTCACTGCCAATGACGGCCCGCTGGTACTGGCCCAGGTGGCGGACGAGGTAGCCCATCACCCCGGCGTGGTGTGGCTGCCCATGATCTCCCTGCGCCGGGAGAACGCTGCGCGGCTGGGGTACGACAACGCCGAACGCTGGCGCAAGCTACTGTCCGCCCAGCAGGGCAACCAGTACGCCCAATATTGTCTGAACCGCGTGTACCGCTCCATTTTCTCCTCCACCGCCTCACACCTCTACCACATGGGCCGCATCTTCCAGGAGCAGCGCCCCCAACCTGTGGCCGGTATACGGGCAGCGGTGGACAGCAAGCTTAGGAGGAGGATCCGGGAAAAGAAGATCGCCATGGGCCACAAGCCGGACGATCACGAGGAGCAGGCCATGGGCTGACGCTCACGCCTCCCAGCGGCGGCGTAGTTGGCCGCGCACTCTTTTGGCGTAAACAGGTTCATCATTTGCTCCCCTCCGGCGTCCGCAGCACTTTTTCCATGGGCTTTCCCTTGGCCAGCTCGTCCACCAGCTTGTCCAGATAGCGGGCCTCCCGCATCAGTGGGTCGGTCACCTCCTCCACCCGGACGCCGCACACCACGCCACGGATCAGCGTCCGATCCGGGTTGGGTCGGGGCGCCTGACGGAAGAAATCGCCGTAGGTGAGATCCGACTCCAGCAGGCTGTCCAGCTCCGGCTGGGTGTAGCCCGTCAGCCAGCGGGTCACGGTATCCACCTCGGCCTTGGTGCGGCCCTTCTTCTGGGCCTTGCTCACCAGCAGGCCATACACTTTCGCAAAGCCCATCTGAAATACCTTTGCTTCCGCCATTGCATCTACCCCTCCGTTTTCTCCGCCTGTCACGGCTGGTAAACCTTCTCCAGCTCCAAAATGATGGACTGGATATCTGCTGCCGCCTGCTCCGGTGCGTGGTACAGATCCTGAAACAGCTTCTCCAAATTCTCCTCGAAGTGGTCGGGCAGCAGTGCGCACCGTTCCCGGCAGAGCTGAACCAGCCGTTTTTCCCCCGGATGGGTCGCCTCGTTCAATGCGAATAAAAAGTCAAAATAGGTCTCCAGAAAACCCGCTGTCCGGTGGTTGACGCTCACCAGATCGCCACGCTTCACCGCCTTTACAAGCTGTGCGTCATAGGCGGGCATGGCGCCGTGGAGCAGCCCCCAGCCCCGGGCCAGGATGTTCTCCCTCAACTGGCGGGGATAGGGTACGGAAAACCGCTCCTTCGCCCGGGCCAGGCGGCCGTCCCGGTCATAGACCACCTTGCAGGTAAGCAGGTTGTGCCACATACAGGTGGTGTAGGCGTTGCGGGCCTGGAACTGTTCCACCACCTGGGCCACATCGGCGGCGAAAGCGTCCAAGTCCCGGTAGAGGATATCTATATCGATCCCGTTGTTTAAACGGCAGTTGTCTTCGTACTCCCAGAAGTGGTTGCCGATCTCCATGATGGAACAATACCGGGACAGAATCGTTCTGCGTATCTCCTCCGGCACCGGCCCCCGGCAGTAGAGGTACACATCGTAATCGGATGCCTCGTCAAATTGTTCCCCGGCGCGGGAGCCGCCCAGGGCAAGGGCCTCTACCTCGTCCAGCGCGCAAAGCTCCTGGAACAGCTGATTGATCATGCACTGCACCACCTTTTCCCCTATAAATGTTTTTTGATTTTACCATGTCCTCATGCAGAAATCAATTCCAAAGGAGGCGTCAAAATGCCCTACATCCATTTCACAGAAGCACAAAAGCTCCGGGCCAACGCGGCAGACCTGGTGGAGTTCCTCCGATTCAAAGGGGAACTGCTGATCCGCGAAGGGTCGGAGTATCGTCTGTCCAGCAACCACAGCGTCACCGTCCGGGGCAATGAGTGGTACGACCATGCCACCGAGAAGGGCGGCGGGCCCGTGACTTTTCTCAAAGAGTTCTACGGGATGAACTATCAGGAGGCAGTGCTGACGCTGCTCAACGAGGACGCCGGCCAGCTCTGCCCCCAGGCAACCGCACTCCGGGAAAACGTGAAGAAAGAATTTGTCTTGCCGCCCGCCAACGAGAACAACAGGCGGGTGTTCGCTTACCTGCTGAAGCATCGCCACCTGGATCGGGAGGTGCTCACCATCTTCGTCCGGTTGGGGCTGATCTACGAGGATCAAAAATATCACAACGCAGTCTTTGTGGGGATGGAGCCGGAGGGCAAACAGGAACAGGAGGAGGTTCAGCATGAACAAACACTATCATGAAAGGCAGAGTTCGTCATGCCCCAACAGTTTATTATCCTGGGCAAAAGCCTCACCGATAAGGATATCCTGCTGTTTGCCATTTTGAGAACGCAGTCGGGGTATCTGGGCGGGCTGGATCACGCCGCGCGGATCTATCCGGCGCTGTTTTTCCAACCCCATTTCGGGATCATCCACTATAAGCTGTATCCGGACGAAAAGGGACGAACAGTCATTGAGTCGGCGGAGTACGACAAGATACGCAATTCCCCCATTTTCAAGGCATTCAAATACGTCAAGACCTTTACCCCCATGCGCCGGATCACCACCAGCTACGCCGCCACCATCCGCTGGCAGATCGAGCAGCGGGGGCTGCTGGAGGGACGGGAGGATCAGAAAGACACCATCATCCCGGATATGGCGATGGATCGGGTGCTCAACCGCAGCTTCATGATCAATCCGGAGGATCGGCTGTTCAAGGACAGCGTACTGGTGCGCTTTGAGGACGGCAAGACCAACCCCCGGGCCACCTTCACCGCCCTGGCGGCGTTTCTGGATATCCCCTATACGGAGAGCATGACCTACTGTTCGGACAAGGGCGTGCGCGATGTAGAGACGGCGGTGGGCAACGTCATCGGCTTTGACACCGCCACTGTCTACCGGACTTATGACCAATATGCCGCCTTTGAGGAGCGGGCCTTTGTCGAGTTCTGCCTCCGGGATGCCTACAAATATTACGGCTATGGGTTCAACTACTATGACGGCGGGCCGGTGGACGAGGAGCGGCTTAAGGAGTGGCTTAAGGGGTTTACCCAGCTTGATGACTTTATCGAGACGTCCTGGCGGAAAAACGTGCTTTTAGGAATGAATTTGAAGCTGCGTGTGAACGGAGAACCCATTGACGTGGGCATTGAACAAGGGATGTCGGAGGAGACAAAGCGCATCATCATGGATGGAATGCGGAAGAAAACCCACGAGGTTCGCCTGCGTGTGGGGCGATTGATGATCGACGGCCTCTACTTCGTCAACAAAAACGGCCAGCCCTTGCGGATGATGCCCCGGCTGGAGTTGGATCCGGCCCTGCTGCAGGAGCCGCTGTACCACTGAGGAGGACATATGAAAAAAGGAACCGTATATTTTTTCACGGGCCTTGCCGGCGCGGGCAAGACCACCATCGGGGGGCTGTTCTATCAGCGGCTGAAAGCCCGCAAACCCAACGTATTTTGCGCGGACGGCGACGCCATGGACGGCGTAATTGAGCGTTCCGGCTATTCCACCGCTTCACGCAAGCGGGAAGCTGGGCAGCTATTCCATTTTTGCCGTGCCCTGACCGAGCACGTCAGTTCTACAGCAAGGCGTTTTTTGACGCGTTTGCCCGGGCTCATGACATGGAGATCGAGCTGATGCCCATGGACATGAAGGATTATTGGAACAGTCAGTTTTACTTTGATTGCTACTTATACAAACGGTAGGCCCGTTTCTAAGACCGCTCAGAGGAGGAACCTTATGCTCCACGAACTCACCAAGCCCCAATTTGATGCGCTGTTGGAGCTGCTTTTCCCGTTCGGGCAGCCCGCCGCCCTGGCGGAGGATACCATCCGGGAGCTGGAACAGCTGGGCTATCTCTCCCATGGCCGGCCCACCGCCGCCGGACAGGAGGCCATGGAGCCCTACCGCGTCCGGCGGGCGGTGTTCCTGGCCGCCGGCTTCGGCAGCCGTCTGGCGCCCATCACCTTCAACACCCCCAAGCCCCTGGTACGCGTCCACGGGAAGCGGATTATCGACAGCCTGCTGGACGCCTGCCTCGCCGCCGGAATCGAGGAGATCCATCTCGTCCGGGGCTATCTGGCGGAGCAGTTCGACCAGCTTCTCTACCAGTATCCCATGATCCGATTCCTGGAAAACCCGGTTTACAACGAGACCAACAACATCTCCTCCGCCCTGTGCG
>CAJTYK010000063.1 GCA_910584285.1 uncultured Oscillospiraceae bacterium
AGAGTTCGAGTCATGTGTGCTTCTAAAAACTTCCAAATTCAGGGAATTTGCATCTCCGGCGCGTTATTTTTATTTTACGCACCCAAATTTTTGGAATGTCCGAAAATTATTCTTTCTTTTCTGCATTATCTCTGTTTTAACGCAAAAATCCCGCACCGAAGTGCGGGATTTTTGCCTGCATCTCGTTTGTCAACGAGACTTGGTGCGCGAGGCGGGAGTCGAACCCGCACGCCCTTGCGAGCACTGGCACCTGAAGCCAGCGAGTCTACCAATTCCACCACTCGCGCGAATGGTTTGGGGCTCAACGCATGACCTATCATAGCACGGCCTCCGCCCGTTGTCAACAGTTTTTTTGCCCGCCCCTGCAAAAATAATGATGGCAATCCCGCCCCACCTGTGGTACAATACTTCCATTATTTGCCCCACAGCCCACATGAAAATAACGAGGATTTTGTTTATGGAATACGAACCCGTAAAAATCGGCCTTCCCCGGGCCCTGCTCTACGCCCGCTGCCGGGTGCTGTGGCGGGCCTTTTTCCAGGAGCTGGGCGTGGACACCGTCACCAGCCCCCCCACCGACCGGGAGATCCTGGAGCGGGGCTCCGCCCTGGCCATCGACGAGGCGTGCCTCTCCCTGAAAATCTACCTGGGCCATGTGGCCGCGCTGGTGGGAACGTGCGACTACATCCTGGTGCCCCGGGTGAGCAATTTCGGACGTCACCGCAGTATGTGTACCCGCTTTGAATCCACCCCCGACCTGGTGCGCAGCGTGTTTCGGGGAAACGTCCAGCGGTTCCTCTCCTACGACGTGGACGAGGAGATGGAGGGCAGGTCCGAGGAGGCCGCCTTCCTGGAGCTGGGCCGGGCTCTGGACCGCCCCCAGAAGGCTGTAAAGCGGGCCTACCGGCTGGCGAAAAAGGGGTCGCTGGCCCACCACAAAGAGCGGGTGCGCAGGCAGGAGCAGCTCCTCAAGCAGGAGGGGCTGAAGGTGCTGCTGGCCGCCCACAGCTATGTGGCGGAGGACGCCTGCATGGGCCGCGCTGTCACCGACTATCTGAAAAAGGCGGGGGTGATCCTCCTGCGGGCGGATCTGGTGGATCGGGACGCCGCCCTCAAGCGCAGTAAGGAGCTGTCCCCCACCTGCAAGTGGGAGATCAGCCGGGAGATCCTGGGCGGCATCGCCATGCTCCGGGATCAGGTGGACGGCATTATCCTACTCAGCGCCTTCCCCTGCGGCCCCGACGCCATGGTGAACGAGCTCATCACCCGCCGGGTAAAGGGCGTGCCCATCCTCAACCTGGTGATGGACGCCCAGAGCGGCACCGCTGGGGTGGAAACCCGGCTGGAGAGCTTCATCGACATCATCCGGTTTCAAAGGGGGGAGCTGTAAATGGCGGAGACAAAGACGAGGAGCGTTTCCTTCCCCCGGTACGCGGAGTACAACTGCGCCTTCCAATACATTGTGGAGCAGGCCCTGGGCTGTAAATACGTCATGCCGCCCCCCCTCACCAAGCGCACCATGGAGCTGGGCGCCAAGTACAGCCCCGACTTCGTGTGCACCCCCTTCAAGACCATGCTGGGCAACATGATCGAGGCCCTGGAGGCCGGGGCGGACACCCTGCTCATGACCCACGGCCTATGCCGTTTAGGCTACTACGGGGAGCTGCTGGAACAAATCCTGCGGGATCTGGGCTACCAGTTCGAGTTTATCAACCTGTCCGAATACGATATGTCCAAAAAGAAGGAGTACCTGCGCATCGTCCGCCGGTTCAATCCCAAGGTGAACCCCGCCCGGTTCCTGGCCCGGTTCCTGGAAGGGGTACGTATGGTGGAGTATTTGGACGAGATCACCGCCCTGTACTATCAAAACTGCGGCTTTGATGCCATGGACGGGGCGTACCGCCGGGCTTACCAGGAGTTTCTCGCCGCCCTGTACACCGCCCGGAGCCGCTCCGACATCGAGTCTGCCTACCGGGCGGTGAAACGGGCCTTCTCCTCCACCCGGCTGGACAAGCCCCAGCGGCCCCTGCGGGTGGGAATTGTGGGGGAGTTTTACACCGTCATGGACGCCTTTTCCAACCTGGAGCTGGAGCAAAAGCTGGCGGACATGGGGGTGGAGGTGCACCGCTGGATGAACGTTACCAACCAGTTTTTGCGGTACGGCAGTGGGCAGAAGAATCTGCGGGTGAAGATTCGGGATCTGTGCCAGTATGACATGGGCCCCACCTCCACCGCCAACATCTGGTACGCCCGGGAGTGCGCCGAGCGGGGCTTCGACGGCATTGTCCATGTGAAGTCCACCGCCTGCACCCCGGAGATCGACGTGATGCCCGTCCTCCAGAACATCGGGGCGGACTACAAGCTCCCGGTGCTCTACCTGACCTACGACGCCCAGACCAGCGACGTGGGCCTCATGACCCGGCTGGAGGCGTTTTACGACATGATCCACATGAGAAAGAGGGTGCTTTGACGTGGAACACGCGTATTTAGGGGTGGATGTGGGCTCCATCTCCACCAAAGGCGTGATCATTGACAAACAGAACAACCTTCTGGCCAGCCAGTATATCTGGACCCAGGGCAACCCCATCGGCGCGGTGAAGGAGCTGGTGGGCCTGCTGGAGGGGCAGTTTGACAAGTCCTCCTATGAGATCGTGGCCACCGGCACCACCGGCTCCGCCCGGAAGCTGGTGGGGGCCATCTTAGGGGCCACCATGGTGAAGAACGAGATCACCGCCCACGCCGTGGGCACCACCGCCTTCTACCCCGACGTGCGTACCATCCTGGAGATCGGGGGGCAGGACTCCAAGATCATCCTGGTGGAGAACGGGGTGGCCGTGGATTACGCCATGAACACCCTGTGCGCGGCGGGCACCGGGGCCTTCCTGTCCAGCCAGGCCAAGCGGCTGGGCATCGAGGTGGAGGAGATGGGGGACTACGCCCTGCGCTCCACCCACCCCACCCAGATCGCCGCCCGGTGCACCGTGTTCGCCGAGTCCGACCTGGTGCACAAGATCCAGATGGGCCACCCCCGGGAGGACATCATCGCGGGGGTGTGCAACGCGGTGGCGGCCAACTACCTGAACAACGTGGGCAAGGGCAAGAAGATCGTCTCCCCGGTGGTGTTCCAGGGGGGCGTGAGCAAAAATAAAGGGGTGGTGGCCGCCTTCGAACGCACCCTAAACTGCCCGGTGATCGTGGATCCCAACGGCCACCTGATGGGAGCCCTGGGCGCGGCCATCCTGGCCAGGAAGGGCAGCGGCCGCAAGACCTTTGACTTTGCCGTGGAGAACATGGACTTCCGCACCCGGGAGGCCAGCTGCGGCGGCTGCCCCAACCAGTGCGAGATCATCTGCGTCTACCGGGGGGACGAGCTCATCGACTCCTGGGGCAACCGCTGCGAGCGGGGGGCCGCGGTACGGTGACCGCCTTGACAAGGGGTGCCGGAACGTGGTATTCTATTCAGTTGTAAAAACACTGTCATTTTCCGCCCTGCGGGGCGGTTTCTCAGGAGGTTTTCACCCATGCAGGAATTTGAAAAGAGATATGACGGCCTTGCGGTGGAGAAATCCATGCAGGAGTTCTGGCAGGAGAACGAGGTCTACAAATTCACCCCCGACGCCTCCCGGCCCATCTACTCCATCGACACCCCGCCCCCCACCGTCAACGGCAAGCTCCACATCGGCCACATCTTCAGCTACACCCAGGCGGAGATGATCGCCCGCTACCGCCGTATGCGGGGGTTCAACGTGTTCTACCCCTTCGGCTTCGACGACAACGGCCTGCCCTCCGAGCGCTTAGTGGAGCAGGAGAGCGGGGTTAAGGCCAAGGAGCTGCCCCGCAGCGAGTTCTGCGAGAAGTGCGTGGCCACCACCCAGAAGTACGAGGCGGAGTTCAAGGAGCTGTGGCAGTCCATGGGCTTCTCCTGTGACTGGAACCTGCAATACTCCACCGTCAGCCAGGAGGTGCAGGCCCTGTCCCAGAAGTCCTTCATCGAGCTGGCCAAGGCGGGACGGGCCTATATCAAGGAGTCCCCGGTGCTGTGGTGCACCGAGTGCCAGACCTCCATCGCCCAGGCGGAACTGGAGACGAAGGATCTGGACTCGTCCTTCAACTATATCCCCTTTGTGGGAGAGGAGGGGACGATTGAGATCGCCACCACCCGGCCCGAGCTGCTCTACGGCGTGGTGTGCGTGTTCGTCAATCCGGAGGACGAGCGGTACAAGAAGTACGTGGGCAAGAACGTGAAAGTGCCCCTCTACAACTTCGAGGTGCCCGTCATCGCCGACGACAAGGCCGCCATCGACAAGGGCACCGGCGCCGTCATGTGCGCCACCTTCGGCGACACCACCGACGTGGAGTGGGTGGAGCAGTACGGCCTGCCCTACAAGAAGGTGGTCATGCCCGACGGCCTCATCGCCCCGGACGTGCCCTTTGTGGGCGGACTGCACGTCAAGAAGGCCCGCAAGGAGATCATCCGCCTGCTGGACGAGGGCGGCCTGCTGCTGAAAACCGAGCCCCTCACCCACACCGTGTCCGTCCACGAGCGGTGCGGCACCTCGGTGGAGATCATCCCCTCCAAGCAGTGGTATATCGACATTCTGTCCATGAAGGACGAGCTGCTGGCCGCCGGGGACAAGATCAACTGGTATCCCGCCTCCATGAAGAACCGCTACGTCAACTGGGTGGAAAACCTGAAGTGGGACTGGTGCATCTCCCGGCAGCGGTACTTCGGCGTGCCCTTCCCCGTGTGGTACTGCAAGAAGTGCGGCAAGGCCCACTTCGCCGACCTGGACAGCTTGCCCGTCAACCCGCTGGAAACCCCCTACAACGGGACGTGCGAGTGCGGCTGCACTGAGTTCGTCCCCGAGTCCGCGGTGCTGGACACCTGGGCCACCTCGTCCATCACCCCCCAGATCAACAAGCATGCCGCCGCCAAATACGGCGTGGACGGGGACTTCCTCCCCATGGGTATGCGGACCCAGGCCCACGAGATCATCCGCACCTGGGCCTTCTACACCATCGCCAAGAGCCTGTACCACACTGGGGATATCCCCTGGAAGGACATCATGATCTGCGGCTTCGTGCTGGCCAAGCCCGGGGAGAAGATCAGCAAGTCCAAGGGCAACGCCAAGCTCACCCCCCAGGCGCTGATCGAGACCTATTCCGCCGACGTGATCCGCTACTGGGCGGCCAGCGCCCGGCTGGGCACCGACACCTACTTCGACCAGAAGGAGATGCAGGACGCCTCCAAGCGCACCATCACCAAGGTG
Organism: uncultured Oscillospiraceae bacterium; assembly: GCA_910584285.1. Classification (GTDB taxonomy): domain Bacteria; phylum Bacillota; class Clostridia; order Oscillospirales; family Oscillospiraceae; genus Enterenecus. Next base: position 5,271 of record CAJTYK010000063.1, read on the forward strand.
TGGAACTCGTCCAAGTTCGTGCTGTCCCACCTGTCCGACTTCGACCCGGCCTACGTGCCCCAGGTGGAGGTGCCGCTGGACAAGTGGCTCATTGAGCGCACCAACGAAACCGTCCGGGAGGCGGGCCGCCTGCTGGATCAGTACGAGATCGGCCTGGCCCGAAAGGTCATCGACGATCTGTTTTGGAAGGATCTGTGCGACAACTATATCGAGATCGCCAAGGAGCGGCTGTACGAGCCGGACGTCCATGGGGTCGAGGAGCGAAAATCCGCCCAGGCCGCCATCTACTACTGCCTGCTGAACGTGCTGAAGCTGTACTCCATCTATATCCCCCATGTGACGGAGTATATCTATCAAAAGGGTCTGCGGGAGTTCGTGGGGACAACCTCCATCCACCAGACCCTGTGGCCCCAGGTGGACCGCGTGGACGAGAAGCTGATCCGCTTCGGCGAGCAGATCAAGGACGCGGTGTCCCTCATGCGCAAGTACAAGTCGGAGAACAACCTGTCCATGCGCTCCGACGTGGACGAGTTCGTGGTGGAGGGCTCGAAGGAGTTCGAGGACTGGTTCAAGGCCACGGAGAAGGATCTGTACGCCTGTTCCCACGCCAAGACCGTGATCTTTAAGTATACCGAGGAATAAGAAAAATCGTGACGGGCCGCCTGACCGGGCGGCCCGTTCCCTATGCGTCGTCAAAAAATGTTTTGGGGCGCTGCAACAATTCGCCCTCCTGGGGCGTGTTATAGTCAGAAAGGAGGGTTCAAATGTGGATCACTCCAACCGGTTGGAAGAATTGATAAACAAACATGAGCACACCCTGTACCGCGCCGCCCTTGCCATCCTGGGCGACGCGCAAGAGGCGGAGGACGCGGTACAGGACGCCTACCTGCGCTATCTGGAGAAGCGGCCGGAGCTGCGGGACGAGGGGCACGAAAAGGCCTGGCTGCTGAAGGTGACGGCCAACCGCTGCAAGAGCATCCTGCGCCAGCGAAAGCGCCACCCGGTGGTGGAACTGCTGGACGTGTACCCCGCCCCCGACGGGGAGAGCCGAGAGGTGGCGGAGGCGGTGCTGTCCCTGCCCGCCAACCAGCGCTCGGCGGTGCACCTGTTCTACTATGAGGGCTACAGCTCGGAGGAGATCGGGGCCATCCTGGGCCAGCGGCCCGGCACGGTGCGCTCCCACCTGAGCCGCGCCCGGGAGAGCTTGAGACAGTATTTAAGCGAAAACTAATGGGGGTATTTCTATGAAGCAATACAAAAAGTATATGGACAATATCCAGGTATCTGACACCCTCCACCAGCGGCTGCTGAACCTGGAAGCGCCGCAGAAGCGTGCCCCGGTGTGGAACAAATACAAAGGGGTGGCAGCGGTGCTGGTGGTGGCCCTGCTGACCGGGCCGGTGCTTTACGCAACGACCCGGCCTGAGCCGCTCCTGCCGGAGCTGGGGTACGAAAACCCGGAGGGCGAACATGAGGGCCCGGGCCAGCCCGACATTGCCATCGTGGAACCCGGCGAGAGCCTGGAGCCGGGGATGAAAACCATCGGCGGCTACGAGGTGTACGGGGAGGACAGAGGCCCGAATACGATGGTATCCTACTGTATGCTTCCCTACATCGAGTACGGCCCGCCCTCCGGCACCGCGGTGGATGTCAGTCTGGCCCCGCCGGACGGCGGACTGCGGGACGCCGGCAGGGACGATGTGCTGGCTCTGATTGGGAACGAGGACGCGCTGGCCGCTCATTTGAACTGGGGGGGCTTTGCATTCAGCGGCACCGTGGGCTTTGAGGCCAACGGCACAGTGTGGATGATGAGCCTCTGGGGAGAGGGGGCGGACGCCGCGTTCAGTTTGCAGTTGTCCCCCGGCCAGCTGCCCCCCACCTGTGTGGTGACAGATGAGCAGCGCACCATCACCAATGTGTGGGGCGTGGAGGTCAGCGGTGTGAACAGCGCGGGGGCCTACGGCGACACGGAACGGGGCGTCTACATGGACGTGTCCCGGGAGGTGGAGTTTATCGCCAACGGCGTGGGCTGCCGCCTGACGGTCTACGGCACCCAGGACGGCGCGGTGGAGGAGCTTGTCTCCCGGTTCGTCCGCTGGGCCATACTGGAGGGACTGGATCTGTCCGGGATCAGCCCGGACGGAGCCAAACCGCTGGAGATCGACCCCAATTATTCCGTGGGCGAGCCCAACTGGAACGACAGCGCGGACGAGTATGACAGCAACTGTCCCTATTGCGTGGACGGCACGGTGTCGAGAACTACACCATTCCCCGCATCGGGAAGATCAAGCTGAAAAAGCTGACCTCCCGGGATCTCCAAAAGATGTACAAAAATTTGATGGAACATGGCCGGGTAAACAAAAAAGCGGCCACGGCAATCCGGGCCTAAGCAGCACCACGGTGCGCAGTGTCCACCTCATGCTCCACAGTGCATTCAAGAAAGCGGTGAAAGGCGGCTTTCTATACCGCCATCAGATGACAAACAACAGGACCGCGACCATAAAACGTCACGGCCCTGTTTTCATGCAATCAGCGCCTTATATTTAGCTGAACATAAGGCGCTGATTACACCTAAAAATGGGTGTAAGGTTAGGTGTGAGGCCGGAAACCTTAGAGCGCCAACGGCTCCGGCCATTTCCTTACACCTATTACACCTAAATTCACCAATTACACTTATTTATTGCAGGATTGCAAAAAAACACATTTTTCTGACATAGCGACATCCACAGCAGAAAACATGGTTCATCTAAAAAATTAGGTGTGAGGAACAGAAAAACGAGCATGAGCCTTAGAGTGCCAACGGCTCCCGGCTTTACACCTAATCGAAAAGTTAGGTGTACCGGACACAATTCTGATCCAGGATACAGGCGACCTTCCGGGTGCCGTTGGTGCCTTCGTAGTATTCAGAGAACATATCGTGATTGACCTTTGTAAGCTTCAGCATTTTGATTTACCTCCGTCCTTCATCGTGGTTACATATTACCACACAATAGCGTGGATTACAAGCCGCTAAACTGCACAAATGCCCACACAAGAGTGTGGTATATTTGACGAATTGACAAACCCACACAAACGCATTATAATAGCGAAAAGGATTTGAAGGAGGTGGCCTCAATGAAGCGGATGGCCATGAGGGAGGACATGACCCCCTTAGACAAGAAATGCATTGAGAAGGGGATCACCCGTGCAGAGCTTTCCAGGCGGAGCGGTGTCCCGGTCCGGACTTTAGAAAGCTGGTCGGCACGGGCAAGGAAGAACCCAAGCGTATACCAGCTTTACAAGGTGGCCCAGGTCCTAGAGTGCCACATTGAGGACCTGATCGAGCCGGAGCTGGCAGAGGTCGCAAACGAAGACAAGGGGGACGGTTCCGATTGAACCGCCCCCCTTTGTTTTGCGCCCAGGCTTACCCCTTGACAGTCAGGTCGTACAGCTCCGCCTTCAGAGCCGCCACTTGGGCCTCGGCTTCCGCCAGCTGGCGCTGGAGGACTTCACGCCGGTCGGCCTCCCATTTCTGGACCGTGCGATCCGGCAAGCGCACCTGCCGCAATTCATCCGCAAGGTTGGCAGCGCCCCCGGCGGTGCTCTGGAATTCCGCGCCTCCCCCGAAAGCCTCCCGCAGAGCCTCTGCAATGTAGCTGCCAGGACCAAGACCGGCAATGATGCGCCCGATCTGCTCCAGGGCCTGACGTTCCCGATTTTCGATACTTTCCATTTGACAAACCTCCTTGATTTTTCCGCCTTGCGCTGTTACAATCAAGGAGGCCGGGGCAAGGCTTCCCGGCACCCCCCTGACGCGGGGGTGGGGATAGCGGGGGACCGGTCAAAGTTACCCGCTATCCCGTTTTATATGCAAAGAAAAACCACCTCAGTCATAAAGACTGAGGTGGTTTTCTTTACCGCATTTTAGGCAGCGGCATGGCCAGAACGAACACGGCACCAACGAAATAGATGGTTGCCTGGTTCGCATGGCTCTCCTTTGGTGGAGGCGAGGG
>CAJTYK010000064.1 GCA_910584285.1 uncultured Oscillospiraceae bacterium
GGGATGGGACCATCACCGTCAGCAATGTCAGCGAAGGCCACTATGAATTTGTTGAAGTGTTCGCTCCGGAGGGTATGGACTGCGACCGCTCTCCGGTGGGCGTCCATGTGAACGCCGAAGATCTGCAGGGCGAACAGACCATTGTGGTAACTAAGGTCAACCATCACAAGCGGTCCCTCACGATTACCAAGCGGGACGCGGAGAGCGGCGATCCCATCCCCAACACCTCTTTCCATATCCGGGGTGTGAACTTGGGCTATGAGAACGATGTGGTGACAGGTTCGGACGGCAAAGTGGTGCTGGAGTCCATGCCCAGCGGCTGCTTCGAAATCGAGGAAACCGCCGTTCCCTCCCCCTGGATTTTGGACGCCAACAACCGCAAGACCGTCTGGATCGACGCCTCCAAGGATCAGGACGTGACAGCGGATTTTGTCAACAGCACCCGCCCCGGCATTCGGATCCTGAAGCTGGACGGGCAGACTGGGAAGCCCATCGCCGGGGCCACCTTCCTGATTGAGGAGGTCAACGGCGGATTCTCGGACCACCGCCAGACTGATCAGAACGGCCTGATCGTGCTGGAAGGCAAGGACGGCGTCCGGCCCGGCGCTTATAAAATTTCCGAGGTGGCGGCGGCCCCCAATTACGTGCTGGACGACACCGTCCACGTGGTTCAGCTGGAGGAGAACCGCACCACCACCCTTGAGCTGACGAACCTGGTCAAGCCCACCCTCAAAATTTTGAAGGTGGACAGCATCACAAAGAATCCCGTGGCCCACGCCAAGTTCCAGATCTGGCGGGCCTCCGGCGACACCAAATCCGGGGACTACAACGATCTGGGAACCTTCTATTCCAATGAGGCGGGAGAGATCGTCCTCGAGCACACCGATCCCGGCTGGTTCAAGATCACCGAGCTGGAGGCCCCCTCCGGCTACTCCATCAAGCAGGCGGACTACGAGTGTTACCTGGCCGCTGGCGAGGTCAAGACCGTCCAGGTGGAGAATATCCCCCTGTCCGCCCTCGTGGTGTATAAATATGACCGGGTCACCGGGGAGCCGGTTGAGGGCGCCATTTTCCAGATCAAGTACCTGTCCGGCGCCTCCGGCACGGGCGGCACCGTCATCGGCACCTACCGCACCCTGAAAAATGGTTCCTTCACCGTCACTGGCTTGTCTGCCGGGGCCTATGTCGTCGAGGAACTGGCCAGCGACAGCGGCCACATCGTGGACGCCGCCCCCCAGACCGCCTACATCTCCGGCAAGCAGCAGGACGTGGTACAGCTCTATTTCGGCAACAGCCCCAAGTCCTCCCTCCTGATCTCGAAGGTGGACGCGAACGATGGGAGCCCGCTCAGTGATGTGGAGTTTTTGGTCACCACCTCGGATGGCACCCTGCTGGGCAATGCCAACGGGAAGTATGTGACGGACCGCGCGGGCACCATTCTGATCGAGAACCTCGACCCCAACCTGACGCTGGTGGTGAAAGAAACCCGCGCCAAGGCGGGCTACCTGTTGGACGACGTACCTCAGACCATCAAAACAAAGCCTGGGGAAACGGTGAAGCTGGAATTCAGGAATAAAAAGCAGGGCAATCTCGTGATCCACAAGCTGTCCAGCGCCGACAAGAGCCCCATTGAGGGCGCCCAGTTCAAGATCACCTACGCCGACGGGAAAGTGGTGGACGCGGCGGGCGGCCAGCTCTCCTCCAACGGGCTGTATACCTCCAATAAGGAGGGGCAGATCATCATCTCGGGGGTTACCGGCACCATTGTCTGCACGGAGGTGTCCAGCGCGCCCGGATTCGCCATTGACCCCAACACACGAACCCAGACCGTGGTGGTGAATCCCGGCGACGACACCCAAAGTCTCTACTTCTACAACACCCCTCTCTGCTCCCTCACCCTCTCGAAGGTGGATTCGGTCACGGGGAAGCCCATCCCCAACACCACCTTCACCGTGAAGTACGCCAACGGGGAGCTGATCGGACGCTACACCACCGGGAAGGACGGAACCGTGACCGTCATCGGCCTCCTGCCCGGCTCCACTGTGGTGGTAACGGAATACAAGGTGCCCGACACCCATGTGCTCAACACCACGCCCCAGGCCATCACGCTGAAAAGCGGCTCCAATACCGTGACCAGCGGAGCGGTCAGCGGCGGCACAGGCGGCGGCAACAACCTGGATTTTGAGGACGATCCCAAGATGACCCTCACGATCCGCAAGTACATCAAGGGAACCAACCGGGAGCCGTTGGCCGGGGTGTGCTTCAAGGTGACCGAGGGCTCCGGCACCCCTGTCGGCCCCGGTGACGGCACCTATTACACCAACTCCGCGGGTGAGATCGTGATCGAGGGGCTGGAGCCCGGCACCACCGTCACCGCGCGTGAAATTTCCACGGTGGAGGGGTTCGTGCTGGACGGCGAGCCCAAAACCATCAAAATCAAGGCTGGCGCCCAGGCGCCCGAGCTGATCTTCTGGAACGAGCGTGCCGGTTCCCTCGTGATCCAAAAAAAGAGCAGCTTGGACGGCAGCCCGCTGGCCGGGGTGCAGTTCCAACTCACCTATGCGGACGGCTCCTATGTTGACTATGACAACGGTCACATGAGCAGCAAGGGCCTGTATGAGACGGACTCCTCGGGTGAAATTCGGATCACTGGGATCACAGGCACCGTCATCGCAAAGGAACTCAAGACGCTGCCCGGGTTCACTATCGACCCGGCCACCCAGAGCCAGACGGTTGCCATCCGGCCCGACGACTGCCAGACGCTGACCTTTTTCAACACGCCTGTCGGGAATTTCGAGCTGGTCAAGGTGGTGGAGGGGAACGAGAGCAAGCGCATCCCCAACGTGACCTTCGAGATCCGCCGCGCCAGTGACGGCGGGCTGGTGGACACCATCACCACCGGCAGCGATGGCCGCGCTACCCTCCAGTTGGACGCGGGCAATTACTATGCGGTGGAAACCGAGTGCCCCAAGGAGTTCAAGCTGGATCCCACGCCCCACTATTTCACCATGCGGGACGGCGGCAAGGGCACCACCCTGACGGTGAAAAACAAGGCGTTCTCCGGCATCCAGATCCGCAAGACCGACAGTGTGACGGGCAAGGGGATCTATGGCGTGAGTTTTATCCTCTACGACAGCGCCAATAAACCCATCGGGCAGTATACCAGCGACGACAGAGGTTACGTCTACATCGAGGGCCTCACTGACGGCGGCCGGTACTATCTGCGGGAGCTGGAAAATCCGGGCTACGTCCCCGACACCCAGATGAAAACCATCTACGTCAAGGCAGGCGAGGTGACCCTGGTGGAGTGGCAGAACACGCCCATCACCGGGCAGATCCAGATTTCCAAGACCAGCGCGGACTACAACCCCATGAACGGCTGGCCCGCGGGCACCCCCATCCCCGGCACGGAGTTCGAGATCTACCACTACCGCACCGGCAACCTGGTGGACACCGTCCGAACGGACAAAAATGGCGTTGCCGTGTCCAAGCCCTTGCCTTTGGGCCGCTATCAGATCGTGGAATCCAAGGCGGCGGACTTTTACGGCCTGGACAAGACGCCCATTGAGGCGGAGATCGAGCACGCTGGCCAGATCGTGAAGGTGGCCATGACCAACAAGGCCCTGTCCACCAACGTGTCCATCAAAAAGACCGGCTACGCCGAGGTGATGCCGGGCCAGGATATCCGCTATACCTTCTCCGACATCGGCAACAACTCCACCACCGCGCTCACTTCCTTCTATTGGAGGGATACGCTGCCTGTAAATGCCGTCCGGCTCAACCGCATCTTCACCGGCACCTACAACGCCCCCGGCAATTACAAGGTGGTGTACAAGACCAACCTGAGCAATGGCGAGTACCGCACCATGTACGACAACCTGAGCACTGCCAAGAATTATACTCTGGACGCCTCCCCCACTGCGCTGAGTCTGGCCTCCAACGAGTATGTCACCGAGTTTATGCTCGTCTTCGGCGTGGTGCCCGCCAACTTCCGCCAGGTGGAGGCCCCCAAGGTGGACTGCAAGGTGCTGTCCACCGTGAAGGGCGGCAGCAGCTTCACCAACGCCGCCGACGTGGGCGGCGTGTACAACGGCCAGTGGGTTCAGGCGGTGACCCGCTGGACCACCAAGGTCTACGGCAAGCCCCCCAAGCTGCCCACCACCGGCTATTGAACCCAGGAATAAAAAATGGGAGGCCGTCCAAATGGACGGCCTCCCCGCTATGTTAGGAGGAAAACAATATGAAAAAGCACCGTATCCGTATCTATCCTATGCTCCTGGCCCTGCTGTTGTGCGCCCTGTGCTGCGCCCCGGCTTTCGCCGCCGCCAGCGGCGGCTCCGGGGTGGCCGACGTGGTGGAAAGCACCTGGAAGGACGCCGCGGGCCAGATCAAGACCGTGGTAAACAACGTGGTCTTCCCCGCGCTGGACATGATCCTGGCCATCGCCTTCTTCGGCAAAGTCGGTCTCGCGTACTTCGACTATAAAAAGCACGGCCAGTTCGAGTGGGCGGGCCCGGTGATCCTGTTTGCCTGCCTGGTGTTCGTCCTCACCGCCCCGCTGTACATCTGGACCATCGTGGGGCTGTAAGCTACAGCCCCGCCAGCCGGAGCAGCCCCTTTTTGAGGCAGGTGGTCAGCTCGATGCGCTTCACCTCGTCGATGTCCTCAAAGGCGATCAGCGCCACGCTGCCCAGGCGGCCCAAAATCTCGCCCCGCCCGAATTGCTTATGCACCACCTCAGCCCCGGCCATGAAGTCCGCCTGCTGCCTTGCCAGCTGGGCCGGGGTGGGGCCGTCCTCATAGGCGGGGCGCTTCGCTCTGGCCTTCTTTGGCTTGGGCTGGGGGTTGAACTGGGGCGTGGGCTGGGGTTCTAAAACGGTGACTTCCTTCCCCATAAGCTGGTCGATGAAGGTTCGGCCCGCCGCCATAGGCTCCCCAAACCGGCTTTCGTAGCACAAAAACTCCAGTTGCTTTTTGGCCCGGGTGGCCCCCACGTAGAACAGCCGCCGCTCCTCCTCTAATGCCGCCCTGCCCTCGTCATCGTGGGGGACAGGATCAGAGGGAAAAACGCCGTCCACCGCGTCGATGAGGATCACCCGGTCATACTCCAGGCCCTTGCTGGCGTGGATGGTGGACAGCACAAAGGGACAGCTTGGATCAGGCTCCATGCCCTCAATGGTGTCCTTTAGCTCCTGTAACCGCAGAAGGAACGGCCCCGTGGCCGGGGTTTGGTTGGCCAGGGACAGCAGCACGTCCAGCTTGGAGGTGTCCGCCTTCTGTTCCCGCAGATAATCCCCGTAGCCCATGAACTTCACCAGCCGCTGGATGGCGGCAAAGCTGGTGAGCTGGGGGAACTTCGAGTAGTGGGTCTGGAGCGCCCGGATCTTCCCATACTGCCAGGGCTCCAGTCCCTCGCCCTCCAGCAGGCGGTCAAACACCGACTCGTCCTCGGCCATCCCCCGGAGCATCCCCGCCAGGACGGGCTTCTTGATCTTCAAATCCAGCTTATAGTAAAACCGGAGGAACTTCTCCCAGTTGGCGTCGTCGAAGGCGAACTCCAGCATATCGGTGATGTCCCGGACGATGGGGCTGGTGAAGAAGAAGCCCTCCCGCTGGCGGCAGGCGTAGGGCACCCCCTCTTGCTCCAGCAGGTCGATGAGGGGCAGGGCGCTGTCATTGTTGCGGTAGAGGACGGCGGTCTGCTCCTTGCAGTCCTGGGCCACCTTCAGCAGATAGCGGTATTGGCGGTTGTAGTCCGCCAGCGGCACCTTTTTCACGGGCGCACCCTGGACATTGTCCGTGTGCATATGCTTGGGGCGGCGGCTCTCGTTGCGCTGGATGAATGCGTCCGCCGCCTCCACAATGGACTTGGTGGAGCGGTAGTTGGTCTCCATCATCAGCACCTTCGCCCCTGGCCAGACCTGCTCAAACTCCAGCAGGGCCTGGGGCCATGCCGCCCGGAAGCCGTAGATGCTCTGATCCTCGTCCCCCACCATAAAAAGGTTGCGGGATTTTGCCGCCAGCAGGCGCAGAATGGCGTGCTGGATTTTGGAGGTGTCCTGGGCCTCGTCCACGCAGAGAAAAGGCCAGCGGCGCTGGAAGTGGGCGAGGATATCCGGGTACTGCCGGAAGATACGATAGGTGAACACCATCTGATCGTCGAAGTCCATGAGACGGTGTTTCAATAGAAACGCCTGATAGCCCTTGTAGACTGCCGGAAAATCCATGCCGTCCACCTGGTGGGCCTCCACGTCCGCGTCGCTGAACATCATATTCTTGCAATAGGTGATATGGGTACGGGCCTCCTTCACCTGCTGATCCGGGGGATAGCCGCCCCCGCCCTTGGACAGAAGCTCCCGGATCACGGCGTTCAAGCGGCTGTCATCGTCCGCCAGGGCAAAGGGCTGGGCGCCCTTCTGCGCGGCGTAGTAGTGAATCGCCACCGCGCACAGGCCGTTGATGGTTCGGAATGTGAGCTTGTCCGCATATTCTTCACCGAAAAAGCGGACGAACCGGGCCCTCATGTCCTTTGTGGCGGCCACGGTATATGTAACGGTGAGGATATTCTCCGGGCGGATATTTTTGCAGTAGATCATGTAACCCAGGCGGGTGACCAGCACGGTGGTCTTGCCGCTTCCGGGGACAGCCAGGAGCAGAACGGGGCCCTGCACCTGCCGCACCGCCGCCTCCTGTTGAGGGTTGAGCCGGACGTGGTATTGGGTTTTGAACTCGCTGTAGGTCATGGGCCTGCCCTCGCTTTATACATTAAAATACAGAAGGAAGTGATCAAAATAGAAACGATTCTGCTGGGCGACGCGGCGGAACAACTGCGCACACTGGACGCGGACAGCGTCCACTGCTGTGTCACCTCGCCGCCCTACTTCGGCCTGCGGGACTATGGCGTCCCCGGGCAGATCGGGCAGGAAGCTGTGCCGGAGGAGTACATCGGCAGGCTGGTGGAGGTCTTCCGTGAGGTACACCGGGTACTGCGCCCCGATGGGACGCTATGGCTCAACATCGGGGACAGCTACACCAGCGGCGACAGAAAGACCCGGGATCATGACGAAAAACTCCCCGCACGGGCGGCGAACCACCGGCCCGGTACGCCGGAGGGTATGAAACCCAAAGACCTGATCGGCATCCCGTGGATGCTGGCCTTCGCTCTAAGAGCAGACGGCTGGTATCTGCGGCAGGACATCATCTGGCATAAGCCCAACGCCATGCCGGAGAGCGTCCGCGACCGCTGCACCAGGAGTCACGAGTACATTTTTCTCCTGTCTAAATCGGAGCGGTACCGCTTCGACTGCGACGCCATCCGGGAACCGTTCCTTACGGCGGACCGGAAAGGGGACCGCAGGAGCTACAGGCCGGGATGTGCCTCCAGCTTCGATCTGAATGCCGGACATCAGGCACAGAAAGGAAATTTCGCGGGACTGCCACTGAACCCCAAAGGCCGCGGCAAGCGCGATGTGTGGTCCGTCAGCATCAGCAGCTTCAAGGGCGCGCATTTTGCCGTGTTCCCCGAGAAGCTGGTGGAGCCCTGCGTCTTGGCCGGATGCCCCGAGGGCGGGACCGTGCTGGATCCCTTCACGGGCAGCGGCACCACCGGGGCGGTGGCCAAACGTCTGCGTAGGAACTTCATCGGCATCGAACTCAACTCGGAATATCGGGAAATGGCACTGGCCCGGATCGGCGCGACGGAAATCGAATACGAGCAGATGAAGCTGCAGGCCGGGCACGGCACGTAAAACCGGGCCCGGCCAATTATATCACAAAGTGAGGTGACTTACCATTTTTATTTGGGACTTCGTGGCCTCCACCGTCCTGGACGAGTTACTGGACTGGGCATACAGCCAGGCTGTGGGCTTCCTGGGGGCCTTCTTCGCCCTCATGGGCAATATGGGGGTGGAGCTGTTCGACCTGCCCTGGGTGCAGGCCGTGGTGCGATTCTTCAACCAGCTGGGCTGGGCCCTGTTCGGGGTGAGCCTGGTGGTGGCCTGTTTCGAGTTCGGCATCGAATACTCCTCGGGCCGGGGGAACCTCCGCCACACCGCCATCAACTGCCTCAAGGGCTTCCTGGCGGTGAGCCTGTTCTCCGCCGTCCCTGTCCGGCTGTACGCCCTGTCCGTGTCGCTCCAAGCCAGCTTTACCGCGGGCATCACCGGGCTGGGGGATATCGGGTCGCTGGGGCAGAACCTGATCACCAAGCTCACCACCCCGGAAGGGCTCATCGCCTCCGGGGTGGATTTCATTTTCGGCGGGCCCGCCTTTAACCCTGTCATGATGCTGTTCTGCGTGATCCTGATGGCCTACGCCGTGCTGAAGGTGTTCTTCGCCAACCTCAAGCGGGGCGGTATCCTGCTCATCCAGATCGCGGTGGGGGCGCTGTATATGTTCAGCGTACCCCGGGGCTACAGCGACGGCTTCACCCAGTGGTGCAAGCAGATCGTGGGCCTGTGCCTGACGGCGTTCCTCCAATCCACCATCCTGGTGGCGGGGCTGATGGTGTTCAGCGACCACGCCCTGCTGGGGCTGGGCCTGATGCTGTCCGCGGGCGAGGTGCCCCGGATCGCCGGGGCCTTCGGACTGGACACTTCCACCCGCGCCAGCCTCACCTCCGCCGTCCACACCGCCCAGATGGCGGTGAGCACCACCAAGGTCATCGCATCGGTGGTGGGCAAATAGAGCAGCGGAAAAATGCGCTGACCATGACTGTTGATTTTGCTTCATTTCAGCCAGAATCTTCGTTGGGTATGGTGAATAGCTTTACTGCCCGGTTGTCGGTATACTTGCGTTACAAAAACGGAGAGGAGGACGCCAATATGGCGGAAAACCAAAAGAATCTGTGCGCCATGATCCCGGCGGAGCTGCACAGCCGGGTTCGGGCAGCCCAGGAGCAGGCCGGGGTGACCCTGAGCGCGTACATCACCCAGCTGCTGACCAATTATTATAAAGGAGGGAACGAGAAAATGGCGGAAGGGATGCGCACCATGGCCTTCCAGATGCCGGAGGAAATGTTTCAGCGGCTGAAGAAGCTCCTGGAACAGGAGAGCGCCCGCACCGGCAAAA
>CAJTYK010000065.1 GCA_910584285.1 uncultured Oscillospiraceae bacterium
GTCATCGACTGCATCCACACCACCGCCGCCTCCCACAACCGGGTGTTCATGGTGGAGATCATGGGCCACAAGGCGGGCTGGCTGACGCTGAATGCCGGTATTGCCGGCGGCGCGGACATCATCCTCATCCCCGAGATCCCCTACAACATCGACTCCGTGGTGGCCAAGATCAAGCAGCGGGCCGCCTCCGGCAACGGTTTCACCATCCTGGCGGTGGCGGAGGGCGCTATGTCCAAAAAAGAATCGGAGATGCCCAAGAAGGAGTACAAGCAGCACATGGCGGAGCTGCTGGAAAAATACCCCTCCGTGTCCTACGCCATCGCGGACAAGATCCTGAAAAAGACCGGCAAGGAGGTGCGGGTCACCGTCCCCGGCCATATGCAGCGGGGCGGCACCCCCTGCGCCTACGACCGGGTGCTCTCCTCCCGCCTGGGCACCACTGCGGCCCTGATGATCTCCAAGGAGGAGTACGGCAACATGGTGGCCATTCAGGATCACGTCATCACCTCCGTCCCCCTGAAGGAGGTAGCGGGCAAGCTCAAAACCATCGATCCCAAGTCCGACATCATCGCCGAGGCCCGCCTGCTGGGCATCAGCTTTGGTGATGACTAAGTTACTTTTTCTCGAGAGAAAAAGCAACCAAAAGAGTCTTAGACTCACGAGCTTGAAACCGCTTTCAACCGGGTGCTAATACTGTTTCTTGATAAAAAGGTTAAAACCTTTTTATCGCGGCGCTTCGCGCCGCCGCGCCTGCGGCGCGCCAAGAAAAGGATTGACAACATTCTTGACGGCTTCGCCGTCGGGCCGCGTTCCGCGGCCCCATAAAACGGTTTCACCGTTTTATGAAGAATTAGTATAAGCCGAACGTTTGCGCCCGGTGACGAAACGATTGCGTAAGGGTAGCATTTTTTGCAGACAGACAGCCCGTCCCGGAAATCGGGGCGGGCTGCGCTTATTTCTCAAATTCTTCGGGTGATACATTGATAAAGCTGGGCACGTCGGACAGCCTCCTGAACTCCTCCAGTACCCCCTCCTCATTGGATGCATACAGTGTGGATCTCTTGATTACCACATCCCGGTGCTTACCTCCCACAGTCACCCGGATAATGCTCGGATCCCAGGCTTCCCAGAGGCCCTGTTCCAGCGGCTCAAACTGGCGGTAACGGTAGTACCGCCCATCCCTGTCCAGCACAATATACTCCCCATATTTAGTGAGGTCATCCGCAAAATGCGTGTACGCCGTACCCCATGTGCCAACCGGGAGGGCGTCATGGGGGTAAGCGAGCCGATTATAATACAGCACAGCCGACAGCACCCCGATGATACAGCACAGCAGGAATATCACCGCCGCATAGGCCCCGTACCGCTCCATCCACTTCCAGAACCTGTCCAGGCGGCTCTCCATGGCGGAGGCCAGGTTTTTGTCCGCCGCCGCCCGGAACTCCGCCTCATTGTCCAACCGCCGGCCCTCCAGCAGCTCGTTCAGGCTCACATCAAATTCCCTCCCCATCAAAGCCAGCAGTTCGATGCTGGGCATATAGTTCCCGTTCTCCCAGCGGGAGACGGTCTTGTTGGTCACCCCCAGCCGCTCCCCCAGCTCCTCCTGGGTCCAGTCCCGCTCCCGGCGCAGCTGGGCGATGAAGGCCCCGATTTTTACCTGATCCATCCTCTGCCCCCTTCCTATCTTCAGCATACCCGAACAGCCCCGGTTTGTACACCCCAAAAACAGCGAATTCGCAAAAAGCCCCCGCTTCCCACAGAAAGTGAGGGTCGAGACTGTCGGGAAAACCGCTTCTGCTCCGATCCCGGGAAGGGTGTCTCTCACGTTTACTCAATGGATTTTTGGAACGCTCTTTGTTTCAAAAATTCGTACCCAGCCCACCGCGCTTGACAACAGGGGGACAAGTGGCTATACTATTTTTTTAACGGGCGAAGCGTCAATCAGAGGAGGAAGAATCATGAAACGATACCTGAACACGGCCCTGCTGTACGCCGTCCTCGCCATGTGCGGCGGTGTGTTCTACCGGGAGTTCACCAAATTCAACGGCTTTACCGGCAAAACCACCCTCTCCTTTGTACATACCCATTATTTCCTGCTGGGCATGGTGGTGTTCCTGCTGCTGCTCCTGCTGGAAAACAGCTTTTCCTTCACCGGGACCAAGACCGGGCGGGTGCTGGCGGTGTACCACGTGGGCCTGAACCTGACCGCCGTAATGCTGCTGGTGCGGGGGGTAACTCAGGTGGTGGCGCCCACCCTCTCCTCCGGCCTGAACGCGGCCATCTCTGGCATTTCCGGCATCGGCCACATCCTGCTGGGCGTCAGCCTGGTGCTGCTGCTGCTGGAGATCAGGCGCAGCCTGCCGACGGCCTGATGGGAGGGCGCGGAGCAGACGTGGGGTTCGGCAAAGCGGCGGAAGACCCAAGGGGCCTTCCGCCGCTTTTCATCATTGAAATCGAGGGAGGAATATGCTACCATAAAATTGCCAAAAAGCGGGCCGTTTCGAGCGGGGCGGCCTGTTTCGCAGTTGGCGTCCGTCACCGCCGGGTAACTATGGCACAATATTGTGCATACTTTACGGCGGCGGGAGTTTGCGCTATACTGGTCACAACAGACGGGGAAGGGCTTACTCCCCGAGAATTGGAGGAACCAGTGATGAACCAAACCGCAAAAAAGTATGTTGACCTGTTCCGTCAGGTGAAGATTGCCACCGCTGCCACGGTGGATGCCCAGGGGCGTCCCCAGGCCCGCATCATCAACGTGATGCTGGCGGAGGACGACGGGATGTATATTGTCACATCCAAGGGCAAGCCCTTCTACAAGCAGTTAGTGGAGAGCGGCCAGATCGCCCTGGCCGCCATGTGCCCCGACTGCCAGTCCCTGAAATTTACCGGCAAGCTCCGAGTGGTGGGCAAGGAGTGGGTGGACAAGGTGTTCGAGCACAACCCGGGCATGAACGAGGTCTACCCCGGCGAGAGCCGCTACATCCTGGACGCCTTCCATATCTACGAGGGCCATGGTGAGTGGTTCGACCTGCTCCACTACCCCATCAGCCGGGAGAGCTTCGCCTACGGCGGGGACGAGGTGGAGAAGAACGGGTTTATCATCTCGGATCGCTGCATCGGCTGCGGCAAATGCGCCGAGGTCTGCCCCCAGCGGTGCATTGTCGCCAGGACGCCCTACGCGATTGACCCGGCCCACTGCCTCCAGTGCGGGCGGTGCGTGGAGTTCTGCCCCGTGTCCGCCGTGGATCGGCTCCACCCCTGAACGCCATGGAACTGATTCAGGCCATCTTTGCCCTCTACCGGGAACGCGGGGGCTGGTTTCTGGGGCTGCTGTGGGATCACTTCCTCCTGTCGGGGCAGGCCATTCTGCTGTCCGGAAGCATCGGATTGCTGCTGGGCATCTTTATCGCCCAGCGGCCCCGGCTGGCCCCAGCGGTGATGGGGGTGTGTAATGTGCTGTACACCATCCCGGCCATCTCCCTGCTGGGTATTCTGATCCCCTTCACCGGGATTGGAAACAAAACAGCGGTGATTGCCCTGACCATCTACGGCGTCATGCCCATGGTGCGCAACACCTACGTAGGCCTCACCACCCTGGATCCGGACATTTTGGAGGCCGCCGCCGGTATGGGTAGCACCGCTATGCAGACCTTGCTTCGGGTGAAGCTGCCCATGGCCGCCGGGGTGATCCTGGCGGGTGTGCGGAACATGGTGGTGATGACCGTGTCCGTGGCGGGCATCGCCTCCTTTGTGGGGGCCGGTGGGCTGGGCGTGTCCATCTACCGGGGCATCACCATCTTTGACCCCGCCATGACCGCGGCGGGCAGCATTTTGATCGCGTCCCTGGCGGTGTTGCTGGACTTCCTTTTGGGACGCGTAGAAAAACACTTCAAAAAATACGGGAGCTGATTGTGATGAAAAAGAAAATTATTGCGCTGGTTTTGGCGCTGGCCGTCGTGTTGAGCCTGTCCGCCTGTGGCAAGCCCGCCGCCGGGCCGGTGAAGATCGCCACCAAGCCCATGACGGAGCAGTTTATCCTGGGAGAGATGCTGGGCCTCATTCTGGAGGACGCAGGCTTCCAGGTGGAGATCACCAAGGGCATCGGCGGCGGCACTAACAACATCCACCCCGCCATGGAGAAGGGGGAGTTCGACCTCTACCCGGAGTACACCTCCAGCGGCTGGGTGATGGTGCTGGATCACGAGGCCGTGGGCGTGGACGACCAGGAGATGCTGGCCCAGCTCAAAAAGGAGTACCAGGAGAAGTTCCAGATGACCTGGGTGGGTCTGTACGGGTTCAACAACACCTTCGCCATCGCGGTGCGGGAGGAGACGGCCCAGCAGTACGGCCTGACCACCACCAGCGATCTGGCCAAGGTGGCGGGAGAACTGAACTTCGGCGGCAACCCGGACTATATCGAGCGGGCGGACGGCTTCGCCCTGCTGGCAGACACCTACGGCCTGGAGTTCAAGAGCGTCAACGACATCGACATCGGCCTGAAGTACCAGGCCCTCCAAAACGGGGACATCGACGTGACCAACGCCTTCACCACCGACGCCCAGCTGGGCAACGCCTCCGCCGGGCTGGTGACGCTGGAGGACGATCTGCATCTACAGGTCAACTACTTCTGCTCCACCGTGGTGCGGCAGGACGCGCTGGAGCAGCACCCCGGCCTGGAGGACGCGCTGATGAAGATGGACGGCCTGCTGTCCGACGGAGAGATGGCCCACCTGAACTACCTGGTGGAGGTGGAGGGCGCGGACGAGAAAGCGGTGGCCCGGGACTTCCTGGTGGAGAAGGGCGTTTTGAAGGGATAAGCCATGGCGGAGCCTGTGATTCAATTTGACCGGGTGTGCAAGTCCTTCGACGGCCACCCGGTGCTGCGGGACTTCTCCCTGGATCTGGAGCGGGGGGAGTTCCTGACGGTGATCGGCCGCTCCGGCTGCGGCAAGACCACCGCCCTGCGGCTGGTGAACGGCCTCATTTCCGCCGATGCGGGCCGGGTGCTGGTGAAGGGTCAGGACGTGGCCCAGGCCGACCCGGTGGCCCTGCGCCGGGGCATCGGCTACACCATCCAGAGCGTGGGCCTGTTCCCCCACATGACGGTGGAGAAAAATATCGCCTACGTCCCCTCCCTGTCCAAGCCCCCCCTCTGGAAGGGGGAGGAGCGCAGCCGGCGGGCAGCAGAGCTGCTACAAACGGTGGGGCTGGAGCCGGGGTTGGCGGGGCGCTACCCCCGGGAGCTGTCCGGCGGACAGCGCCAGCGGGTGGGCATCGCCCGGGCCCTGGCCGCCCAGCCGGATATCCTCCTCATGGACGAGCCCTTCGGGGCGGTGGACGAGATCACGCGGCGGCAGCTCCAGGACGAGATCCTGCGCCTCCACCAGGAGCGGGGCATCACCATCCTGTTCGTCACCCACGACATTGAGGAGGCGCTCAAGCTGGGCACCCGGGTGCTGGTGATGGAGGAGGGCAGGGCCGCCCAGTTCGGCCCGCCCAGCGCCCTTCTGTCCAGCCCCGCCACCCCCTTTGTGGCCCAGCTGGTGCGCCGGAGCCGGGAGTTCGCCCCCAGGCAGTAGGCGGGACAGAAGAATAAGATTAAGCAAGCAAGGGCCCCGGCTTCCTGACAGGAAGCCGGGGCCCTTTGCCATCGGCCGCAAAACGGGTTGGAAAACAGTTGATGGGGGCGCATATCGTATGCTATAATGAAAAATAATGGAAAAAAAGTCTTGAGGCGCGGGGAGGTGCGGAGGGAATGGGGAAGCGAATGCCGTATACGCTCCGGCGTGGGATCTACCGGGTGGGGAAAGCCCTGACGAAACCAGGGGCATTTATCCATGAGAAGGCCGCAAACGCAATCTACTCGGAAGCGGTACAGACGCTTTTATACGCCGTCGCGGCGGCCCTGCTGTTTGTCAGCACGCTGTCTGAGATCTTTTCTCCGAGAAGCACGATACACCCGGTTATCGTCATCCTTGTGGCGCTGCTCTTATTTGCCGCGCTCATACTTCTGATTGGCTTCACTGTTCCGGCGGTACTGTATATGATTTGCGCTGTAACGGCGCCCTTCGCGTACATAAACGAGCGCTGTACGCAAAAGCTGTCTGGCGGAGAGACTGGGGGCGGCCAAACTCGCCGGCCTGGCCCGGGCGGCGGGCCCAGGGAGCGGCCCGGGCTCGAGTTTGAGCAGGCCGAGGAGCTGTTTGGCGTGAAAGCGCCCTATACCAGGGATGAGGTCAGGGACGCCCGCAACAGATTGCTCAAAAAATATCACCCGGATATGGGCGGTTCGGAGGAACTGACCAAGAAAATCAACGCGGCATACGAGCTCCTGATAAAGCACGCCTCTTGACACGCCTCCTTTTTCCGCTTCCGACAAAATTTGCACCCGGCAGAGGGGGGTTGACTTTTGTATGAAATCGTACTATACTGTCAAAGTACGATTTCATACAAAGGGAGGCGCCGTCCATGCCCCACGGATCCAAAGCCCTGCGCCGCTTCAACCACCTGTTCAACGAAACCACGGAGGCGTACCACGACGCCTCGGTTCGGCTGGGCCTGTCCCACAGCATGATGCAGATCCTCTATACCGTCTATGACTACGGTGACGGCCGCCGCTGCCCCTTGCGGGAGGTGTGCGTCCAGACCGGGATCAGCAAGCAGACCATCAACTCCGCCCTGCGGAAGCTGGAGGGGGAGGGGATCGCCCGCCTGGAGCAGGCCGGAGGAAAACGGAAGGACGTGTGCCTGACGGAGCGGGGGCTGGCCCTGGCCGAGCGCACCGTGGCCCGGATCCTGGAGGTGGAGGACGGGGTGTTTGCCTCCTGGCAGCCGGAGGATGTGGAGGCGTACCTGACCCTCACTCAGCGGTATCTCACCGCCTTCCGTGAGGGGATTCAGAGCCTTGGAACAGAACGGGAGCGTCAGAACGAGCCATGATACAGCTATCCGATCATTTTGACTGCAAGCGCCTGCTGCGCTTCACCTTTCCCTCCATCATCATGATGGTGTTTACCTCCATCTACGGGGTGGTGGACGGGTTTTTCGTGTCCAACTATGCAGGCAAGACCGCCTTCGCGGCGGTGAATTTCATCTTCCCAGTGCTGATTATCCTGGGCTGCGCCGGATTTATGCTGGGCACCGGTGGCAGCGCCCTCATCTCCAAAACCATGGGGGAGGGGAACATCAGAAAGGCCAACGAGATTTTCTCCCTGCTGGTTTGGGCGGGGGGTGCGCTGGGCGTTGTGCTGGGGGCGGCAGGGATCGCCCTGCTGCCCGCCGTGGCCTCCCTGCTGGGGGCGGAGGGCCAGATGCGGGAGGACTGCGTGATCTACGGGCGGATCATCCTGGCGGCGCTGCCCTTCTATGTCCTTCAGATGGAGTTCCAGTGCCTGTTCGCTACGGCGGAAAAGCCCAAGCTGGGCCTTGCCGTCACGGTAGCGGCGGGGGTGACCAACATGGTGCTGGACGGCCTGCTTGTGGGGGCCTTCCGCTGGGGCGTGGTGGGCGCGGCGGCGGCCACCGCCGTCAGCCAGATGGTGGGCGGCGTGATCCCGCTGATCTACTTTGGCCGGGAGAACTCCAGCCTGCTGCGGCTGACCCGGTGCGGCTTCGACGGGCGGGCGCTGCTGGCCGCCTGCTCCAACGGCGCCTCCGAGCTGATGAGCAATATCTCCATGTCGGTGGTTTCCATGCTGTACAACGGCCAGCTCATGGCCAAGGCGGGGGAGGACGGCGTGGCGGCCTACGGGGTGCTGATGTATGTGAGCCTGGTATTTCAGGCCATTTTCATCGGCTACGCCGTGGGGACGGCCCCGGTGGTGGGCTACCACTACGGCGCGGGCAACCAGGGAGAGCTGAATGGGCTGCTGCGGCGCAGCGCCGCCCTCATCGGCGGCTTCTCCGCGGCCATGTGTCTGGCGGGGGAGACGCTGGGGATGCCCCTGTCGGTGATCTTCGTGGGCTATGACCCGGATCTGCTGGACATGACCGCCCACGCCTTCGCCATCTTCTCCGTGTCCTTCCTGTTCTCCGGCTTCGCCATCTTCGGCTCCTCCTTCTTCACCGCGCTGAACGACGGGCTCACCTCGGCGCTGATCTCGTTTTTGCGCACGCTGGTGTTTCAGTGTGCGGCGGTGATGATCTTCCCCATGCTCTGGGGGCTGGACGGGATCTGGTGGTCTATCGTGGCGGCAGAGGTGATGGCGGTGGCGGTGACGCTGGCTTTTCTGGCGGCCAAGCGCAAGCGGTACGGGTACGCGTAAAAAACGGGCGGCAGGGGAGACCTGCCGCCCGTCCGTCTATGGATGTACTCAGAAGTCCGCCAAGGTGATGGTTCGGCCCCCGTCCAGCCGGGACGCCTCCGCGGCCAGGGCCATCACGTGGCTCTCCACCGAGGCGTCGATGCCGGTGAGGCTCTGGGCGCCGCCCTCCGCCATCAGCTTGCAGAAGGCCGCCATCAGGCCGAAGTCGCCGCCGCCATGGCCGGAATAGGCGCCGCCTTCCTCCCGTAGGTCGATAACCTCCTCCGGCCGGCCGAACCGGCGAATATGGAGGGTGTTTTGCTCCATGTCCCCTTCGATCTCTCCCTGGGTGCCGGTGACCTTGATGGTGCGGTGGCAGTCCTGGGTGAAGGCGGTCATGGTGAAGGTGGCGTGGATGTGGTTGGCAAACTCCAGGTTCACCGTCTGGTGATCCACCACGTTGTTGTCACAGTGGAACACGCACCGGCCATAGGGCCCCGTGCGCAGGGCAGCCATAATCTTGTCCTCGTCCGGATCGCTGGCCAGCACGCCGCAGGGCCAGCCTGCCCCCCGGCCCCGTATGCCGGTGCGGGGGTCGGTGACATAGATCTTCTCCGCGTCATAGGGGCAGCCCTCCTTGCAGGCGCAGCCGTCCAGGCACCGCAGGACCGCCCCCTCCGGGGCGTTTTCCGCTTTGAAGTAGTCCAGGGAGCCGAAGCTCTGCACCCGCAGGCAGGGCTCCCCCGCCAG
>CAJTYK010000066.1 GCA_910584285.1 uncultured Oscillospiraceae bacterium
CGCTGTACGCGGGGCTGTGGTGCCTGCTGGCGGGGCCGGTGATCGTGGGCTTCGACTGGCTGGACTACCGGCTGTGTGGCGGGGAGAGGCCGAGGTATACACTTTTGTGACAAGGAGGAGCGACAATGGAACAGGTAAACAAACTCAAAGCGGCGTTGGCCGCGCTGCTGGGCCTGCTCACCGGGCTGTGGGGCTGGCTGGGCTGGCTGGTGGCGGGCTGGGTGGTGTGCATGGTGCTGGACTACGTCACCGGCTCTCTGGCGGCGGCCAGGGCGGGCCAGTGGTCGAGCGGCCGGGCCCGGGACGGCATCTGGCACAAATGCGGGATGATCGTGGTGGTGCTGGTGGCGGCGGGCACGGATCTGCTGCTGGCCACGGTGCTGGCCAACCTGCCGTTGGTGGCGCTGCCGGTGGAGTATACCGGGCTGGTGTGCCCGGTGGTGCTGGTGTGGTACATTGTGACGGAGCTGGGCAGCATGGTGGAGAATGCCGCGGTGATGGGCGCCCCGGTGCCCAAATGGCTGAAAAAGCTGCTGGCCCTGGGCAAGGACGCGGTGGATGCGGCGGGGGACAAGCTGGGCGGGGAGGAGGACACATGAAGCTGCTGAAGTGCCTGCTCACCGCCAACCGCTGCTATAAAGCGGGGCGCACCATACGCCCCAAGGGGGTCATGGTGCACTCCACCGCGGCCAACAACCCCGCACTGAGGCGGTATGTCCAGCCTGTGGCCTCCACGCCGGGGCGGGCGGAGCTGCTGTCTCAGCTGGGCGTCAATAAAAACACCAATGACTGGAACCGGGAGGGGCAGTGGGTCAAGGGCAAGTGGGTGCCGCTCCAGGCCTGCGTGCATGGCTTTATCGGGAAGCTGGCGGACGGCTCCATCGCCACGGCCCAGACCCTGCCCTGGAACTGGAGGGGCTGGCACGCCGGGGACGGCTCCAGCGGGCGCAGCGCCAACGACACCCACATCTCCTTCGAGATCTGCGAAGATGGGCTGACCGATCCGGTCTACTTCGGCAAGGTGTACCGGGAGGCGGTGGAGCTGACCGCCATGCTGTGCAAGGAGTACGGCCTTGACCCGCTGGCGGACGGGGTGGTGATCTGCCACCAGGAGGGCTGCCGCCGGGGCATCGCCTCCAACCACGGGGACGTGCTGCACTGGTTCCCCAAGTTTGGCAGGAGCATGGACGACTTCCGGGCGGACGTGGCGGCAGAGCTGGGCCGGAAGCCGGAGCCGGTGGCTCTGGAGCCCGCCGCTGGCTGCGACAAGGCCAAGGCCGGGACGTACACGGTGACGGCGGAGGGCTGGCTCAACGTCCGGGCGGGCGCGGGCATGGACAAGCAGGTGCTGGGCAGGCTGCTCCCCGGGGCCCAGGCGGTGTGCTATGGGTACTGCACCGGGGACTGGCTGCTGGTGGCCTCCGGGACGCTCACGGGGTACGTCAGCGCCGCCTACCTGCGGGCCGAGGCCATCCCGGCGGTGGATGGCAGCAACGACAGAAACGACAAGGAGGACGACGACATGGTTTACTATGCGCGGCTGGGCGATGTGGCGGACAGCTACAAGCCCACCATCCGGAAGCTGATGGAGCAGGGGGCGCTGGTGGGGCGCAGCGACCCGGATCCCGACAGCCTGGAGGACAATATGCTCAACATCTCGGAGGAGTATTGCCGGGTGATGGCTACGCTGGATAAGCTGGGGAAGCTGGACTGAGCAAAATCCCAGGCGCCTGGGATTTTAAGCAGAGGGGGGCGGCTGAGGGCTCAGTCGTCTCCTTTCTGCTGCTCTTTCCCGGTGTGGGTTTCATTAGACTGGTATTGGAAAGTTGAAGCTGTGAAAATATGTGGCGCTCAGAAAAAATGATCGGCCGGCATCGTGCTTTTGTGATATTAACAGCGCATTTTTGTGTATGTTGCTATATAAAGAAAAGTTGCGTTTTTTCCATGTGAAAGCTATATTGTGAAATGGCCCTGATAGAAAAAGGAGAAAGGTTCGGAGGCTTCTTAATGGATTCTTAAAAAAGTTCTCACCAAAAGCTAAAGGTGATCTCCCTTGAAACTGAAGATTTGTCCTTTATAATTGGGAGCATAGGATAGGAAGCGGCAAATTCCATCCCACGGCGTTTGCCACGCCTGGAAAAGGGTAATGCTTTCCTGTATGGCGGGAGCCCGGAAAAGGGCAGCCGGCGGCTGCGGGGAAACACAGCGGGGAGGCCCCCGGGCCTGCGCCGCCCGTGGGCGCGGCTTGTGTGGACGACAGGAGGGAGATCTTCGTGAAGATTTTGATTTTAACCGGGAAATTCGGCATGGGGCACTTGTCCGCTGCCCATGCGCTGCAGGAGCAGCTTCGGCAGGCGGGCCACCAGGCCGACACCGTGGATCTGTTTGAATACGCCCTGCCCGGCCGGGCGGCCGCCATGTACTGGTGGTTCAACGTGTTGGTGACCTACGGTGGGGTATTCTACAATATTTACCATGACCTGACGGTCAACGACCCCGGGGACAGCCGGGGAGACGAGCTGCTGGGCGGGCTGGATCGGCTGCTGGACGAATACGCCCCCGACGTGGTGGTGTCCACCCACCCCATCTGCTCCGCGGCCATGGCCCGGTACAAGGAGGACGGCCCCTCGGAGATCCCCCTGGTCACCTGCGTCACCGACGTGACCTGCCACAGCGAGTGGATCCACCCCGGCACCGACTGCTACCTGGTGGCAGGGGAGAGCGTCCGGCGGGGACTGGCCGCCAAGGGCGTGGATCCGGACACCGTGGTGGTGTCCGGCATCCCGGTGAGCGGGAAGTTCCGGCCCGCTCCGCGGGATCGCTCCGGGCGGCGGGAGCTGCTGATCATGGGCGGCGGCCTGGGCCTCATGCCCCGGCGGGACTCCTTCTATCAGGCGCTGAACGCCTTGCCCGGGGTGCACACCACCATCCTCACGGGGAAGAACGAGAAGCTGTACCAGCGCCTCCACGGCCGGTATGAGAACATCGAGGCCGTCCCCTTCACCCGGGAGGTGGAGAAGTACATGGCCCGGGCCCACCTGATGCTGTCCAAGCCCGGAGGGATCACCTGCTTTGAGGCCATCGCCGCCCGCCTGCCCATTTTGGCGTGGCAGCCCTTCCTGAAACAGGAGCAGGAAAATGCCGACTTCCTGGTGAGCCACGGCATGGCCCGGATCGCCGCCAAGGAGGAGGCGGCCTGCCTGGGCGCTATCCGGGAGACGATCTATGACAATAAGGCCCTGTCCGCCATGGAGCGGGCCATGGAACAGACCTCCAACCAGCTGACCCGGGCCGCGGTCTGCCGGGTGGTGGACGAGCTGGCGGGAGAGAGGGTGTCCGCGTGAAAAAACAAACGAAAAACCTGCTGTGCATGGGGGCGGTGCTGGCCCTGCTGGGCTGGACGGTGCACACCATCCTGAAGCAGCAGACTCCGGGCCAGCTGGCCGCCGCCCTGCTCAGCGCCGATTGGCGGGTGCTGCTGCTGGGCCTGCCGCTGATGGCCCTGTTCCTGTGCTGCGAGGCCGCCGCCACCTATGCCATCCTGCGCTCCCTGGGCTGCGGCCAGCCCTTCCGCCGCTGCGCCTACTACTCCTGCACCGGCTTCTTTTTCAGCACCATCACCCCCTCCGCCACCGGCGGGCAGCCCGCCCAGATCCTGGCCATGGGCAAGGACGGGGTGCCCACCGCCTCCGGCGCGCTGGATATGCTGCTGGTTACCATCGGCTACAACACCGCTGCCATGGGTTGGGGGATCTTCGCCCTGGCCACCGCCGGCCGCCTCACCGAGCAGCTGGGCGGCCAGGTGGGCCTGCTGCTGGGGGTGGGTCTGGCGGTGTTCGCCCTCATTGACGCGGCCATGCTGATGTTCCTGTTCCTCCCCGGCCCCGCCCGTCGGCTGCTGTACGGCTGCATCGCCCTGGCGGTGAAGGTGTGTCCTCGCCTGGACAAGGCGGCGCTGGAGGCCAAGGCGGACGCCCACATCGCCGAGTACCGCCGGGGGGCCCAGCTCATCCGGAGGGCCCCCGGCCTGCTGGCCTGGGTGTTGGGGCTCAGCGCCCTTCAGCTGGCCTGCTCCTATGCCATGCCCTACGTGGTGTACCGGGCCTTCGGCCTGTCCGGCTTCTCCATGGGGCAGGCCTTCGCCCTCCAGGCCCTGTGCGCCATCGCCGTGGGCTACCTGCCCCTGCCCGGCTCTGCCGGGGCGGCGGAGAACGTGTTCCTCCGGAGCTTCCTGCTGATCTTTGGGGAGGGATTGGTGGCCCCCGCCATGATTTTGAGCCGCACGCTGAACTGCTATCTGGTATTGATTGTTACCGCCGTGGTGCTGCTGGTGGGCCGCACCCTGCGTAGCCGCCGGACTGTCCGGGAGACCGCGCCGGAGGCCCAGCCCGCCGCCCCCAAGGGCCCTGCGGTGAAGCGGGCGGCGCCCCCGGCCAAAGGCTGTCCCGACCGGGCATAACCGCGAAAAAATCTGTCATCCCCCCGCCCCCTGCTGCATATACTGATTTGTATGGGCAAACTGTATGTGCAGAAAAAGGAGCGATTCTGATGAAGAAAGACAAACGGTTCCAATCCCCCGGCAATTCGACCCAGGATGTGGACGATCTGATCTTCTCCGGGCAGACCGACGCCCGGATCAGCCAGCGGTAAACTGCCGCCCCGCCCCGGTTGGGGTGGGGCGGTTTTTCCCGCTTGACATTTTCCCGGCCGGGTGATATACTGCACCTATCAAACCGGTACAGACGGAGAAGAAACCGCGAAGCGGCGCACAGAGAGGGACGCGTTTTGGTGGAAGCGCCCCGCGCAGGGCGGCGGCCGTACCACTCCCGAGCCGCCCGCGAGGAGCGGGACGGGGCCTTCCCGTTATAGGAGGACACAAGCGGCGATCTCAGATCGCAAGCAGGGTGGAACCGTGGGACGTTTATTCGCGCCTCACCCCTGAACTTTATCAGGGGTGAAGCGTTTTTGTTTTGCCCCCAATACAAGGAGGAATACCCATGAGTGAGGAAAACAACCAGTATACGTTTGAAAACGAGCAGTACCGCAAAACCTATTGGCACACCTGCTCCCACGTGCTGGCCCAGGCCATGAAGCGGCTCCACCCCGAGGTGAAGCTGGCCATCGGCCCCAGCATCGACAACGGCTTCTACTACGACTTCGACACCCCCGAGCCCTTCACCGAGGGCCAGCTGGCGGAGCTGGAGGCCGAGATGCGGAAGATCTGCAAGGAGAAGCTGAAGCTGGAGCGGTTCGAGCTGCCCCGGGCGGAGGCCGTGAAGTTCATGGAGGAGAAGGGCGAGCCCTACAAGGTGGAGCTGATCCACGACCTGCCCGAGGACGCGGTGATCTCCTTCTATAAGCAGGGCGACTTCACCGATCTCTGCGCCGGCCCCCACCTGGATTCCACCGGGCGGATCAAGGGCAACGCCATCAAGCTCACCGCCTGTAACGCCGCCTACTGGCGGGGAGACTCCAGCCGGCAGACCCTCCAGCGGATCTACGGCGTGGCCTTCCCCAAGAAGGAGGAGCTGGACGAGTACCTGGCCAAAATCGAGGAGGCTAAGAAGCGAGATCACCGCAAGCTGGGCAAGGAACTGGGCCTGTTTATGCTCCGAGACGAGGGCCCTGGGTTCCCCTTCTTCCTGCCCAAGGGGATGGTGCTGAAGAACACCCTCATCGACTACTGGCGGCAGATCCACAAGAAGTACGGCTATGTGGAGATCTCCACCCCCATCATGCTCAACCGGCAGCTGTGGGAGCGCTCCGGCCACTGGGATCACTATAAGGACAATATGTACACCACCGTCATTGACGACGTGGACTTCGCCGTCAAGCCCATGAACTGCCCCGGCGGGATGCTGGTGTACGCCAGCGAGCCCCACTCCTACAAGGAGCTGCCCCTGCGGGTGGGCGAGCTGGGTCTGGTGCACCGCCATGAGCTGTCCGGCGCCCTCCACGGGCTGTTCCGGGTGCGCTGCTTCACCCAGGACGACGCCCACGTGTTCATGACCCGAGATCAGATGAAAGACGTGATCCAGGAGACGGTGCGGCTGTTTGACGAGGTGTACTCCACCTTCGGTCTGAGTTACACCATTGAGCTATCCACCATGCCCGAGGATCACATCGGCACCGTGGACGAGTGGGAGCGCAACCAGGATATCCTGAAGGACGCCATCACCGGCATGGGCAAGGAGTTTGTGATCAACGAGGGGGACGGCGCCTTCTACGGCCCCAAGCTGGACTTCCACCTGGCCGACTCTCTGGGCCGGACCTGGCAGTGCGGCACCATCCAGTTGGACAGCCAGCTCCCCGAGCGCTTTGAACTGGAGTACACCGGCGAGGACGGCCAGAAGCACCGCCCCGTCATGATCCATCGGGTGGTGCTGGGCTCCATCGAGCGGTTCATCGGCGTGATCACCGAGCACTTTGCCGGGGCGTTCCCTGTGTGGCTGGCCCCGGTGCAGGTGAAGGTGCTGCCCGTCACCGACCGGGCGGAGGAGTACGCCAAGGAAGTGGCCGCCAAGCTGGAGGCCCAGGGCTTCCGCTGCGAGGTGGACGAGCGCAACGAGAAGATCGGCAAGAAGATCCGGGAGGCCACCCTGGAAAAGGTGCCCTTCATGCTGGTGGTGGGCGACCGGGACATGGAGAAGGTTACCGTCTCCCCCCGCCGCCGCTCCGGTGAGGATCTGGGGGCCATGGCGCTGGACGCTTTTGCCGCCCTGCTGGGGGACGAGGTGTCCTCCAAGGCCATCAAATAACGAGGAATACGGAAAAGCGGCCCGTCCCTTCTGGGACGGGCCGCTTTGCGCTTGTGGGGAGGGGGTCAGCCCTTGACGCCGCCGGAGGCGAGGCCGCTGACCAGATTCTTCTCAATGCACATGAACAGGATGACCACCGGGATGATGGCGAAGATGGAGGCGGCAAATAGGTACTGCCACTCGATCATGTTGTAGCCGTTGAAGGTGTTGATGCCCACCGTCAGGGGCTTGAGGGTGTCGGTGGAGATCAGGCACAGGGCCACGGTGTACTCGTTCCAGGCGTTGATGAAGATGAAGATCAGGGTGGTGACGATGCCGGGGGCGGCCACGGGTAGCAGCACCCGCATCATGGCCTGCACCCGGTTACAGCCGTCAATGGTGGCGGCCTGCTCCATCTCGGCGGAGATGCCGATAAATGTTCCCCGGAGCAGCCAGATGGTGAAAGCCTGGTTGAAGGCTGCGTTGATAAAGACCAGGCCCAGGATGCTGTCCGTCAGACCCAGAACCTGCATCACCTGGTAGATACCGATGAGCAGCACCACGGGGGCGAACATCTGGGAGACGATGACGAAGCCCAGGAAGGCGGTCTGGCCCTTGAACTTCATGCGGGCCAGGGCGTAGGCGGCGGGGATGCCGCACAGCATGGCGATGATGGTGGAGCCGCCCGCGATGAGGACGGAGTTGAGCAGGTAGCGGGCCATGGGCGCCCGGCTCCAGATCTCGATGAAGTTGGACCACAGGGCGGTGACAGGCAGGATGGTGTTGCCGGAGAAGATCTCCACCCGGTTTTTCAGCGCCGTGCACAGCATGGCGAAGTAGGGGTAGAGGGTGATGACGCACACGTCCAGCACCACAAAGTACAGCAGCACCCGCAGAATGACCTTTTTCACCGAGACCGGCTTTTTCACGGCGTTGGCGGCGGGATTACTCATAGATCGCCATCTCCTTTCCGCAGGGTGTAAATCATGTATGCGCTGGCGCAGATCAGCAGGATCAGGAAGCCGATGACGGACACCGCCGCCGCCTCCCCCTGACGGCCGTTATAGAAGGCCAGCTTGTACAGGTAGGTCACCAAGGTGTCGGTGCGGTTGGCGGGATCGCCCTTTGTCATGGTCCAGATGATGGGGAAGGAGTTAAACACATAGATGATGTTCAGCACGGTGGACACCGTCAGGGAGGACTTTACCAGGGGAAGGGTGATCTTGAACAGCTTTTGCCAGTAGGTGGCCCCGTCCACCGTGGCGGCCTCGTAGTAGGAACCGTCGATGCTCTGCAATCCCGACAGGACGCAGAAGGTGACAAAGGGGATGGTGACGAAGATGCCGCAGGCGATCTCCCAGCCGAAGTAGGCTTCCGGGGTGGGGGTCCAGTTCACCGGCTCGCTGATGATCCGCAGCTTCATCAGCAGGGTGTTCAGGGTACCGTAGTCTTTGTTGATGATGAAGCCCCAGGCACTGGCCTGGATCACCAGGGTGGTGGCCCAGGGGAACACCACGATAGCCCGGGCGATCTTCCGGCCGCGGAACTTGTTGTTCAGCACCAGGGCCAGCATGAAGCCCAATACGGTGGACAGCACCACCACTGCGATGGTCCACACCAGGGTGTTCTTCAGCACCATGGCAAAGGCAGGGGTTTTGATGATCTTGGTGAAATTGGCGAAGTTGTTGAAGCCCCTGAGCTGGCCTGTTTTGCTCACGTTGTTCAGCGCCATCCGGAACACGGAGATGATGGGGATCAGGATGAAAATAGCCATCAAAATGACGCTGGGGGCGATCCAGATATACGGCTCAACTTTACGGAGAACCCGCTTGCCGGAATAGGGGTCCTTTTTGGTGGTGGAGACGGCTTTTGGCGCGGTTGCTTTACTCACGGGGACACCTCCCTATTTTCTCCCGCACAGGCTCCTTTCGGCCGCTTTCAAAACGCGGAAGCCTTCCGCACTTTGAGAACGGCTGAAAGAAGCCGCGGGCCAGGCCGCTCTGGCCTGGCCCGTGGCAGTGCGTTGTTTCGATTTTGAATGTGCTTGGGACGATTAGCCGGCGATTTCAGCCTGGAGGTTATCCAGCAGCTCCTGGACGTTGCCGCCCAGCAGGGCCTGCTGCTCCACGTTGATGACGCCCTGCTTCACGTCGGCCCACTCGGCCTTGGCGGTGGGATAGAACTTGCAGGAGCCCACGATGTCAACCCAGGG
>CAJTYK010000067.1 GCA_910584285.1 uncultured Oscillospiraceae bacterium
TCACCATCACCAAGCGGGGCAATGCCCAGGTGCTGGCGGGCAGCCAGATGCGGTATGACATCACGGTGGCGAATACGTCCAACGTGCCCCTTTCCGAGTTTTACTGGCATGATCGGATTCCCACCGACGCCACCCGGGCCACGGTGCTGACCACCGGTACCTACAGCGCCCGACTCAACTACCGGGTGCTGTATAAGACCAACTACCGCTCCGGCTACCAGGTGCTGGCGTCCAATCTGCTGACCAGCAGCAACTATTCCTTCAGCCTGAACGCCATCCCCATGCAGGCGGGGGAGTATGTCACCGACGTCTATTTTGACTTCGGCAAGGTGCCCGTGGGCTTCCAGTCCACCACCAGCCCAACGTTGACGGTGCAGGTGCTGGGCACGGTGGCCAACGGCTATCAGATCATCAACCGGGCCGACGTGGGCGGCAAGTACCAGGGCACCTGGCAGACCGCCCAGGCTACCTGGCTCACCATCGTTCGCAGGCTGGGGCCTGTGCCCACTCTGCCCCAGACGGGCTACTAAAACCAACAGCGGGACGGCTCTTTTTTGAGGGCCGTCCCGCCTGTCTAACGTCTGATAAATTGTGTATCTGCGGAAGGGATGCCATCTTCATCCGTAACATACCGCTCCACCCGCATATGCAGATCATATTTTTCCCGGAGCTGGGCGATCATCGCCATCATCGGGGACGCATGGTGCGCATCAATGGCTGCCTGATCTCTCCAAGCGTCGATCAGCAAAACCGTTTCGGGATCGTCCATGGGGAAGAAATAGCGGTACTGCTCATTCCCGCTTTCCTGACGGATCAAATCAGCCGTCCCGCTGCGCTCCATTTCTTCCGCAAATCTGCGGGCGCTCCCATTTGTTCCCGTGTAATACAGGTTCACTACAATGCTCATGCGGGCACTCCTTCCACACTCAAAAGGACACAGTGAGCTGCATCTTGAACCGTGTCTCGCCGTAAACGGCGTGGGGGATATCCTTGGGCATCACCAGCGTCTCGCCCTCATTCAGATGGAACACCTCGCCGCCCACGGTAAAGCGGCCGGTGCCCTCCAGCACGGTGACCATGGCGTCCCCGCCCGCCGCGTGGGTGGAGATCTCCTCGCCCTGATCGAAAGAAAAGATCGTCATGCTGACAGAATCGTTCTGAACCAGCGTTTTGCTGACCACCTGACCCTCCTGGTAATCCACCAGATCTTTCAGCTTCAGGCTGGCCTGCTTTTGGATGTTTTTATACATAGCGCACCTCCGTATCCTTTGTGACCTTATCATGCCCCTGCGGACAAATCTAATTAGCGCCGCGCTCCATTTGCCTTGTAACAAAATCGGACAGCTTTCTTTTGAAGGAATCGCTGTCATTCAACGCAGCAAAAATACGATCTACCTGTTCCTTTGGTGCTTCCCCCTGCTTTATGGGCAGGTGAACCGCCATGAGGAAGCTGCTGGTTGTCCCGCCCTCCTGGCGGGCCCACACATTCCCAATCAACTCGTTCCCATCCGTCGAGCTTTCGCCGTATTCCACGGCAATGTCTACGATCATCTTGCTGTCGATTCGTAGTGCCGTGGCAGGCAGACGGAAAGCGAAAGTGCTGAACATGGAGATCTCCGTTTCCACCAAATTGGGGAACCGGGGAGCCTCGGCACATTCTTCCCGGATCAGCTCCGCCATGCGGGCTGAAAATTCCTCCTGCTCCGCTTCGTTAGCGGGACGGACTTCATATTTTCCGCAGTCCGGGCACTGCTCCGTTTCCTCGCTCCGGCTGAAAATAAAGCCGCAGTTGTCACAGGTAAATATCATTTCAATCACCAGTTCAATCATATCAAAATGCGGGCCGCATTTCAACCCTACGGAAGGAGCATACTGCCTGCCGTTGGGCGCGCCTCAGAATCAAGGTTTAAGGAAGCGTAAAACGCCCTCAGCGTGTCTATGCTCGTGGTTCTGTTTTGAATGGGGAGAGAGTCCCAGACGATATCCCGATACCGCGCCGGGGGGTTGTCCCGAAGCCGGGGGTCGATAATCGATACGATCCCGGCGTCCGTGGCGCTGCGGATCAGCCGGCCAATGCCCTGCTTCAGCTTAATGATCATCTCAGGCACCCGTACATCCATCAATCCGTCCGCCGCCATAGAGACCTTATCCTCGATGATGGGGTCAGGGACAGGAAACGGCAGACGGAAGATCACCAGGTTGGACAGGGCCTTACCCTTGATGTCGATGCCCTCCCAGTACGTGCCGGTTCCCAGAAGCACCGAATCCACATTGTCCCGGAACTCCTTCAGCACCTGATCCTGGGACGGGCCGTTCTGCTGCCTCAGCACCCGATAGGGCAGGTCGCGGCCTTGAAGCGCCTTGTAAACCTCCTCCAGGTCGGCCTTTGCCGTGAACAGCACAAGCGCCCTGCCGTGGGAAATGTCAAGGATCTCAATAAGCCGCTCCACGCCTTTTTTAATAAAGGCGTCGTGTTCCTGTGTCGGGTGGGGCAGATCGTCGCAATAGTACAGCATGGCGTGCTCATCGTATGGAAAGGGAGACGGCTTCGGTTCGGACAGATAGCCGCGCTTGTCCAGGGGAAACCCGGTATTGCTGATGAAATAGGCATACTGCTCCTGGAGGCTGCCCTGGGTGGTGTCCGTCAGGGTGGCGGACGTCAGAACCGTTCGGACGCTCCCCTCAAAATACAGTTTGCGGATGATATCCCGCATATTCCTTGGGCAATAGACCAGCTCCACGGCGCGGCCCTTGCCCTCGATCCAGAGCAGGCTTGCGTCCAGCTCGTGAATCAGGTTAGAGAGCGCGTCTGCCATTTCGTAAAAATCGTCCGCTGATTCCTGCCTGCTTTTCCGGCCCAAATCAAAGGTGGACAGGGCCTGACTGCTCTCAGAAAGACGATCCAGCGCCGACGCCATATCCCGCAGCAGAGCCAGCGCATTCTCGTCCTGCTGGAAGAAAAACCGATCCGCGAACTTCATGTCCCGCTCAGATTCCGCGATTTGACGCCGTACCTGTTCCTGCAGGCGCCGGAAAAATATGCGCACAGCATTCTCCGCGGCCTTGGCCTCCCGCTGAATATGGGCGGTCATTTCCGCCGGCACCGCACGCTGGGCCTGCCCGATCAACGCCAGGAGACGGGACTGATCCAACCTCTGGGTCATCGCGCTGCGCACCTTGGACTCCAAATTGTGCGCCTCGTCAATGATTACGACTTCAATGGATCCGTTGATGAGCCCTTCCAGCCCTTTGCTTCGCCGCAGCAGGTGGGCCGTCAGGAAGTCCTGGTTGCAAACGACGATCCCGCCAGTCCATTTCAGCTCATTGCGCATTTCACGGTACAGGCATTTATGGCGGCAGTTGCGGCACCGTTGTCCAAACTGCTTGATGCAGATCTGTTCCCACAGGTTTTGCGGCAGATCCGCGGGGTATTCCGCCCTGTCCTGGCGTCCGGCGGCAATGGAAGCGGCCAGCTCCTCCGGCAGCTCCGAATCGGGGCGGGCCTTGTATTCCTCCATTCTTTTCATACAAGCATAGTTGGCCTGGCCCTTTGCCAGCACCACCTTCAGGCGCGTTCCAAGCTGCTCATGCAAAAACCTGACATCGCGCATCAGCTGCTCCTGGAGCGCGATGGTTGATGTGGCGACAACGATAGTTCCCGCGCATTGGTTCGTATACAACAAAAGCGGAACCAGGTAGGCAAAGGATTTTCCAATGCCGACGCCGGCCTCCACCAGAATGTGCTGGCCATTTTTTATGGCGTCCAGAATCTCAAACGCCATATCCGCCTGCCCTTCCCGTTCTTCAAAATGGGGCCGCTTGGGGCTGGGATCCCAGAAAAACGAGCTGACCCGCCTGCTGATTTTCAGGATGTCTGCGATCCGCCTGTTTTGTTCCGCCTGGGGTTCAGAAAAACTACTATGCTCCAAAGCAGGCCCTCCTCACTCTGAGTTACAACAGCTCGTAACTGACCGGGTTCCAGTGGTCTTTTACCTGGACGGATATCCCAACCTGCGCTTGCTTGTAGTCCTCGGCCGGAATTTCATAGACGGCATGAAAACGCTCTGCACTGCACCGGCATTCCAGCAGCACATAGTATTGATCCAGCGTTTGCGTAATGCGCGGCATGAAATGCATTGATTTTCCACTAAAGACAGGGGTCATCGTGACACCGGTTTGCTCATCAGTCTTGTCATACTGCCGCACGATCCCAACGGTGGGCTGGTGTTGGGCAAAAAATCGGGAAACCCGTATATGGTTCACAGCGCCGCTGAGCAGCCAGTAGGCCATAATGCCCAGCACAATGATCAGGAGGGCAAGCAAACCGTATCCAACAAAGTCTGAGGTTGGAAAATCGATCATGAGATAATCCTCATTTCTACAACGGAGTGTTCCCTTATAGTATCACAGCCACGTTCACGATTCAAGTAAGGAGGCGTCTGCCATCAGTTCAGAGAATAAGCCTGTGTACCCAGCCTTAAATCGCACTATGTTTCTGATTGAGCGCACCTGCATACCCAGGTACTATCCACCCACCTACTGCGCCGAGGCCGCCCAGCTGCTGGCTATGCTGGAGGCGACCCGGCAGCATGGCGAGCAGGAATCCAGCGTACATTAAGACCCCTTTCTTTTTGGGGCAACGCTGTCATAGCTGAGCTCCAGCAAAGGGTAGATCTGTTCGTCCGGGACAGTCTCATCCAGCAGCACGGAGATCCAGGAGCTTTTGCTCATGTGATAGGCTGGCAGGAACCCCTCCTGGGCCAGCAGGGAGCCCACCAAAACCGGCCCGCATTTCAAATCCATCACGTCGGCGGTGCCGTCCCCGGTCAGGTCGAGGCTTTTCTTTGCCACATCCATGATGGCGGCAAACCATTTCCGGCTGGCGGGCTGACGGAACACGGCATAGTTGGGATACCGTGCCCAGAGATGCTCCGGCTCCACCGCGTACCTGTCCTGGATATGCCGTATCATGCGCTCCCGCTGGGAAAGCTGTGCCATACCAACACCCCTCTTCATTTCACTGCCCCATTATACCAAACTACCCGCCGTCCATCAAGGGACGGCATCAAAGGAGGATCCCATGCAAACCAAAGAAACCTTCTGGGGCCGTCTGTGCCCCAAACTCCCCCGCATTTACATCCACACCATGACGGCGGTGCTGCTGTGCGCCGCCCTTGCCATGCCCGCCATGGCCGCCACCAACACCGGCGGCAACGATATGTGGACGGTGGCCCAGAATATCATCGTGGACGTATACAACCACATCGCCGGGATCAGCACCGTGCTGGCGGGCCTCATGTCCGCCGTGGCGGTCATCGGCGTGAAGCTCACCGGCAACCAGCATAAGGCGGATCAGGCGTGGGACTGGCTCAAGCGCATTTGGGTGGCCTGGGCCATCATCAACGGCATCGGCGCCTTCATCGCCTACATCACCCCGCAGTTCTCCGGCTTCAACACCCTGACGCCGACCCAAACGCCGTGGCGCCATGCTGGAGCTTTTATTTCGCGGCTTCTTCGAGTGGATCTACAGCCTGATCGTAGACATCTGGGGATTCATCGCCGGAGGGTTGCTGGACATCATGGGGCTGGATTTTGCCTACATCCAGTCCCACATCCCCATCATGGACGACATGGCCCGGGTGCTGATGGCGGCGGGCTGGGCGCTGCTGCTGGGCAACCTGGTGTTTCAGGCGCTGAAAAGTATGGCGGCGGGCCTGGGCTTTGAGGGGGAAGACCCCAAGCTGCTGTTTGCCCGCACCTTCGTATTCGCCTTCCTGCTGCTGGCCAGCCCCCAAATCTGCCGGATCGGGCTGGATCTCACCTCCAGCATCATGGATCTGCTGAGCATCCCGGACGCCACCAATGTGTCCCTGGTGGATGAAAGCGTCTTTGGGACTCTCACCGCCTCCTGGCTCATGGCCATCATTTGCAGCGTCATCGTCATGTTCAAGGTGCTGGGGCTGCTCATTGAGATCGCCGAGCGGTATGTCATCCTGGCCATGCTCACCCTTACCGCACCCCTGGCCTTCGCCATGGGCGGCAGCAAAAATACCGCGTCCATTTTCACCGGCTGGTGCCGGATGTTCGGCTCCATGTGCCTGCTGATGGTCACCAACCTGGTGTGCTTCAAGATGCTGTTCTCGGTGGTGTCCACGGTGCCCTCCGGGCTGGATGTTCTGCCCTGGATGGTGCTCATCTTCGCCATCGTGAAGGTGGCAAAAAAGTCGGACGCCATCATCACCCGCATCGGCCTGAACCCAGCCGTCACCGGCGGCCCCGGGCGAACCCTGCCCGGTATGCTGGCCTACACGGTGGTACGCACGGCGGTGAGCGGCGTGGCAAAGGGCGTTACAGGCGGCGGTTCCGGCGGCGGGAAAACCGCCGGGGCAGGTTCTGGGAAATCATCCGGCAGCACCCGGTTCAACGGCTCCCGCTTTTCCACCGGCGGCGGGGGTCGGTTCGGCGGCACCCGGGGCGGCGGACGCTCCAACGGCGGCCAGACTGCCGAGAGCGGGGCGCAGGGTGGAGGACGGTCTGACGATTCTTTTGGCGGCGGCGGGCGGCGCAGCGGGGCCGGGGACGGCTCTCAGAGCTTTGGCGGCACGCGTGGCGGCGGCAGGTATACCTACCACAGCAGCGGCCAGCAAAGTTCCGCCCAGCAGACCAGCACCCGGCAGGAAAATTCCTCCCAGGCATCCACCCAGCAGAAACATACCAGCAGCGCCGCGGCGAATACTGCCCGGGGCGGCGGACGGCCCCAGCAGACCCGGAGAAGCTCTGTGCGGCCTGGAACCGGCCACCCCCACAGCTATGTGCTGCCCTCCGGCGCGGCCAACACGCCTGCGCCTGGTGCGGCGGGGGCAGGCAGTTCCCAGCGGCCCGGTGCGTCCCATTCCGGCGTGGCAGGAACGGCTCCGAAAGGCACCGCGCCGAAGCAACCCAACTGTCCTCAGCCTGGCGCGGCAGGAACGGGGACGCACTCCCAGTCCACCCGATCCACCCATTCCGCAGGCGGCAGCACGGTGAACGGCACCAGCCAGACCTCCGCCCAGACTAATGTGACCATAGAAGGGAAGGCGTCCGCGTCCACACCAAAAACTCCGGCAGGCTCTCCCCGCACACCCCATCCCGGCGGGCCCGCGGTTCCAAAAGCCGGTGGCAAGCCGGGCAAGGCCCGCACCACCCGCCGGGGAGATTCGGGCGCTGTCCCCCAAAAACCCGGCGCTCCGACGGCTTCCAGCGCGTCCCAGGCCGGCGCCGCAGGAAAGCCGTTCCGCAGTACCCACCGGCCCGCTGAATCTTCACCCCGGCCCGGCAGGAATGCTTCCCCGTCCACAGCGGTGCCCCCGGCAGGAGGCACATCTCCCAGCACGGCCCGGCAGGAACCGCACACGTCTGCCAAGCCTGCGTCTACCCCGGTAAAGGGCGGCGCTCCCACGATTCGCCCCGGCGGGGCAGGAACCGCGCCCACCGGCAAACAGGCGGCGGGACAGTCCCGGACGGCCAAAGCCCGGACGACGCGGGCGAAACCCGTCCGCCGTCCACCGCCCAACAGGAGAGGGGGGAACAGCCATGGATGAAAAAGAAGGCCGGGGTGGTAAAGCGGCCAGGGCGGCGGCGCATATTGCAGCCGCTCTGGCAACCACCGGGGCCAAGGGCGCGGCACTGGCCGCAGCACAGGAGGCCGCGCCGTTCCTCATCAAACTGATCGCGGGGCTCCTGGTGCTCTTACTGCTGATCCCCATGCTGGTGTTCACCGCCCTGCCCAACATCTTTTTCGGCTATAACAGCTCCACCACGCCCGAAATCGTGGATTTTACCGCATCAGCCCACGGACTGGAGGCGATCTATCAAAACATCGACCGAAAAAACCAATCCATCATCGACCGGCTGGTGGAGAGCATCCTTCCAAACTTCATGACG
Organism: uncultured Oscillospiraceae bacterium; assembly: GCA_910584285.1. Classification (GTDB taxonomy): domain Bacteria; phylum Bacillota; class Clostridia; order Oscillospirales; family Oscillospiraceae; genus Enterenecus. The sequence continues at coordinate 7,924 of CAJTYK010000067.1, forward strand.
GAGGATGTGCCCGACTACGATGATTATGAGGTGGAAAAGTCCCTGGGCAATGTGAACCACTACTGGCTCATCGCCATCGGCTCCGTCCGATACAAGCAGGATCTCAACGTCATGGATGAACCCACAATAGAAAAGCTGCTTTCCGACAAGCTGACCTACACCGCTTCCATCACAGACCGCGTCCTGCACATCTCAGTTCGGGATCTGACGCCGGACGCCTACATGGACAAGCTGGGCTTCACCCAGGAGGAAAAGGACTGGGCTGCCCTGCTGTACTCGATGCTGGCGGACGGCCAAAACATCAACCCCGATGGCACAGGCAGCTACACCACCGACTACGGCGATATCGTCTTTTCCAGTGCCGACACCCCCGTGGTCTACTACAACCAGACGGATGCCCGGTGGGGCAATAAGCTCTATGGCCGCACCGGCACCATCGGCTGGGAGGGCTGCGGCCCCACTGCCCTAGCCATGGTGGTGGCGTCCATGACGGACAACAAGGTAACGCCCTATGACGTGGCCCTATGGTCGGCTCAGAACGGCTACCGCTGTGAGGGCAATGGGAGCTACCACAGCCTGATCCCCAACGGCGGCCAGCACTACGGCCTTACCGTTGACAAGATCGGCAAGGACAGCAAAAAGCTGGTGGAGGCACTGGAATCGGGCAAGCTGGTCATCGCCATCATGGCCCCGGGGCACTTCACCACCACCGGCCATTTCATTGTCCTGCGGGGCATCACCGAGGAGGGCAACGTGCTGGTGGCCGACCCCGCCAGCGTAAAGCGGAGCAATCAGGAGTGGCCCCTTCGCACCGTCGTCAACGAGGCGGCCTCCCGGGCCGGCGCGGGCGGGCCCTTCTGGGTGTTCTCGCGGTAGGCGGCGGATGAAATCAACTGTTTGGAGTGAAGCGTATGGAACATGAAACCAATCTGCGCG
>CAJTYK010000068.1 GCA_910584285.1 uncultured Oscillospiraceae bacterium
GGATGCCGTACTCGCCGTTGAAGATGAAGCGCCACACCATGGTGACGGCGGCGGGGGCGCACACCAGCGGCAGGAAGAAGATGGTGCGGAAGCCGCCCTTGAACTTGATCTTGGCGTTGAGGAGAATGGCCACCAGCAGGGACAGGAACAGGCCCACGGGAACGGTGAGGATACAGAACAGGATGGTGTTCCAGGTGGCCTTCCAGAACTCAGCATTCTGGAACATCCGGATGAAATTGTCCAAACCGACGAACTTGTAATGGCCAAAGCCCAGGTGCTCACAGAAGCTGGTGTAGATGGTCTGGACGAAGGGCCACAGATTCAGAACGATCAGGCCGATGATGGTGGGGGCCACCATGATCCAGCCCCAGGTCTCCTCCCGCCGGGAGGCGAGAGACCGCTTGCTTTTCTTGTTCACAAAAGGCCCTCCTCTCAGTCAGACACCGCGTAGCTGTCCGCGATCCCCTGCATGACAGCCAGCTGGGCGTCGATATCTGCGCCGTTATAGATTTTCACCATCTCGTCGGACACGCTGGACTTCCACTTGCGGCGGGTGGCGTTGTTGATGTACTGCACGCAGGTGTCGAACTGGTCATAGCACACCTGGGTGTCGATGAGGTAGTCGAAGGTGGCGAACTGGGTGGTCCAGGAGTCCTCCAGCCCCAGGTAGGCGGGGATGGCCGCGCCGGATTCGCCCTGGATGCGCTGGCCCTCCTCGCTGCCGAAGAAGCGCAGCACGTCCTTTACAAGCTCCAGGTTTTTGCCTGCGGCGGCGGTGGCGTAGCACAGGCCGTTGGAGATGGTGCCCGTCCCGTCGCCGCTGGCGGGGCTGGGGCATTTGGGCAGGGGGGCGATGTCCCATTTGCCCACCATATTGGGGTAGTTCTTTAGCTCGGACAGCAGGTTCCAGGATCCCTCATAGAACATGGCGCCCATCTCGGAGAAGAACGCGGTGCCCGGGGAGGTCTCGGCAAAGAAGGTCTGGTCGGGGCACCAGTCGTTTTTCTGGAGGTTCACATAGTACTTGATGGCCTCAACGGTGGCGGGCTGGGTGTACCCGGCGCGGAGGTTGGTCTCCGGATCCAGGATGTAGCCGCCGTTCTGGTAGACGAAGTTCCAGTAGCCTAACTGCTCGTCGTTGTAGGCCATGTAGCCGTACTTGCCGGTGGCGTCATAGATCTTCTGGGAGGCGTCGGTCATGTCGTCCCAGGTCCAGTCCGCGGTGGGGTAGGCCACGCCGGCGGCGTCAAACAGCTCCTTATTGTATACAAGGACAATGTTGTCGCGGTCCTTGGGCACGCCGTACATCCGGCCGTCGGAGCCGGTGACGTTGCCGATGGAGATGTCGGAATAGTGCTCGGCCCAGAAATCGGGATCTTCCTCAGTGTAGAGGTCGGTCGTGTCGGCCAGGATACCGAAGTCGGCGTAATACAGGATCTGATCGGTGTGCATCCAGAAGATGTCCGGCATGGTGTTGGACTCTCCGGCGGCCTCCAGCTTGGTCCAGTACTCGCCCCAGCTGGTCACCTGCACTTCGATCTCCACCTCGGGGTGCTGAGCAGTGTAGGCGTCGCACATGGCCTGCATCCCGTCCCGCTGGGCCACATCCCAGATCTGGAAGGTCAGGCGGGTCTTGCCGTCCGACGGGCCGCATCCGGCCAAGGCGAGCAGGAGCGCCAGCACCAGCGCCGCCGATGTGATACGGGGTAGTTTCTTCATAACGTCTCTCCTCTCCTAATCATGTTTTTCCGCTTACAAACGTTGGTTGGTAAATCAACTATACCGCTTTTCCGCCTTGGCTGTAAATAGGCCATGTTTCCTAAAATATATCCAAATGTTGCATACGGCACATTTGGGACAGCTTCAGGACACATCTTGGCATATGCCTCTAAAATTCATTATATTACACAGTATTTGCCTAAATTTTTTGTGCAAAACATAAAATAGAAACTTTTCCGGATTAAAATAAAAGGTACTTCTTAAAAACAGACTTGTAACTCACAGCTTTTTTCGCCCTATCGCAAAAAAAGATGCCAAGATGCAAGATTCACCTCTTGTGCAAACGGATCCACTGTGCTATAGTTCGGGCGAGAATTGTTTGACCCGCGGGGAGGCTTACGGCTGCCATGAAAACAACTGCATTTGACCAGCGCCTGGAGGGGCGCTATGATGAGCTGAAATGGCTCTACTGCGAGCTGTATCAGAATGACCTGGAGGCATTCCAAGGCTTTGTGGAGATGCTCCGGCGCAGCTGGGGACAGCGGAAACGTCCTCTCCGGGCGCAGGACGCCCGCCGGGAGGCCGATCCCGATTGGTATCGCCACCGGGAGCTGCTGGGCATGATGCTCTATGTGGACGCTTTTGCCGGCGATCTGGCGGGGGTTCGAGGCAAGCTGGACTATATCCGGGAGTGCGGGGTGAACTACCTTCACCTGATGCCCTTGCTCCAGTCCCCCAAGGGCCGCAGCGACGGCGGCTACGCCGTCAGCGACTTTCGGGCCGTCCAGCCGGAGCTGGGCACAATGGAGGATTTGGAACGGCTGGCCGACGCCTGCCGGAGGTTGCAGATCAGCCTGTGTCTGGACTTCGTGATGAACCACACCAGCGAGGAGCATGAGTGGGCGAAAAAAGCCCGGGCCGGGGAGCCGGGCTATCGGGAGCGGTATTTCTTTTACGACAGCTGGGACGTTCCGCGGGAGTTTGAACAGACCGTCCCCCAGGTGTTTCCCACCACCGCTCCGGGCAGCTTTACCCAACTGGAGGACGGCCAAATCGTCATGACCAGCTTCTATCCCTACCAGTGGGATCTGAACTACGCCAATCCGGCGGTGTTCCATGATATGACGGAAAACCTGCTCTACCTGGCTAACCGGGGGATCGACGTCATCCGGCTGGACGCGGTCCCCTACATCTGGAAGCAGCTGGGCACCAGCTGCCGCAATCTGCCCCAGGTGCACTCCCTGGTGCGGATGCTCCGCATGGCCTGTGAGATCGTCTGCCCCGGCGTGCTGCTGCTGGGGGAGGTGGTGATGGAGCCCGCCAAGGTGGCCCCCTACTTCGGCACAACCGAGAAGCCGGAGTGCCATATGCTCTACAACGTCACCACCATGGCCACCACCTGGCACACCCTGGCCACCGGGGACGTATCCCTGCTGAAGCGGCAGCTGGAGGCGGTGTGCGCCCTCCCCAAGGACTTTTTATTCCTCAACTACCTGCGCTGCCACGACGACATCGGCTGGGGGCTGGACTATCCCTGGCTGCGGGAGCAATTCGGAACGGACGAGGTGGCCCACAAGCGCTATCTCAACGACTGGTTCACCGGGCGATTCCCTGGCAGCGACAGCCGGGGGGAGCTGTACAATGACGACCCTCGGCTGGGAGACGCCCGGCTGTGTGGCACCACCGCCTCCCTGTGCGGGGTGGAGGCCGCCGAATTGGAGGGGGATCCCTTCAAGCTGGAGCGGGCGGCGGCCTGTGACCTGACCCTCCACGCCTGGATGCTGTCCCAGAGCGGCATTCCGGTGATCTACAGCGGGGACGAGGTCGGCCGGTTCAACGACTACGCCTACCACGATGACCCGGACAAGCGGGAGGACAGCCGCTATCTCCACCGGGGCCGGTTCCAGTGGGAGCTGGCGGAGCGCCGGAACGACCCAGACACCCTCCAGGGCAAGCTGTTCCAGGGCCTGCGGCGGCTGGAGCGGATCCGGGCCGGGGAGCCCTGCTTTGACGGGGACGCCGACGTCTGGGTGGAGGACAGCGGAGACGCCCGGGTGCTGGCCCTGTGCCGCCGGAAGGGGGAGCGGGAGCTTTTCTGCCTGTTCAATTTCAGCGGGGAGTTCGTCCGGGCTGGGGTAGGCCGGGGCGGGGCCTATACCGAGCTGATGTATGGGACACATTATGATAGCATCCGCTGTGTTGACCTGTGGCCCAACGGCTTTGCTTGGCTGCTGCGGGAATAAGCGGCCATCAAAAATGCGGCAGCTCCGGCTGCCGCATTTTCGCGCTGTCAGCGCTCTCTTTTGATCTGGTTCTGGGCCCGCCACTGCCTGGGGGAGAGGCCGTAACGCTTGTGGAACGCCCGGGTGAAGTGCAGCTGATTGGGGTAACCGCACCGGGCCGCGATGGAGCCGATGGAGGCGTCTGTGCCCTTGAGCTGATCGGCGGCCTTGGACAGGCGGAGGCGGATCAAAAACTCCTGGGGCGGACAGCCCATGGTCTCCCGGAAGGTCTTACTGAAGTAGCTGCGGTTCAGGCCGCATACCTCGGCGATCTGCTCCACGGTGATGTCCTGTGCGTAATTGTGCTCCATGAAGTTGACGGCCTCCTGGATGTAGAAATCCCGGAGTTGTCCGCCGCTCAACTCCCGGCGGCTGGACGAGGTGCGGATCAGGGCGTCCAGAAACAGGCACAGATGACCCACCAGATGGAGGGCGGACGCGTCGGGGTGCTCCGCGATGTAGAGCATGGTGTCCCCCACGCTCTGGCCCTGCTCCGGGGTCAGCGGACAATAGATGGGGTGGCCCAGATCCAGGCCCGCCTGATCCACATATTCCGCCACCCGCAGGCCGTCGAATTCCAGCCAGACATACTTCCACGGATCGTCCTCCCGGGCGGAGTAGGTGGTGATTTGGCCGGGGAAAATCAGAAAGCCTTTCCCGGGAGCCAGCGGGTAATGCTGGGTTATTCCGTGCTCGTCGGCGGCGTCCAGCTGCCCGTGGCCGGAGAGAACATAGTGGAACAGGTAGTGGTTGCGCACAAAGGGTCCGAAGGAGTGCAGGGGGCCGCACTGCTCCCAACCATATTGGTACAGCCGGACATCCAGGAAATTTTCATTGGGGAAAATCGAAAAGGAAAACTCGTCCACAGCAAGCACGTCCTTCCGCCCACGTTTTCAAAATATGTTCATTTTGCCCATTTTTCTGAACTCACCGGGCGTACACCCCTTCAGCTCTCGGAAGGTTTTGGCAAAATAGCTCATCTCCTGAAATCCGCACGCCTCGCCAATGTCTGAGATCTTCCGGTCGGTGGACGCCAGCAGCTCCGCCGCCTTCTGGATCCGAACCTGCTTGACATATTGGATCGGCGTGCAGCCGATCATGCTGCGGAAGCACCGCAGACACTCGTTTTCACTGAGAATGGCGCTCTCCGCAATTTTCGCGAGGGTTACCTCTCCGTCGTAGTGCTCCTGGATATACTGAAGCATCAGCTTGATCCGCGCCCCATCCCGCAGGGCCTTCTCTGAGGGCCTTTTTTCCGCCGCAGGGGAATACTTTGCCAAGAGAAACACAAGCCTGGAGAGCCGTTCCCGCACCACAAGCTCAAAGCCCTCCGCTTCGGACACGCAGGCCTGCCAGGCCTCCTGAATTGTCCTGGAAGCGGCGCGCTCCCATTCCTGACCATGGGGAAAATAGACACAGGGACGGCATGGATCAGAGAGCAGCGGCTCCAGATATTTTTGCCAGATAATGCTGTCCACACTGCCCCCCACCAGCCTGGGGTGAAACACTACAGAGCGCAGGAGGCAGGCGCCCTGCCCCTCCGGCCAGACGCCATGCAGAACTCCGGCGTTGATCAGGAGACCCTCACCCTGCCGCACCAGGTGATCCGCTCCGTTGACAGAAACTCGGGCGGTTCCGGCCTCAACCACCAAAGCCTCCAATTCGTCGTGCCAGTGCCACGGCACAGCCGCGTCCCGGATATCGTCATGGTAGCAGGCCGCCGGGAACAGGGGCGTACCATGTGCGATCAGCTCCCGGCCCCGCTGGTCGGTAGAAACGGGCCCGCATACGCTCAGAGCCATGGCGGTCCACCTCCTGGTGATTTTGTCGCACAAACCTGCGGATTTCTTGCTAACGCTTCCGCTCATTCCGTGGTATTATCCTATCAGAAATTAGGGAGGGATGCAAGATGCTTCATTTACTTCTGGCCGTTATTTATCTCTCGTTTATCAGTCTGGGCCTGCCCGACGCCCTGTTGGGCGCGGCGTGGCCGACCATGTACGGCGAATTTGGCGTTCCGGTTTCCTATGCGGGGGTCATCTCCATGATTATCGCGGTGGGGACGATTGTCTCCAGCCTACAGAGTGACCGGCTCACCCGAAGGCTGGGGGCGGGAAAGGTGACGGCCGTCAGCGTAGGCATGACGGCGGCGGCTATCTTTGGGTTTTCCGTCAGCCACTCCTTCTGGATGCTGTGCCTGTGGGCGGTGCCCTATGGCCTGGGGGCGGGCAGCGTGGACGCGGCGCTGAACAACTATGTGGCGCTCCACTACGCCAGCCGGCACATGAGCTGGCTCCACTGTATGTGGGGCGTGGGGGCCTCCCTGGGGCCGTACATCATGGGGTATGCCCTCACCGGGGGAGGCGGCTGGAACATAGGCTACCGATATATCGCCCTGCTGCAGGTTGTGCTGACGGTGGTTCTGGTGCTGAGCCTCCCCCTTTGGAAGACCCCGGCGAAGGACGCGGCGGAGGAAGGCGGAAGTCCGGCACTGTCCCTGGGTCAAATCCTCCGGATTCCCGGAGCAAAAGCGGTTATGGTGACCTTTTTCTGCTACTGCGCCGTAGAGCAGACCGCGGGCCTGTGGGCCAGCAGCTATCTGGCGCTGCACAAGGGTGTTCCGGCGGAAACCGCGGCCGGCTTTGCCAGCCTGTTTTTTATTGGCATTACGGTGGGCCGGGCGCTGAGCGGCTTTTTGACCATGAAGCTGAGCGACAGCCGGATGGTTCGGCTGGGGCAGGGGATCATCGCGGTGGGGATCGCCGCCTTCCTGCTGCCGCTGGGGGCGCATGCCGCCCTGGTGGGGCTGCTCCTCATCGGCCTTGGCTGCGCGCCCATCTACCCCTGTATCATCCACTCCACGCCTGCCCACTTCGGGGCGGAAAAATCCCAGGCGATCATCGGCGTCCAGATGGCCAGCGCCTACATGGGCACCTGCCTGATGCCGCCCCTGTTCGGCTTGATCGCCAATCATATCACGGTGTCGCTGTTCCCATTCTATCTGCTGGCGATTCTGATTCTGATGGTATTTATGCATGAGGCGTTGCTGAAAAGCGGTGGAAACGGGTCTTAAAATGCGTTCCCAACCTAAAAAAGAGTTGATATTACAATGATTCGAGGAAAAACCAGCAGCATGGGCGAGGCTTCGTCCATGCTGCCGGTTTTTCCTATGATGTCTTGTCCACACCGGTCAGTCGGTGGTGATGTCCAGCGTCTCCCCGTCGGCGGACAGCCGGATCAGGGTGATGGGGTCGGCATACCGCTGGATCAGCTTGGCGGCGATGGGATCCTCCAGATCCTTCTGAATCTGGCGGCGCAGGTTCCGGGCCCCGTAGGCCGCGGAGTAGGACTTCTTCACCAGATAGTCCAGCACGCTGTCGTCGTAGGAGAAAGCGATGTTTTTCTCCTTCAGCACCCCGTCCAGCTCGGACAGCATGATCCGGGCGATATCCTTGAAGTTGTCCTCGGTGAGCTGGTTGAAGTAGACGATCTCGTCCACCCGGTTGATAAACTCTGGCCGCAGGAAGGACTCCAGCCCCTTCATGGCCTTCTCCTTCCCCAACTGGTTGGCGGAGCGGTCAAAGCCCAGGGAGCCGCCCTTCACGTCGCTACCGGCGTTGGAGGTCATGACGATAACGGTGTTCTCAAAGTTGACCACCTTGCCGTGGGCGTCGGAGATGTGGCCGTCGTCCAGGATTTGCAGCAGCACGTTGAGCACGTCCGGGTGGGCCTTCTCGATCTCGTCGAACAGCACCACACAGTAGGGCTTGCGGCGGATCTTCTCGGTGAGCTGGCCCGCGTCGTCATAGCCCACATACCCCGGGGGGGAGCCGATGATCCGGGACACGGAGTGCTTTTCCATGAACTCGCTCATGTCCAGCCGGATCAGGGACTCAGGGGAGGAGAACAGGTCGGCGGCCAGCCGCTTCACCAGCTCCGTCTTGCCCACTCCGGTGGAGCCCACGAAGATGAAGGACACCGGTTTATGCTTGGCGGCGATGCCCACCCGCCCCCGGCGGATGGCATTGGACACGGCGTTCACCGCGTCGTCCTGGCCCACAATGTGCTCGCGGAGCCGCTGATCCAGCTTGGCCAGCCGCTCGAACTCCTGCTCCTGGATGGAGGTGGCGGGGATTTTCGTCCACAGCTCGATGACCTTGGCCAGGTGGGCGGCGGTGAGGGGGGGATCCCCCTTGGCGGCCAAGGCGTCCCGTTCCCCGGCCAGCTGGGCCTGCTTGCTTTTCAGCTCGGCCAGCCGCTGGTACGCCTTGTCATTGGCGGCGGCCTGCACCGCTTGCTTGTCGGCGGTGACCACGGCCAGCTTGTCGGTGAGCTCCGCAATCTGCTTCCGGCGGCCCTCCTGCCGCTCCTGGAAGGCGGGGTCGTCCCGGTTGGGGGCCTCCGCGTCGTCCCGGCTCACGGCGGTCTCCAGGGTCTCCCGCTGACGCTTGATACGCTGCTCCTGCTTCTGGAGCTCTTGGAGCTTGGGATCGTTCTGCCCACCGGTGGAGGCCAGCACCAGCTCCATCTCCTTGGCGTAGTCGGCCAGTTCGTTGTCGATGGCAGCCATCCGGGCCAGTTCCTTGTTGTGGAGATTTACGTCGGAGGACGCCTCGTCGATGAGGTCAATGGCCTTGTCCGGCAGGTAGCGGTCGGTGATGTACCGCTCGCTCATGGTGACCGCCTGGCGGCAGATGTCCGGGCTGATGGTGACGTGGTGGAAGGACTCGTAATAGGGGGCGATGCCCTTCAGGATCTCCACCGAGTCATCAATGGAGGGTTCCTCCACGATCACCGGCTGGAACCGGCGCTCCAGGGCGGAGTCCTTCTCGATGTACTTGCGGTACTCGG
>CAJTYK010000069.1 GCA_910584285.1 uncultured Oscillospiraceae bacterium
CCCGGCCACGTGCTGGACAAGGCCGCCCTGTCCGACGAGGAGCAGCGGCAGCTCCTGCTGGCCCTGCAAAGCCTGCCCGACGGGGAGGGAGAGCAGGCCCTCACCAAGCTGTCCGCCCTGTTCCGCCGGGAGCCGGAGGACTGGCTCCAGGTGAACCTGTCCCGCTGGGGGGCGGGGACGGCGGACAGCGAAAAGTTCCAGCTTTTGCGGCAGGCGGTACTGGAGCGGCGGGTGCTCCGGTTTGACTACGCCAGCTCCTACGGCTCCACCCGGCCCCGGCGGGTGCTGCCCGCCCGGCTGGTGTTCAAGGGCCAGGGGTGGTATTTACAAGCCTACGACCCGGAGCGGGAGGGCTACCGCACCTTCCGCCTATCCCGCATCCTGTCCCCAGAGCTCACCGGGGAGGGGTTCCACCAGCCGCTGACCCCGCCGGAGGTGGACTATGCCGGGGAGATCCCGCCCCTGTTCCGGGTGGAGGCCCGGCTCCGATTTGCCCCCTATATGGCCTACCGGGTGTACGACGAGTTCGACCAGAGCTGCGTGGCCCGGCAGGAGGACGGCTCCCTGCTGGTGGAGACGGTGTTCCCCGAGGATCAGTGGCTGTACGGCTATCTGCTCAGCTTCGGGGCGGCGGTGGAGGTGCTCTCGCCGGACACCCTGCGCCGCCGGCTGGCCGCCCTGGGCTGGAAAATTTATTGGGCCCACGCTTCGGAACATGACATACCCTGTCAGGGTTGCGGCGCTATACTGGAACCATCCCAAACAAAGGAGGTTCCAACCATGGAACAATACAAAGACATGAAATTCTGCCAGTCCTGCGGGATGCCCCTGGGCCCCGACACCGCCCACGGCACCGAGGCGGACGGCTCCCCCAGCGCGGATTACTGCTCCTACTGCTACAAGGACGGGAAGTTCGCGGGGGAGATGACCATGGACGAGATGATCGACTTCTGCGCCCCCATGATGGCCCAGGCCAACCCCGGCATGACCCAGGAGCAGGCCAAGGCCCAGATGCACCAGTTCTTCCCCATGCTCAAACGGTGGAGGAAGTAAAAAGGGAGGCCCCCGGATCGTTCCGGGGGCTTCCCTTTTCTCAATCCCTGTGCTATAATAAGGATTCACTTTCACAGGATAGCGAGGGAAAGCAAATGAGGATCGTGGTGAAGATCGGCACATCCACCCTGGCCCACGCCGCCGGGCGGCTGAACATCCGTCGGGTGGAGGGGCTGGTGAAGGTGCTGTCTGATCTGAAGAATCAGGGGGAGCAGCTCATTTTGGTGTCCTCCGGGGCCATCGGCATGGGGGTGGGCAAACTCAACCTCCCCGGCCGCCCGGCGGATATGCCCACCAAGCAGGCCGCCGCCGCGGTGGGCCAGTGCGAGCTGATGTATACCTACGACAAGCTGTTCGGCGAGTACAACCACGCCGTGGCCCAGCTCTTGCTCACCGGGGAGGACGTGCGCTTCCCTCACCGGCGGCAGAACTTTGTCAACGCCATGGAGCGCCTGCTGGAGCTGGGCGTGCTGCCCATCGTCAACGAGAACGACGCGGTGGCCACCGACGAGGTGGGGGAGGCCACCACCATCGGGGAGAACGACACCCTGGCGGCCATTGTGGCGGAGTGCGTGGGGGCGGATCTGCTGGTGCTGCTCAGCGACATCGACGGGCTGTACACCGCCGACCCCCACCGGAACGCGGACGCCGCCCTCATTCCGGAGGTGGGGGAGATCACGGCGGAGCTGCGGGCGCTGGCGGGGGATCCCGGCTCCGCCCTGGGCACCGGGGGGATGGCCACCAAGCTGAAGGCGGCGGACATCGCCATGGCCTGCGGCTGCGACATGGTGATCGCCAACGGCCAGCGTCCGGAGCTGCTGTACGATATCGCGGCGGGGCTGCCCGTCGGCACCCGCTTTCTTGGAAGGAGGGAGGGCGTATGACGACCCGGGAGCTGCTGGAGCGGGCCAAGAGGGCAAAACCCGCCCTGGCCCTGGCGGACGCCGAGACGAAAAACCGGGCGCTGCTGGCCATGGCGGACGCGCTGGTGGACAACACCCAGGCCGTCCTCACCGCCAACGGTCTGGATCTCATTGAGGCCAGGGGCACCGTGTCCACCGTGATGCTGGATCGGCTTGCTCTCAACGAGGAACGGATTCTGAGCATGGCCCAGGGGGTGCGGGAGGTGGCCGCCCTCCCCGATCCGGTGGGAGCGGTGCTCAGCCGCCGCGAGCGCCCCAACGGCCTGGTCATCGACAAAACTGCCGTCCCCATGGGGGTCATCGCCATCATCTACGAGAGCCGGCCCAACGTCACGTCGGACGCGGCGGCGCTGGCGCTGAAGGCGGGCTCCGCCTGCGTGCTGCGCTGCGGCAAGGAGGCACACAGATCCGCCGCCGCCATCGTGTCCGCCCTGCGGGAGGGCTTGTCCGCCGCCGGACTGCCCCAGGACGCCCTGGGGCTGGTGGAGGACATCTCCCGCCAGTCCGCCGTGGAGCTGATGCAGGCGTCCGGGCTGGTGGACCTGCTCATTCCCCGGGGGGGCGCGGGCCTCATCCGGGCCTGCGTGGAGCAGGCCACCGTCCCCGTCATTGAGACGGGCACCGGCATCTGCCACGTCTACGTGGACCGGGACGCCGATCTGGATATGGCGCTGTCCATTATGGAGAACGCCAAGTGTTCCCGGCCCAGCGTGTGCAACGCCGCCGAGGTGTGCCTGGTGCACCGGGACGCGGCGGCCGCCTTCCTGCCCCGGCTGCGGGAGCGGCTGGTGGAGGGCCGGAAGGGGAGGGGACTGCCCCCGGTGGAGCTGCGGCTGGATCCACAGGCCGCCGCCCTTATTCCGGGCAAGCCCGCCGGTGCGGAGGACTTCGACACGGAGTTTTTAGACTACATCCTGGCTGTCAAGGTGGTGGACGGCGTGGACGGGGCCTGTGCCCACATCGCCGCCCACTCCACCGGCCACAGCGAGGCCATCGTCACGGAAAACACGGACACGGCCAGGCGGTTCACCGCCCTGGTGGACTCGGCGGCGGTGTACTGGAACGCCTCCACCCGGTTCACCGACGGCGGGGAGTTCGGCCTGGGCTGCGAGATGGGTATCTCCACCCAGCGGCTCCACGCCCGGGGTCCCATGGGGCTGGCGGAGCTGTGCAGCTACAAATATATTATCCAAGGGAACGGACAAATCCGGTGACAAAAAACGCAGATCCGCGGCAATTCCGCAGGTCTGCGTTTTTATTGCGTATTCATCAAGCACCCTGTTTCGTCACCGTCGCAAAACGCAAAGGTCTGCACCTGTTTGAAGCGAGCTTCAAGTTCGCGGGTCTAAGACCCTTTTCGGTTCCTTTTTCTTTCCAGAAAAAGGAACAAACTACACCGGAATGGTCAAAAACGTCCGCAGCCCCTGACTGAGGTCGGCGAACAGCGCCGCGTCCGGCGGGAAGAAGGTGAACCACACAATGAGCGCCCCCAGCAGGCCCGTCAGGATCCACGCCGCTGTAGACGTACCCGGCCACTCGCACAGCAGCCACAGCGTCCGGGGCAGCAGGAAGCCCAGAGCCAGCGGCAGGAAAAACAGGATCAGATCCACGATCATGGACTCCCCCCGGAACACCACGTGGTACAGGTAGCCCGCCCCCAGCATCACCGCGCAGGCCACCACCGTGGACAGCAGCCAGGCGGGCAGGCCCAGCCCCTTGCCCCGGCCCAGGATCAGGGAGACGGCCAGCAGGGGAAAATAGATCAGCTTCACGTGCTCCCACACGCTCTCCCGCACCGAGGAGATGAGGGCGAACACCGGATTGGGCAGCCACTGGTACAGGAAGTGGAGCAGCACTCCGGCCACGGCGGCCAGGGCGTAGGCCAGCAGCAGTTTTTTGGTTGTTTTTTCCATAAACACACCTCACTTTGGTATATAGGATATGTCCAGGACGGGGCAAACTATGTTTGTCCACCCGCAAAAATCATTTGATTTCAAAATTCGATAAATTCTGGCGATCCGCCGCAACTTTCCAGCATAGTTTAAGAAAGCGCCTGATTTCAAGCCCGGCCATCTGCCGACGCTGTCAAACCCGCCTGACTTTGCCACAGTGAAACGCCGCCTCCGCCGCCATATTAAAAGGGCGGGCGCTGAGATGGCGTCTGTCAGTTTGAAATAAGGCGGTGAATGGATTTGAATGAAGAAGCAAGACCATTTGTGGGGGCGGCGACGTTGCGGGGCGCGGCGCTGCTGCTGGCGGCGGTGCTGACCCTGTGGCCCACCGTGGCCACAGCCTGGGCCAGCCCGGCCATCGTGGTGCCCGTGGGCCGGGCGGTGGGCATCAAGCTCTTTTCCGACGGCGTGGTGGTGGTGGGCACCTCCGAGGTGGCGTCGGAGGGCGGTAATGTGAACCCGGCCAAGGACTGCGGCCTGCGGGAGGGGGACATCATCACCCACATCAACTCCACCGAGGTGGACACCATTGAGGAGGTATCCGCCCTCCTCCAGGAGCTGGAGGGCCAGACCATGAGCATCCGGGCCATCCGGGACGAGAAGCAGGTGCAGCTCACAGCCACGCCGGTGCTGTGCCCCGCCGACGGGGCCTATAAGCTGGGGGCCTGGATCCGGGACTCCATGGCGGGCATCGGCACGGTGACCTTCTACGACCCGGCCACCGGGGCCTTCGGCGCCCTGGGCCACGGCATCAACGACACGGACACCGCCCTGCTCATGCCCCTGGAGAGCGGCTCCATCCTGCCGGCCACCGTGGCCGGGGTGGAGAAGGGCAGGAGCGGCGCGCCGGGGCAGCTCAAGGGCGTGTTTGACACCGCGTCCACCCTGGGCCTGCTCCGGGCCAATACCGCCGGTGGCGTGTTCGGCACCCTCACCGACGGCCGCTGGGTGGACGGCGCCGCGGTAGAGGTGGCGGCCCGGGACGAGGTTTTCCCCGGCCCCGCCCAGATCCTCTGCAACATCTCGGGCGACCGGGTGGACAAATTCCAGGTGGAGATCTCCAAGGTGTTCGCTGAGCGGGAGGACGACTGCCGGGACTACCTGATCAAGGTGACCGATCAGCGGCTGCTGGACGCCACCGGCGGCATCGTCCAGGGCATGAGCGGCAGCCCCATCCTGCAAAACGGGAAAATTGTGGGGGCGGTGACCCACGTGATGGTGGACGACCCCACCAGCGGCTACGGCATCTACGTGGGCCGTATGCTCCGACTGGACGGGGCGGCGTAAGCCTTGACAAGGGCCGGGGCGGGTAGTATGATCCTTCTATCATCATAAAAAGGAGAGATCCGCCATGATACCCACTCCGGAACAGGCCTGGGAGCTTTTATGCGAGTATAACGAGGGGGACTTCCACCGCAAGCACGCCCGCACGGTGGGGGACGTGTTGCGCTGGTACGCCGTGGAGCTGGGCCACGGGGACGAGGCCGACTACTGGGAGGCCGTGGGCATTCTCCACGACCTGGACTTTGAGCAGTGGCCCGACCAGCACTGCGTCAAGTGCCAGGAGCTGATGCGGGAGAGGGGCATCGACGAGGCCCTGATCCGGGCCGTGGCCTGCCACGGCTGGCCCGACTGCGTGGACCTTGAGCCCCAGCTGGAGCTGGAAAAGGTGCTCTACGCCGTGGACGAGCTGACGGGCCTCATTGGGGCGGCGGCCATGATGCGCCCCTCCAAGAGCGTGGACGACATGGAGCTCAAGTCGCTGAAGAAGAAGTTTAAGGACAAAAAATTCGCGGCGGGCTGCTCCCGGGACGTGATCCAGAAAGGCGCGGAGCTGCTGGGCTGGGAGCTGGACGAGCTGATGGAAAAAACCATCCAGGCCATGCGGGCCAGCCCCAACGTGGACTGAGATGGAGCCATCTGCGATGGAATCATCTGCGATGGAGCCCGTCGCCCACATCCGGACGGAGTTTCCCGGGAAATTCGGTGTGCCCCGGCAGGCGGGGCTGGTGCCCGAGCTGCGGGGGCGGGTGGTGTTTACGCCCCCCTTCCGCCGCCCGGAGGCCCTGCGGGGCGTGGAGGGCTTCTCCCACCTGTGGCTGATCTGGGAGTTTTCCGAAAGTAAGGAGGCGGGCTGGTCGCCCACGGTGCGGCCGCCCCGGCTGGGAGGGAACCAACGGGTGGGGGTGTTCGCCACCCGCTCCCCTTTCCGGCCCAACCCCATCGGCCTGTCCTGCGTCAAGCTGGAGCAGGTGGAGCTGTCCACGCCGGACGGCCCGGTGCTCTTTGTCTCCGGGGCGGATCTGGTGGACGGCACCCCCATCCTGGATATCAAGCCCTACCTGCCCTACGCCGACTGCCACCCAGAGGCGGTGGGCGGCTTTGCCGGACAGGCCCCGGAATCCTGCCTGCGGGTGGACTTTCCCCCCGCCCTGCTGGAACGGGTGCCCCAAGGGCAGCGGTCCGCGCTGCTGGCGGTGCTGGCCCAGGATCCCCGGCCGCCCTACCAACGGGATCCGCAGCGTGTGTATGGCTTCGGCTTTGCCGGGCTGGAGGTGCGCTTTACCGCCGGGGACGGGGTGCTGACGGTGGTGGAGGTGGAGCCCGCCGCCCGGTGAGCGGAGTTTCCCCCGGCTGCTTTCCCACAAAAACGAGTTTTTGACGATTTTGCTGCCCCCGGCCCCCTCCGGGGGCGGTTTTTTCTCCAAAAAAAGCAATTTGTCTGGAAATTTGCCCTTGACGGCCCGATTTTGCTATGGTATAATTCAATATTGCGTTGGTATGCGAAAGGGGGCCGTTTTGGTGCACAGCGATTTGGAGCATCCGTCCAAGGTCGTGGGCGTCAAGCAGGTTCGCCGCGCTCTGGCCAACGGCACAGCCAAGCGGCTGTACCTGGCCCGGGACGCCGACCCCCACCTCACCCAGGCCCTGGAGGAGCAGGCCGGTCAACAGGGTGTGGAGACGGTCTGGGCCAACTCCATGCGGGAGCTGGGCCGTGACTGCGGCATCGCCGTGGGCGCTTCCGCCGCCGCCGAGCTGAACGGCCCCGCATAGGGGCGAACATCGTCCGTCCGGCTTGTGCGGGCTCCGGCAGAGCGGGTGCACCATGTGCGCCCCTACAGATTTTTCCGGTTTTAGCGAATAATCCCCGGATCATTCGTTAAAATATATATTTATTGAAAGGAGGAACATCATGCCTACTTTTAACCAACTGGTTCGCAAGGGCCGGGAGAAGGCCACCTACAAGTCCAACTCCCCCGCCATGCAGCACGGTCTGAACACCCTGAAGAACAAGGAGACCGATCTGCCCTCTCCCCAGAAGCGGGGCGTGTGCACCGCCGTTCGTACTTCCACCCCGAAGAAGCCGAACTCCGCGCTGCGTAAGATCGCCCGTGTGCGCCTGACCAACGGCTACGAGGTCACCGCCTATATCCCCGGCGTGGGCCACAACCTGCAGGAGCACTCCGTGGTGATGATCCGCGGCGGCCGTGTCAAGGATCTGCCTGGCGTGCGTTACCACATCATCCGCGGCACTCTGGACACCCAGGGCGTCAACGGCCGGATGCAGGCCCGCTCCAAGTATGGCGCCAAGCGGCCCAAGGCCAAGAAGAAGTAATCCGCTTCTTCACCCACAACGAGTTTTGCGCACACGCGCAAGGCCGAAAGCCTTGCCGGGCGTTTAACCATATACGTATCTGCGGCGCTCGTGCAGGGGCGGACATTGTCCGCCCGCCGACACGGGATGCCGGAACCGGGTGGGCGCACGATGTGCGCCCCTACAGGGCAGATGCCGAATGGGGAAACCTCGGACAGGCATTATACGCCATGCCCCGCATGGCGAGTACCTGTGAATTCTAATTCTATATAGAAGGAGGGAAGCGAAGTGCCCAGACGTGGTAACGTACCCAAGCGGGAGGTTCTGCCCGACCCGCTGTATAATTCCGTCTTAGTCACTAAGCTCGTCAACAGCATCATGCTGGACGGCAAGAAGGGCGTGGCCCAGAAGGTCGTCTACGGTGCCTTTGACATCATCAAGGATAAGACCGGCAAAGAGCCCCTGGAGGTGTTCACCACCGCCATTGAGAACATCATGCCGTCTCTGGAGACCAAGTCCCGCCGTGTGGGCGGCTCCACCTATCAGGTCCCCATGGAGGTCCGGCCCGAGCGCCGGCAGACTCTGGGTCTGCGGTGGCTGACCACCTACTCCCGCAACCGCGGCGAGAAGACCATGAAGGAGCGGCTGGCCGGCGAGATCATGGACGCGGCCAACAACACCGGCTCCGCCGTGAAGAAGCGCGAGGATACCCACAAGATGGCCGAGGCCAACAAGGCGTTTGCCCACTACCGCTGGTAAGGACGGAGGACACAGACCAACATGGCGAGAAAAGTTTCTCTGGAAAATACCAGAAATATCGGCATCATGGCCCACATCGACGCCGGTAAAACCACCACGACCGAGCGTATTTTGTACTACACCGGCGTGAACTACAAGATCGGCGAGACCCACGACGGCACCGCCACCATGGACTGGATGGCCCAGGAGCAGGAGCGCGGCATCACCATCACGTCCGCCGCCACCACCTGCTATTGGAAGGGCACCAAGGATCAGTTCCCCCAGACCCGGATCAACATCATCGACACCCCAGGCCACGTGGACTTCACCGTGGAGGTGGAGCGCTCCCTTCGGGTGCTGGACGGCTCTGTGACGGTCATGTGCGCCAAGGGCGGCGTGGAGCCCCAGTCCGAGACCGTGTGGCGTCAGG
>CAJTYK010000070.1 GCA_910584285.1 uncultured Oscillospiraceae bacterium
TCCTACGCCGGGGTCATCGAGGCCCTGTCCGGCGCGCCCTTCGACGTGCGCTTTCTCAGCTTTGACGAGGTAAAGGCCGATCCCCACGTGCTGGACGGCATCGACGTGCTGATCAACGTGGGGGACGGGGACACCGCCCACACCGGCGGCGCGGTCTGGGAGGATCCGGACGTGTCCTCTGCCATTCGGGGCTTCCTCTGGAATGGCGGAGGCCTCATCGGCGTGGGCGAGCCCTCCGGCCACCAGTACCAGGGCCGTTACCTCCAGCTGGCCGGGGCGCTGGGGGTGGAGAAGGAGACGGGCTTCACCCTGAACTACGACAAGTACAACTGGGAGGAGCACCCCGGCCACTTTATCCTGGCCGACAACCCCGGCGAGGTGGACTTCGGCGAGGGCAAAAAGGGCATCTACGCCCTGGAGGGAACCCAGGTGCTGGTTCAGCACGACCGGGAGGTTCAGATGGCGGTGAACGAGTACGGCCAGGGCCGCACGGTCTATCTGTCCGGCCTGCCCTACTCCTTTGAGAACAGCCGCATCCTCCACCGGGCCATCCTCTGGGCCGCCCACGACGAGGAGGCGCTATGCCGCTGGTTCTCCAGCAACCTCAACGTGGAGGTGCACGCCTTCCCCGCCAACGGCAAATACTGCGCGGTCAACAACACCTACGAGCCCCAGTCCACCACCGTATACCGGGGGGACGGCTCCAGCTTCCCGCTGGATTTGGATTCCAACGAGATCCATTGGTACAGCATTTAGGCGTCAGACAACAAAAAGGACCCGGCGGAGCGCTCCGCCGGGTCCTTTTTGTTGTCTGACTGTTTTACCGCAGATCCTCCGTGGCGATGCCACCCCCACCCGGCTATGCCGGGTGGGGACCCCTTTTGATTGAACTGCTCGGGCCGGCAAAGCTGGCCCTGCGCAAATCCGCCGCTTTGCGGCGGATTTCACGCCTTCGGCGGCGGCCAGAAGGCTGCTATGGACGGCGGCAACGGCCGCGGTTATTTCAGATCCTCCGTGGCGATGCCGTCCATGTCGTCAAATGCCTGGTTCTCTCCGCCCATGGCCCAGATGAAGGTATAGCTTCCGGTGCCCGCCCCGGCGTGGATGGACCAGGAGGGGGAGATCACCGCGTCATAGTTGCGCATGACGATGTGCCGGGTCTCCTGGGGCTCCCCCATGAAGTGGAACACCACGTTCCCCTCGGGAATGTCGAAGTAGGTGTAGATCTCCATCCGGCGCTCGTGGGTGTGGGCGGGCATGGTATTCCAAACGCTGCCCGGCTCCAGCACTGTCATACCCATGGACAGCTGGCAGGTCTTGAGCACGTCCGGGTGGATGAACTGGTTGATCACCCGCTTATTGGAGGTCTCCAGCGCCCCCAGAGGCTTCTTGGCCGCGTCCGCCAGCTTGATCAACCTCGTCTCATAGGAGCAGTGGGCGGGGGCGGATACGCCGTAGAATCGGGCGGGATTGGCCGGGTCGGCGCTCCGGAAGGTCACATCCCGGGCGCCTCGGGTGATATAAATGCAGTCCTTATGGCCCATGGGGTATTCGGCGCCGTCTACCGTGCACACACCGTCGCCGCCCAGGTTGAAGAAGCCCACCTCCCGGCGCTCCAGGAAGAAGCCAGTGCCGAAGTTGTGCCACACGTCGATGCCCTTGTCCATGGGCACCGTCTCGTGTACCGGCATAATGCCCAGGGTCACCATCCGATCCACGTGGGAGTACACCGCCTGCACTGTGTCGGGCTGGTACAGATCCTGGATCAGAAACTCGTCCCGGAGCTCCTGGGTGGTGTAGCGTTTTACGTCCCTCTGATTTGCGCTGTAGCGGATGTCCATTTTGTATTCCTCCTTAAAAATATTACAGCCAGTAGGCGCAGGTGCCATAGAGCAGGCGGAACAGCGCCTCCATGTAGTAGTAGTCCCCCCAGATCATGCACTCGTCCACCCCTTTGCCGTCGGGCTTGGAGTACACCCCGTGGAGCAGCAGGCCGTCCGCCTGGGGCGTGGCCCGGGTGGTGTAGTCCCGGGCCAGGGCGGCCATCATCCGGTGGAGGGCGGCCTCGTACTCCCCCCGCCGGGGGTGGGTCAGGGGCAGGTGGCGCAGCAGCTCCAGGATGCCGCAGCACAGGATGGCGGTAGAGGAGCTGTCCCGGGGCTCGTCCCCGTCGGTGAAGCACAGATCCCAGTAGCACACTCCGTCCTCCGGCAGCCGGGCCAGGAAGTAGTCCAGCAGGCGGCAGGACGTGTCCAGGAAGGAGCGATCCCCAGTGTGGTGGAAGCTGAGGGCGAAGCCGTACACCCCCCACGCCTGCCCCCGGGCCCAGCAGGAGCTGTCGCTGTAGCCCTGGGCGGTGCGGCCGAACCGGGGTTCCCCGGTGTCCACGTCCATATAGAAGGTGTGGAAGGTGGTGTCGTCCGGGCGAACCAGGTATTTCTGGGCCCGCTTGGCGTGGCCGCAAGCCGCGCTGTGATACTCCTCCCGCCCGGTGAGCCGGGCCGCTTGATACAGCAGGGGCAGGTTCATCAGGCAGTCGATGATCATCCGCCCCCGGTTGGCGGGGTCATTCAGATCCCCCCAGGCCTGGATAATCCCCGCCTTGGGGAAGTACCGGGCCATGAGGTAGTCCGCCGCCCTCAAAAAGCAGTCCCGGGCCCGCTGGTTTTGGCGGAGCAGAACCGCCGGGTAGCAGGACAGGCTGTAGAGAAAGCCCAGGTCGTGGGTGTCCACGTTCCCCGGCTTCTCCACCCGCTCGTAGAAGGAGTGTAGCTGGGGCTCCAGCGCGTCCAGGTACTTCCCGTCCCCGGTGTGCTCCCACAGCAGCCACAGCATCCCGGAGAAAAAGGAGGTGGTCCAATCGAAGTTCTCCTCCTGGGTGGGATAGATCAGCCCCTCACTGCTGGGGGCGGGAAAGCTGCTCCCAAATCGGGGCAGCAGAGCGTCCACCTTTTCTCGGCAAAAGTCCAGCTGGGCCAGCACCAGCTCCCGATCCACGCAGGGCGTGGGTTGCTCCTTCATAAGCCATCATCCCTTCCAGCCGCGAAGCGGCATATTTCCTTGCCCTCATCGGAATAGTATACCTGGTTCCAGGCTCGGTGGAAAGCCTTTTGTTGTCCGGGTTTTTATATTTCTTGCGAAAACCGGGAAAGTGGTTTATAATCAAAGCACCTAACGCCCGGAGAGGAGGCCCCGCCCCGTGAGCACCTATAGTTTTTCCCGGACGGCCTCTGGGTCGCCCGGCTGCGAGACCTCGCAGCTGCTCTACATCAGCCAGGATCAGTATTCCCCCACCTGGAACTCCAGCCTGCACACCCACGGCTGCGCCGAGCTGTTCTTCATTACCGACGGCCACGGCCGTTTCCGCACCCAGGACAGCGAGTTCCCCGTGTCCATCCGGGATCTGATCATCATCAACACCAACGTCCCCCACACGGAGCTGAGCCAGTGGGACAGCCCCCTGGAATACATCGTGCTGGGGGTGGAGAACCTGGAGACCATGGCGGCCGGCGCGGAAGGGTACACCATGCTCCACCTCCACCACGGCTGGGACGAGCTGATGAGCTGCCTCCACCTGATGCTCCGGGAGGCCCACGGCGCCCAGCCCGGCTTTGAGGACGCCTGTCGCAACCTGCTGAAGGTGGTGCTCATCCAGCTGGGGCGGCAGGGGGAGGCAGCCCTGTCCGCGGAGGCCGCCGGGGGGAGGGCCAGCCGGGAGTGCGATCTGGTGCGGCGGTACATCGACAACCACTTCAAGGAGGATCTCAAGCTGGATCAGCTGGCGGAGCTGGCCCACCTGAACAAATTCTACCTGGCTCATGCCTTCCGGCAGGAGTTCGGCACCTCCCCCATCAACTACCTGATCTCCCGGCGGATCGCGGAGAGCCGTTTCCTCCTCCGGGAGACGGATCACAACCTCTCCCTCATCGCCCAGATCGTGGGTTTCTCCTCCCCCAGCTACTTCTCCCAGTGCTTCAGCCGGGTGGAGGGGATCACCCCCATGGAGTACCGGAAGCGCCGGCGCAGCGGCGTGTGAATCCGATTGGGCGCAGAGAAAAGGACGGCCCCCTTCCAAGGGGCCGTCCTCCGTCACGTCCTGTCAACCCCGTCCGCCGCGCCCTGGAGCTGGGTGGCCACAAAGTCATACAGCTTTACCTTGAATGTCCCGTTCTCGTTCAGCGCCGCGAAGATGCGGTTGACCTGATCCCGCCGGGACTCGCCCTCCCGGCCGGGCAAATGCACGGGCATGAGGAACCGGCACGTTCCGCCCCCCACCAGCCGCGCCCACACGTTGGCAATCAGCTCGTTCCGGTCGGCGGAATTTTCCCCATACTCCACCAGCACATCCACCATCGTCTCGCTGTCGATCTGTAGGGCGGTGGCGGGCAGCTTGAAGGCAAAGCTGTTGAGCATGGAGATCTCCGTCTCCACCAGATTGGGAAACCGGGGCTCCGGCTCCCGTCCGTCCCGGAGCAGCTCCGCCACCTGGGAGACAAATTCGCTCTGTTCAACCGCATTCGCGGACCTGACCATGCGCCTCCCGCAATCGGGGCACCGGTCCTGTGCTTCGGCCCTGCTGAATAGGAAGCCGCAGTTATCACAGACGTACACCATTTCGATCACCGGTTTTATTATAGCAAGTTCCCTCTTTTGTTTCAAGGGGTACATTTTAAGAAAGTGCCCCCTCTTTTTTGTACAATCTGCTCAAAATACGAGGATAGCATCCTGCTTAAACCAGCGTTTTACCCTATTCTGGAAAATTTCACGAAAAGGCCGCCCCGTCAAAATAGAGGCGGCCTCACGTTATCCTTTGTTCTACTTCAGGTCACCAGTGCCCGGTGTCGTCGCTCCGCCGCCGGGGGATCACGTTGCCCACCTGGACGTTATACAGCGTCCGGGTCAGCTCGGTGAGCTCCGACTCCTTGAGCTGGGCAAACAGGAAGCCGTAGCGGAACTTGCCAGGCTGGTACTCCACCACCCGGATGATCTCCCCCAAAAACTCCATGGGCACATAGTCCCGCAGCTTCACCCACAGCCGCAGCACCTCGTCCTCCGCGTGGAGGAACTCCGATTCGATGCACGCCCCGCCGCTGCTGATGTCCACCAGAACGCACTCCTCCGGATTGCTCCGGGTCTCGTCGGTGGGGTAGTACAGCGCCGCCGGGCCGTTTACATGGAGGCGGAAGTTCTGTCGGTGCTCCGGGATGGGCCGCACCTTCACGTCCTTCACCCGGCACACCAGCCGGGTAGACTCCTGGACGGTGCCCTTCAGGACAAACTGGATCATCTGCTCGTCAAAGCCCCGGATCAGCACCGACGTACCCATCTCCCGGGTCTTGAAGGACAGCGCCCCCGGCAGCCGCTCCAGCGTCAGGGAACTGTCCCCCTCCGCATACCCGGTGAGCCGTCCCGTCAGCAGCTCTACACCCTCCGGCGTCTCCACCGTCAGGCTCATGCCGTTGTGGAGGTCGGGCAGGACACCGGAGCCCTCCTCCTGATCGTCCCCGTCCTCGTATTCGTAGTCGTAGTCCCGCCCCAGCAGGTGGGAGAAAAAGCCCATGCCGGCCACCCCTTCGGGATCCCCAGGCGGGGATCAAAGTTTTATCCTCTCCGATTATAAACAATCGGGGGCGCATATGTCAATACCCCATCACTCCCCGGCGGGGGTAGTGAGATATTTGTCCCGGTAGCAAGCCAGCCACCGGCGGAATTCCGGCTGATCCCCCTGGCGCACGCCCCGGGTATAGTCGTGGAACTGTAGATCGCCATCCCGCAGCTCCAGCACCGCCAGGGCCACGTTGGAGCAGTGGGCGGCCACCCGCTCGAAGTCGGTGATGAGATCGTTGAACACGAAGCCCACCTCCAGCGTGCACGTGCCGTTTTGCAGCCGCCGGATGTGGCGCAGCTTCATGCCCTCCAGCATGGTGCTGATGACCTCCTCCAGGGGCTCCACCCGGCCGGCCAGCGCCATGTCCTCCTGAACCAGGGCCTGCTGGGCCAGCGCGACGATCTCCCGCACCGCGTTCACCGCCCGATTGAGATCCGCCACCCCGCTGGCGGAGAAGTCCAGCTCCTTGTCGATGATCTCCCTGGCCAGCTCCGCGATGTGCACCGCGTGGTCAGAGATGCGCTCCAGATCCGTCAGACAGTGGAGGTAGTGGGAGCTGATAACGGTCTGCTGCTCGTCCAGCCCCCGGCTGTTCAGGTGGAACAGGTAGGTGCCGATCCGATCCTCATACCGATCCACCACGTTCTCCCGGCCCATGATTTTCTCATATTTCTCCGGGTTGAAAGCGCTGAACAGATCCATCGAGCGGTTCAGGTTCTTGAAGGAGGCGGCGGCCATCCGCTCCACCGTCCGGCCGCACTGCTCCAGCGCCAGGGGCGGGTAGTTCAGGAACCGCTCGTCCAGCAGGTTCTCCTGAAACTCCTCGTCCTCCTCGGAGCTGTCCTCCCGCACCGTCAACACCGCCAGCCGCACCAGCACCCCCGTGAACGGGAGCTGCACCAGAGTGGCGGCCACCTTGAACACCGTGTTGAACACGGCGATGCCGAAGGGATTGGCGGCCTGAGCCATGAAGTCCATGGGCACAAAGGCGTGGAGCAGGTAGAAGGGGATCATAAACAGCGCGGATCCCACAATATTAAAATATAAGTAGATGACGGCGGTGCGCTTGCCGTTGGGATTGGCCCCGATGGCGGACAGCAGCACCGGCACGCAGGCACCGATACACATACCCAGCACCATGGGCACCGCCACCTCATAGCTGATGGCCCCGGTGACGGACAGGGCCTGCAAAATACCGATGGAGGCGGAGGAGGACTGGATCACGGCGGTGACGATAAGGCCGATGATCAGGGACACCGCCGGGTTGGAGGCCGCGGAAATGAACTGGAGAAACGCCTGGTTGGTGCGCAGGGGATCCATGGCAGAGCTCATGGCCTGCATCCCGCTCATGAGGACGGAAAAGGCCAGTAGAATCAGCCCCACATTTTTCTTAGTCTGCTTTCGGCAGAAGAAGAACAGCACGATCCCCACAAAGGCCACGGCGGCAAAAACGGTGGCGGAGGTAAAGCCGCCCCCGCCCTCCACGTCGGCCAGGGTGAGGATCCAGCCGGTGGCGGTGGTGCCGATGTTGGCCCCCATGACGATGCCCACCGCGTTGGACAGCTGCATAATGCCCGCGTTGACAAAGCCCACCACCATCACCGTGGTGGCGGAGGAGGACTGGATCACCGCCGTCACCAGCGCACCCAGCAGCACCCCCTTCACGGGGTTAGAGGTCAGTCTGCCCAAAATGGTTTCCAGGCGGCTGCCCGCCACCTTTTTCAGCCCGTCCCCCAACAGGCTCATGCCGAACAAGAAAAAGGCCAGCCCGCCCAGCAGCGAGATCACGTCCGCAATGCCCATAGGCTCGTTCATCCCTTCCCGGCGGCTTCCGCCGCCCCATGGTGGGTCACTTCCTGCTGTGGTTTTTGCGCTCTGCCGCAGCCCGCGGTAATGATAATATTATAACATACCCCGCCCCCAATTTCCCAGCGTTTTTAGAAATTCTATAAACTGTCGGGTTTCGCCGGTCGAAACCGGGGGAAATTTGGTGGAAACAGAAAAAGCAGGCACAGAACCCCTCCCCTTTGCCCGGAAGGTTCCCGCCGGGGCAGGCTGGGCGAACCCCGGCAGGATCCCATGGACCGCGAAAAAATGTGGACAATTCCGCCGGATTGTGCTACACTTCACTCACGCAACTATGAGGAAAGAAGGCGTGCTTTCCCACGTCCGCGGGCCGTGGGCTCCGCTCTGCCGCGCCGGACGCGGAGGACGGGCGGCGGCTCCTGCCTATTTGAGAAAAAGAGGTGCATTTTTTATGAAACGGCTGGCTTCCATTCTTTTGGCTTTGACGATGGCCCTGGCCCTGGCCGCCTGCGGCGAGGGCGGGTTAAGCCTCACCCCCGGCGGCGGCAGCGGCGAGCCCGGCCTGAAAACGGGCTTTGTGGGCGACACCCTGTCCACCTACTGGTTCGACTTCACGGTGAACGACGCCTACAGCTGCGCCCAGTACGGCAGCCACATCGCCAGCGCCGGGAACAAGCTGGTGGTAGCCGCCATCACCCTGAAAAACACCTGCGGCGAGTCCGTGGATATGTGGGGGGACGACTTCGCCATCCTCTGGGACGACCCGGACGAGGACAGCGGCGCCGCGCCGGCCCTCCCCGCCGGGATCAGTGACGATCAGTTCCCCGACGAATATGTCCTAAAGATCAACGAAACCAGGGCCGGCACGGCCATTTATGAGGTGCCGGAGGACTTCCGGGATTTTGTCATCGCCTTCCAGGAGATCTACGAGGACACCGAGAACCCGGATAACCTGGACGGCAAGGAGGGGAGCACCTTCTTCGTCTCCTTCACCGCTGAGGAAAAATAAATCACCTGCGGAAAAGGGCCGTCCGGCCCTTTTTTGCGCCCTGAAAAGGAGGAGTTTTCCATGCTGTTCGACACTCACGCTCACTACGATTCCCGCCAGTTCGACGCCGACCGGGACGCGGTGCTGTCCGTCCTGCCCAGCCAGGGGGTGGGGCTGGTGGTCAACCCCGGCTGCGA
>CAJTYK010000071.1 GCA_910584285.1 uncultured Oscillospiraceae bacterium
CCCAGGCGGCGCTGGCGGAGCTGGTGGGCGTGTCCCGCAACACCATCAGCTCCATCGAGACGGGGCAGTTCAGCCCCACCGCCAAGCTGGCGCTGATCTTGTGCGTGGCGCTGGATAAAAAGTTCGAGGAGCTGTTCTATTTTTAAGGGGGACACCAGAATGGAATATCTGTTTCTACTGATGGTTGGGATTGCCCTGATCCTCACCAGCATTCCAAACTTCAAAGGGAATATCTCCACGGTTCACCGCTATAACCGCCGTAGGGTCAGCGAGGCGGACGCGCCCAGATACGGGAGGGCCATGGGGCTTGGAACCTTGATTATGGGTGTTTCTGCCGCGTTGACGGCGATCTTACAGTTGCTCTTTGACTGGGAGCCCATTTTTTATTTGCTGGCTGCCGGGGTGGCTGTTGGGTTCGCCATTATGCTCTATGCCCAATTTAAATACAATAAAGGACTGTTTTGAAAGCGGCCCCCGGTTCTCCGGGGGCCGCTTCGTTCAAACATCCTGATTGCCGTAGAAGTGCCGGGACAGCAGGAAGGACAGGGCCAGCAGAACCAGGCCCGCCAGGGCCGCCGTGGCGGGAACGACGACCGCCTGCGCGAAGGTGGGCTCGGCGATCTCCAGGGACTTGAGCCAATCCAGCCCGCCCAGGGGGAGCAGGATCACGACGAACAGCAGAAAGATCCCGCCCATGATGCCGAAGAACATCATCCGGGCCCGTTCCGGGCCGAATTTGTACAGGAAGGGCAGCATGATGGCGTTCACCAGTATGGACATTAAACCCATCACCGAACAGGTCACCATGAACTCCGCAGGCTCATCTATCCGCCCGGCGGCATACAGCGCCGCGCCCAGAAGGGCGGTCAGCGCCACACTGAACACGCACAGCAGCAGCACACACAGATACCGGGCGGCCACGGTTTTGGTGCGGCCCACCGGCAGGGCCAGGCCGTAGGTGTCCCACTGGCACTGCTTGTCGTAGGCAAAGACGTTCATGGGAAGCATCATCACCATAACCACCATCAGGACGCCCACAATATCTGCCGACCACGCCCCGCTGAACGCGATACCCGCGTATACGATCAAAATCAGCAGATAGCTGCGCAGGGTCTTGCGCAGAATAAGAAAGTCCTTCAAAATCAAGCCGGTCATGCCTGTTCCCCCTTTACGATGAATACCATCAGCTCGTCCAGCGTCACCGGCTCCACCGTCAGCCGGGGATAGAGGCGCTGGAAGTCGCCCCGGTGCCGGATGAGGGCCTCGGTGGAGAATTGGCTTTTCCGGGTGGACACCACATAGCCCCGATCCACCTGCTCCAGATCCGCCCTGGTGCATACCAGCCGGCCGTAGCTCTCCAGCAGGCGATCCTTCTCGTTGCACAGCAGCAGCTTCCCCTGGTGGAGGTAGGCGATGTAGTCCGCCACCTTCTCCAGATCCGAGGTGATGTGGCTGGAGATGAGGATGGCGTGATCCTCGTCGGAGACGAAAGCCAGAAACTCGTCCAGGATCTCGTCCCGCACCACCGGATCCAGCCCCGCCGTGGCCTCGTCCAGCAGCAGCAGCCGGGGCCGGTGGGCCAGCGCCGCCGCCAGGGACAGCTTCATCCTCATACCGCGGGACAGCTCCTTGATGTTCTTCGTCCCGGACAGGCCGAATTTGTCCAGATAGTCCCGGTACAGCCCCTTATCCCAGGTCTTGAACACCCGGCACAGCACCGTCTCCACGTCCTTGATCCGCAGGTACTCGGAGAAGAAGCAGTCATCCAGCACGATGCCGATGTCCTCCTTGGCATGATCCGGGTCGGTGCCCAGCAGGGTGACCGCCCCGGCAGTGGGCCGGACGATGCCCAGCATGGACTTGATCAGGGTGGTTTTACCCGCCCCGTTCTCCCCGATGAGGCCCAGGATGGTGCCCCCGGGCACCTTGAGGTCAATGGGCCCCAGGGTGAAGGTCTTGTACTCCTTGACAAGACCCTTGATTTCAATACAATTTGTCATAAGTCATTCCTCATTATACAAGGTGTTAAGCATTTCGGTGAGCTCGTCCAACTCCACGGCCCCGGCCTTCGCCGCGTCCACCGCCTGGGACAGATGCTCCTCCACCTGGCACAGCACAGCCTCCCGCCTCGTCTCCCGGTTCTGGGCGGCCACAAAGCAGCCCTTGCCGGGGACGGTGGTGAGAAAGCCCTCCCGCTCCAGCTCCTCATAGGCCCGTTTGGTGGTGATCACCGAGATCCGGAGATCCCGGGCCAGCAGCCGCATGGAGGGCAGGGCCTCGCCCTCGGGCAGCGCGCCGGAAAGGATGAGCCCTTTCAGCTGGCGGACGATCTGCTCATAGATCGGCGCCCGGTCAGAATTGCTGATGATGATGTCCATGGTGCACCTCGTTGGTTGTATTCCCGCCCCGCCTGGGGCGGGGCGGAGGGGATCCACCTCGCTGGGGTGCCGCTCGTCAGCGGCGCCCGAAATATTGTATATATACGATATACACAGTATAGACGGAGGGTGGGGGTTTGTCAAGAGGAGGAAGCAAAAAATTTTTTGGCAAAAAACGCCGCCCCCAATCAGGGAGCGGCGTTTTGCCCATGCGGTTTATCTGTGCTTGCCCGTGAAGAACAGCGCCACGCAGCCGGGGCCCGTGTGGGCCCCGATCACCGGCCCGATGGAGTTGATGATGATCTCCTTGGTGCCGTAGCGGGCCTTGACCTGATCCGCCACATACTGGGCGTCCTCCTGGCAGTCGCTGTTGCTGATGAACATGGTCTGGGACGCGGGATCCTCTGCCAGCTCGCCCACCTTGTCCACCAGGGCGTTGAGGGACGCTTTGCGGCCCCGGGCGGTGTCCACCTTGATCAGGTGGCCGTCGTTGTCCACGTGCATGACGGGCTTGATCTGGAGCATGGTGCCCACCACGGCGGTGGCGGCGGACACCCGGCCCCCCTTCTTCAGGAAGAACAGGTCGTTCACCGTGAACCAGTGACATTGCTTCAGCTTGTTGGCCTCCGCCCAGTCCCGCACCTCCTCGATGGACTTGCCCTCCTGGCGCAGCTTAGCCGCCTGATAGACGAACATCCCCTGCCCCAGGGAGGCGCACAGGGTGTCCACCACAAAAATCTTGCGGTCGGGGTACTGCTCCGCCAGATCCCCGGCGGCGATCTGGAAGGAGTTACAGGTGGTGGACAGGCCGGAGGAGAAGGCCAGCACCAGCACGTCCGTCCCCTGCTTGAGCACGGACTCCATGGCGTCGGCCGCCTCGCCCACGTTGACGGCGTTGGTGGTGGCCATACTGCCCTCCCGCTGCTTGTTGTAGAACTCCTTGGGGGACATCTCCCGGTTGTCTGGGTAGTTCCGATAGGTCTTGCCGTCCATGAGGAAGGCCAGGGGGAGCACCTTCAGCTCCAGCTCCTTGACGAGGCTGTCGGGCAGGTCGCAGGACGAATCGGTGATGATGACATAGCTGCTCATGGTTTCAGTTCCTCCAATACATCAGTTTGGTCGGTGCGTTCCGCACGGCTTATTTTTTCTTCTTGTTCAGCAGATCCTCATGCCCGGTGCGCTGGGCCAGGATGGCCAGGGCCTGGTGGCAGGCCAACATATTGGCATAGCTGCGCATGGCCAAATCCAGCACCAGCTTGGGCAGATCGTGGTCGGTGGTGTTCTCGTCCAGCCGGTGGGCGGCGTCCGACATGGCCTGATCCAGGTACTTGCAGAAATACTCATACTGCCTTTCCGGAGCCCGCATCTCCCGGCCCACGGTGGTGAGCACCTTCATCTCCCGCACGCTCATCACCTGCTTGAGGGCGCTGATGGCGGTGAGGTAGGCCAGGTGCTCCTGGCCGTATTTCTTGCCGTTGGCCCGCTCCAGCAGGCCGTCCTTGATATAGTTGTTGATCATGGCGGAGGTAAGCCCGTCCCCGTCGCCAAAGACCGCCGCCTGCCTGGCCAGATAGCCCACCACTTGATCCATATACAGCGGAATGTCGGGCAGGCTGTCCCACCCCACTGGGCGGGCCTCCATCAGCTGCCGCTTCAGCTCGGCCAGCTCCTCCATGTTGATCCCCCCAATCCTGACTTGCGTCCCAATGTGATACAGGGAATTATATCATATCATCTTGAGGACGTAAAGGGGGAAATTTAGAACCTGTGCTCCCGGCCGGGAGCACAGGCTTTCACTTTCCCACACAGAACCGCGCGAAGATCCGGGCGGTCACATCCTCCCGCACTGTCCGGCCCGTCAGCTCGCCTAACGCGGACAGGGCCTCCTCCACGTCGGCCACCACCGCGTCAGGGGGCATTCCCGCCTCCAGCGCCTGCGCTCCCCGGCGGACGGCCTCCCGCGCCCGGTTGGCGGCCTCCGCCTGCCGGGCGTTGGTGAGCATACTCCCGGCCTCCGCCTCAGCCGGCTCGGGGAACAGGGCCGCCACGGCCCGCTCCAGTCCGTCCAGCCCCTCCCCCGTTTTGGCGGACAGGGAGACCGACGCGGCGGGGGCGTTCCCCGACCGGGCGACGGTCCACAGGGCCGTGGGCCCGGTGAGGTCCCGCTTGCTCATGATCCAGATCCAGGGCTTGCCGGAGGCGGCGGCCAGGGAAAGCACCTCCCGGTCCTCCGCCGTGAAGTCCGCCGCGCCGTCGGTGACCGCTAAAATCAGCTCCGCGCCCTCCGCGGCGGCGCGGGTGCGTTCCACCCCCAGCCGCTCCACCGCGTCCTCCGTCTCCCGCAGGCCCGCCGTGTCGATGAGCCGCAGCAGCACCCCGCCGAAATTGACCCGCTCCTCCACCGTGTCCCGGGTGGTGCCGGGGATATCGGTGACGATGGCCCGCTCCCGGCCCAACAGGGCGTTGAACAGGGTGGACTTGCCCGCGTTGGGCCGCCCCACGATGGCGCAGGGCACCCCCTCGTTTAGCAGGCGGCCCCGCTTGTAGGTGTCCGCCAGCGCGTCCAGCCGCGCCGCCGCCTGGGCCAGCGCCTGGGCCAGCTCCGCCGCCTCAAAGGGCTCGATGTCCTCATCCGGGTAGTCCAGCACAGCGTGGAAGTGAGCGCACAGGTCGGTGAGCTGGTCATAGATCCCGTCCACCCGCCGGGCCAGCGCCCCGCTCAGCTGGCCCGCGGCCTGATAGACGGCAGCGGGGCTCTCGGCGTGGATCAGATCCGCCGCCGCCTCCGCCCCGGTGAGATCCAGCTTGCCGTTCAAGAAGGCCCGGCGGGTAAACTCCCCGGGGAGGGCCTGCCGGGCCCCGGCGGCAAACAGCGCCTCCAGTCCCAGCGCCAGCGCCGCCGGGGAGCCGTGGCATTGCAGCTCGGCGGTGTCCTCACCGGTGTAGCTGTGGGGGGCGCGGGAGACGGTGCACAGGCAGCGATCAATGGCGCGGCCCTCCCGGTCGTGGAGCGTGCCGTACACCAGCGCCCGGTCGAGGCGGGTGGACATAGGCCCGCCGTGGAAGGGGGAGAATACCCGGTCGGCGGCGGCGACAGCCTCCGGCCCGGACAGGCGGAGGATGCCGATGGCGGAGGGGATGGGGGGAGTGGCGATGGCGGCGATGGTGTCGATCATAGAGGTCACCTCGGGGAAGAACGTTTTTCCCCAGTGTAGCACAATCCCGGGCGGTTTTCAACGCAAAAAGCCCCGTCCCCACGGCGGGGGACGGGGCTTTGCCGGGTTATTTCAGGCGGGCCTCGGGGACATAGGCCCGGTGGAGAAAGGTGACGATGTGGCCCCGGGTGCACACCTTGTTGGGGCTGAACTCGGTCTGGGCGGCGTTGTCGCCGTTGGTGACGCCGTTGGCCACCGCCCAGTCCACCGCCTTGGCGTAGCTGGCGTTGGGATCCACGTCGGTGAAGCTGCTGGCCGGGGCGTCCTCTTTGTCCAGGGTCTGCCAGATGTAATTGACCGCTTCGGCGCGGGTGCACTCCTTGCTGCCGTTGAAGCTGTCGTCGATCATGCCCTTCTCCCTGGCCCAGTTTTGAACCTGCATCTGCTCCTTGTCCCAGGGGATGGAGGTGCTGGTAATGCCCGCCGCCCGGGACAGGAAGGTCAGGATCTGGATGTGGGTGCAGTTCCGGCCGGGGCTGAATTCAGTCTTGGCGGCATTGGTGCCGTTGGTGATGTCCTTGGACACCGCCCAGTCCACGGCCCCGGCGTACCACTCGTTGGCGGGCACGTCGGTAAAGGCGGGGCTGCCGGTGACCAGGAAGCAGAACTCCTCCGGCTCCCTGGTAACCCACTCTTTCCCATCGTGGTAAACGTGCGCCGCGGTAATCTGGATCAGGGTGTCAGAGCCAAAATACTCGTACAGGCTTTCCGCGCTGGCAGATAGGGGGGAATAGCTGTCATTTCCAACGAAGTGAAACCCGTTCTGCTCCGGGTCCCCCGTAGTGCTGTAGCTCCATATGCTAAACCTGTCTTTATCACTGAACGGGCCCTTTTTCTCAGAGGGGATCAGGGTGTAGTCCGTGGTGCTGTAGGCCGTATTGGCCTCCCAGTAAAAAATCCGCTCCTCATAAACGCCGTCGCCGTCCGAATCCGACCAGGCTTTGAGCTTCAGACTCAGCCATCCCCCTTGCTCCGGGTAAAGATTGTCCAGCGTAATCTTCGTCCCCATCGGAAGGGGCGTGACGGTAAATGTTCGGACAGACGGTTCCTCGTTCCGTGTGTAGACATCGTAGGTTGTGACATAATTCTCGTGGGGTTCTTTCACGGTTTCCACCGTGAACTCCCAGATCCGGTACTCCCCCTCCTGCGCCGCGGTGGTGTAGCCGACGGGCAGATCGAAGGTGACCTCCAGCCGGGGTGTCTCCCGTTCCCCTGCCGCAAACGAGGGAACCACCAGACCCAGGCACAGGGTCAGCGCCAGGAAAAGTGCCGCAAACCGTTTTTCCATGCTGTTTTCTCCTTTATGTGGTTTTCCAACAGACCGGCCCGGGGGCGGGCCGCGTCCCCGCCCCCGGCAGTCTGCCGGAAACATAAAAAGCGGTGTCGAGCCTTGAAATACCCAACACCGCCTTGAAAATCAACGCGAACACAAAGCCTATCCCAATTTCCCGCCTTGCTATTCCGGCGGAAAACGGCTATAATAGGCCCGTGGTACGATTTAAAATCGCTGTGTTGAGTGGGTGCCTCACTCGCGCAGGGCCGTGGGGTGTTCCCGCACCCCATGGCCTGCCGCCTTTTATGCTTCCGCCCTCATTCTATCTGATCCGGCTTGGAAAATGCAAGGGCTTTTTGCCTTTTCCCACACAAAAACGCCCCGCCGGCCGGCGGGGCGCGATGCTGTCAGCTTTTCTCCTCAAAGGCCGCCCCGCAGGCGCGGCAGTGGACGGTGATCCGCCCCTTCCCCCTGGGCACCCGCATCAGCTGGCCGCAGTTGGGGCATTTGAAATAGCGGTGCTCCTTGTCGTGGGCCCGGGCCCGGAAGGCGGCCCACTTGCGCCAAATAGGGCGAACGGTTTGGAGAAAGCGGTTGTTCTCCGCCCGGCGGCGCTCCAGGTTCCGGGACAGGGAGCGGTACAGGCTGAGCACCAGCACCACGGTGCCCAGCAGCTCAAAGGCCAGCAGCCGGGTGAACAGAAAGACCACATAGAGGATCAGGTACAGCACGATCAGGAACAGGTTGAGCTGATCCCCTCCATAGCGCCCCGCCATAAAGCGGGTCAGAGAACGGCGGATCATGGGCGCTCACCTCCTACGCGGCGGGAATTTCGGAATATACCTATGATAGCGCGGCAATTTGGCCGCGTCAATGGGGTAAGCGTAAACAAAATGTGAATTTCCGCCGGAAATAGCCTCCCAATTTTGCTTGACACCCCCAAAGCCCCGTGATAATATAATGAGACAGTGACCCAGATCACAACCAAATATCGCGGGGAACGCTCAGGCGGGGCCGTCGGCTGTCCGCCTGGAAGTAGTCCGTTTTGGAACCGGCAGAGAGGGGCGGCCATGGGCTGAAAGCCGCCCTCGGGGAAGCTTCGGGCGAACTGCAAGCGGGAGCGAGGGGGACTTGGGCGCCCTCCGTCCGGCCACGTCACGGCCAAAAGGGATAAACGAGAGTGGAACCGCGGTATTGCCGCCTCTCATGCCATCGGGCATGGGGGGTTTTGTTTTTTATCTGGACAAGGAGGAACCTTTTATGACCCGATTAGGGGAAACCCTCCGGGCCTACCAGGCCCGGGACCCGGCGGCAAGAAGCAGGCTGGAGATCTTCCTGCTCTACCCCGGGGTGCACGCCACCCTGTACCACCGATTGGCCCACTTTTTATATCGGCACCGGTTGAAATTCCTGGCCCGGTGCGTCTCCCAGTGGAGCCGCTTCTGGACGGGCATCGAGATCCACCCAGGGGCGAAGCTCGGACGCCGTCTGGTGATTGACCACGGCATGGGCATCGTCATCGGAGAGACCGCCGAGGTGGGGGACGACTGCCTGATCTACCACGGTGTCACCCTGGGGGGCACCGGCAAGGATCAGGGCAAGCGCCATCCCACCATCGGCAGCAACGTGCTCATCTCCACCGGGGCCAAGGTGCTGGGCCCCTTCAAGGTGGGGGACAACGCCCGCATCGCCGCC
>CAJTYK010000072.1 GCA_910584285.1 uncultured Oscillospiraceae bacterium
AGGGGCCGCTGTCCCCATCGGGAAAACGGCCCCTGTAAATGTATTATTGCATTGTCATCCCAGGCTCCTCCTGGGGCTGGGCGGGGGTGCTGAACTGGTAGTAGAACTCGTTGGCGTTGCGGCGGATATAACCCCAGCCGTCCGCGGTGGGCGTGTACCCCTCCTTCTCCAGAAGGTGGGCTTTGTAGCCAGCCAGGTCGATGCCGCTGGCCCGGATCTGCTCCTCCGTCATGCCGACGTCCAGCAGCCTGCACCTGCCGGACTCCTCCAGATCGGCGCACTGCATCCAGTCGTAGCAGTTGAGGTTTTGCGAGATGTCCAGCGCCAGCTTCAGGTTTTGGCAGCCCTCCAGCGCCAGTGCGGCGGCATACCGCTCCATGAAGTGCGGGGAGCCCTGGCCTCTCTCGTTCAGCACACATCCCAGGTTGTGCGCATCGTAAAACAGACCCTCAATATCGCTGCTGTATTGGGCCACCAAATCCCCGGCTTCGGGTAAAACGCATTGGGCATCCATCAAAGTGCATTCGGCCCCCAAACGCACACGCAGCTCCCGCAGGGCCATCCCTACCTCCAGTTCTTCCTTCACCACATCCTCACTGCCGTCCTCGAACGGCCCAGGCAGGCGCAGCCACACCCCCTCCGGCGCAGTGGGGGAGGCCAGCTTCATCTTGACGCTCCAGCCGTCGTCGGCGGGGAGGGCCATGCCGGGCCGGTAGACTGGCTCGGGGGGCGTTCCCGGGTACTGGACATAGTAGCTGCCGATGAACAGGCCGGGGTGCCTGTCCTCATACTGCCGCCCCGCCGCCTCCAGGTCGGCGAAGGCCAGGGCGTCCACCGGCATGGCGGTGTCGTTGATCAGGTGCCGCCTGCCCAGCGCCTCATAGCTGCCCGCGTCCAGGCACACCCTGTACCCGTCCAGGGACTGGAGCTGGTTGATGGCCTGGACGGCATCCTCGGGCGGGTCGGCCTGGGCAGCGGCGGCCAGCACAACGCCCTCCCGGACGCTCAACGTGCCCAGCCGCGTCCTGATCCAGTCCTGTTCCCGCTCCTCGCCGGGGAGCTGGGCCAGGTAGTCAAAATCGTTCAACCCAACGTCATCTCCAATCCATTTTTCTGCGGTTCCATCCCCTGGGCGGGGCCGGCAGCGGGCCGGACATAGCCGTACCCCGTGAGTTTGCCGCCGCTCTGCTCCATCAGGGCCTGCCCATAGCGGTATAAAACCACGTTGGGAAGCAGGGCAGCCAGTTCCTCCTCCGGCAGCAGTTCCTTCAAATGCCCGCTGGCCACCTCGTCCGGCTCACGCGGCTCCGGGTCGAAGTTGTACTGATCCAGCTCGTCCGCCAGTGCCAGCGCCCGTGCGATGTCATCGCAGCCGGTGGTTTCCAGCACAGCTTTGTATTTGGGCATCTCGCCATCCACCTCCATCTCCGCCAGGCGGAAGGCCAGCTGATCCAGGGTGGAGCGCATGGCGGTGAGACCGTTGAGGGCGGGGGCGGCGCAGTCCACACACTGGGCGGGCTCGTCCGGCACGGTTTCGCCCATCGGTGTGGGCAGTTCCACCCGGCTACCGTCCGGCAGCTCCGCCAGAATGGCATAGTCCGGCTTTTTGAGGGAGAGATCCAGGGTGTTGTACACCTGCTTCAATTCATCGTGCCGCTGGACGTAGCCAACCCGGGTGAACACGCCGCCCTCCGCCTCCCGGAACTGTTTGCCGATCCGCGCAAAGTCCAGCAGCGCGAACGCCGCGTCAGGAAGATCGTCGGCTTCCGGGACAAAGCCGTTCTCCGCGCAGAACCGGCCCAGCTGGGCGTCGGTCACCACCCCTTCCACCAGATGGCAGCAGTCCGTGCTGTATGCCAGGTCGATCAGCCGGGGCAGGGGGATGGGCTCTCCCTGCGGCCCCGGCTCCATAAGCGCCAGCCCCTCCACGATGGCCAGCCCCTGTTCGTCCAGCGCCGCAAGCCGCTGGGCCAAGGCGTTCAGCTCCGACAGGGTGCCCCTCCGATCCAGGTACATGGAAATGCCGGGGAAGGCGTCGGACTGGAGGATTTCCCACCCGGGGGCTTCCCCCTCCGTCAGCCACAGCTGTTCCAGGGCGTCCAGCAGGGCATAAGGGGTGGCGGGAACGGTCAGTTCGGTGCAGCCGTTCTCAGACGCCAGTTCTACCTCGAACACCTTACGCAAGCTCCAGCCCCCCTTGTACCTGCCGAGGGCCGTCCTGGGCCTGCTCCGGCCCGAACCGCTCCTGCTCCGTCTGGATGCTCCAACCCTCAGACTGCCACAGGTGGACGTATACCTCCTGCTCGTCGCCGATCCGGATCCCGCGCTGCTCGAAGTTCTCCCCGAGGCCGTCCGCCGCCTGCCCCTCCACGTCGTCTTTGAGGGCTTGCAGCTCGTCAGGCGTCAGTTCACCCCGCACACGGCACTCGGCCACGCCCCAGAGCCGCCCGTCCCGCACCTCGGCGGTGAGCCAATAGGACTGCACCTTGCGTTCCACGCCATCGAGCTCGTCATAGTAGGCCATCAGCCCCCGCTCCATCTCCTCCGGGCCCGCGTTCTCCAGCCAGCGGTGCTCGCTCCGCAGGGCGTTGATGATCTGCGGGGCACAGCCCACCGCCTCGCTGGTGCCCATCGTGTACTCCTCATCGCTCCAGCCGCAGCCGTCCTCATTTACATAATAGCCCACGGTCAGCGGCATATAGAGCTTCAGCGTCTGAAGGGGCGGCGGAGAGACGGTGAAGGAGTCCTGCCCGATCACCAGGCCCAGGCCCCGCCCGTTGTCCCAGGCCACGAAAAATGTGCCCATATCGTCGATGTACTGGAGCGTGCCTGTGGCCCCCGGCTTGATGGGACACGGGTCGTCCGAGCCCATCTCCCGGAGCTTGATCCGGCTACCCACAGGGTACTGCTCCCGCAGAAAATCCAGCCATTCTTTTTGGATGCTCATGGTTTTCATCCCTTCCTGTTATGATTTTTGCGTCGGAATTGCCTCCGGCTGGACATGAAAAAAGCCCCGTCCCTTGGATGGAACGGGGCCAAACACTGTTTGCGCCGGAACGTATCGACTTGAAATTTCTGACCTCGCTTACCCACAGGCTCACCTCCCTTCACCAGCATTAACAGCGACATTACCACAGATCCCCTCCAAAAGCTACCCGGCAGAAGCAACAGATTTGTCCCGCTCCATGATCCGGGCAACCTCGGTGCGCAGGCATGTTTCACCGTTGCCGCACACGAAGCCATGGCCGGGATAGGGACAGCCCGCGCAATGGCTCTGCGGCCCGGTGACGGCGGGGGGCGGCTCGTGGGGCGTGGTGGTCAGGCACATGGACTCATAGAACTGCGGCTCCCGGTTATGCTTGTATCGAACTCTCACGGCGACATCCCCATTCCCGGCCCGCTGTCCGCCTGCTGCTCCGCCGCTTCCAGTTCCTCCGGCCCGGATCGTGCCGCAAATTCCTCCAGATCGTCCGCGAGGATCTCGCACTCCACAGCCCAATCCTCCAGCCCCTCATCGTTGGCCCGCAGCTCCCGGGCATAGAGCTCCAAACCTGCGAGGGTGTTTTGTACGGCCTGCTCACCCAAGCCCGGCGCACAGCCATCACCTCGGGCGGTTGACACCGCGCGGTCGAAGGCGCTGCCGTACTGCTCCGCCATGTTCCGAACGCCTTCTGGCGTATCATCCTCAGCCAGCCCCCAAAACTCCGCCATCTCGATGCAGACCATACGGAGCCGGGGGAGTTGATCCTCGTGGCCCCGTACTGCCAGTTGGGCGGCGTATTCCGTGAGACCGGCGATGCACTGGCGCATGACGTCCTTCTGTCTCTGAAATTCAGGCCCCATCAGGGTGAGAAGCTCCTCTACCGTATAGGATTTTCCGGCCCCCTGCGGGGTCGCTGCCGTTTTTTCTGTGTTATTCAAAGCGCATACCTCCTTGGTTGTGAATGTCCTCCGGCATCTCCGGCCCGTGCTGCTCCATCGCCTCCAGCTCCCGCTGGTTGGACAGGCTGACGCGCTCGTCCAAATTGTCCACGCTGGCGGAAATCTGCTCCATGGTGGTTGTCAGCGTTTTCTCCCGTTCCCTGGTGATGGGGTAACCGCTGTCCAAGGTTTCCGCGATGCAGCGGTACACCTCGGTGAGCTGCTCATCGGTGAACTGGCGGTGGTCGTCCACCAGCCCGGCGCGGCAGGCGAAGTCCAGCTTGGCGGCCTCATAGCTGTCACCGCCGTCATAGTAGTGGCCATGGGCCACGGCGGTACGATCCGGGCTGCGCGCCCAGGTGACGAACTTGTACCCCCAGCCCTGATCCAGCTCCTGTCCGGCGAGAACCACACCGTTGAAATCTGCCAGCAGCCGGAACCCCTCGTGGAGCCCCACCGCTGCCAGCGGGGGAGCGGCAGCCATGGCTTCCGTATACTCGTGAACCTGGGCGCTGATCCCCGCCACCGTGTCATAGGCGTCCACCACCGGCTGGGTGTCTGCTGTCTCCGGCATGAGGAAGATCGTCCCGCCCGGGGCCACCGCCATGACCTCCTGTCCATCCAGCAGCACCGGCAGACACTCTCGCTCCACCGGCCCGGTGGAGATGCCCGCCCGCTTCAAACGGCGGGCAAGTTCAGGGAAAAACTTGTCGTTCATATTGCATAACCTCCTTTTTTATGTATCGGTTCAGCCCATGCCGCCCAGCATCGGGCCGCTGTCCTGCTCCTGAACCTGGTTCAACTCCTGCTGGCGCAGGTCGAAGCAGGTCAGATAGGCTTGGTAGTCCCCGCGCACCGGGTTGCACCGCAGGCAGTAGCGGTACCGTTCCGTTTCCAGCACGAAGCCGTAGTTCCGGGCCGCGGTGCGGCCACCGATCTCCCCGCCGTCGATATGGCACAGGCGGAGCATGGTGGAGAAATCCTTCAGCACGCCCCGGCGCAGCTGGCCCATGATCTGGCCCAGTTCCTCCTTGAACTCCAGGGTGTTCAGCCCCTCGGGGCCACGCGGCCACCAGGTATGCCAGAACTCGTCCCCGTCACGCCCGAAGTCGATGCGGACGTGGCCAATAGCACCCAGCTCCTCATCCTTTTCAGCGGGCAGGGCGTAAAAAAGTCCCGCTTCATCGGGCGAAGCGGGCCGCATCTCAAATTTGATTGGGTCGTCCGGGACGCCCAGGCCATACTCATCGCAGAAGGCTTCCAGATCCATCTCCTCCCCGTGGAGGAAATAGTCCCCCTTCCCGATCCGTCTGGCCTTGGTGGTGGGCCGCTTCAGCGGTTTGGGGGAGAGGACAGTGCCGCTGTGGTAATAGCTGGTGTAGTCCACCAGCTCGGCGTGGGCGGCGGGGTCACTGCCCGTCCCCCGCATATCGTAGCAATACCACCCGTCCGGCACTGTTTCCCGGGGGATCGGCTGATCGGCAGCAAGCACGGGCTTGCCGAACAACTGGGCGTGCCGCAGCTTGTCCTTGAAAATATTCACTGCCATTGTGTATTCTCCCTTCGATTCGTTTGACACAACAACTACCACACTTTTGCGGGAAAGTCTACTGACATTATCCCATCGTCTGGCCCATCTCCGGCCCCTGCTCGGGCCAGGGGGTGCTGAGGCGGCGCACATCGTCGCCGCAAGCTCCACATCCCTCGCTTCGGCCTGTGTCCAAAGCTCG
This sequence comes from uncultured Oscillospiraceae bacterium, assembly GCA_910584285.1. Classification (GTDB taxonomy): domain Bacteria; phylum Bacillota; class Clostridia; order Oscillospirales; family Oscillospiraceae; genus Enterenecus. Next base: position 5,652 of record CAJTYK010000072.1, read on the forward strand.
CTCATTCCGCTGCGGCTCCTCTCCCCAGCGAAACCGCTTCGCTGGGTTTCGCCGGGGGCCCCGACTGCTGGTTTCCCGCACGCCGTCCGCTTCCATCTCAGACCGTCCCAGGGTGTCGAAATCGGTGAAACCGTCCAACATATCCAGGATCTCATCATCCGCACCAGCCTTGCGCAGGGCCTCCCGGCCATATTCCCTCTCGCTGTCCTCCACCAGTTCATAATCGTCAAGATACATTGCGGTGAGGTTGGCATCAGAGAAGGAGTTGGGCTGCTCTGCCTCCAAGACCGCGCCGAATACCCTCAGCTCCTGTGCCGTCATCTCCTGGACGCATTTGGCCAAGATATGGGCGTCTTGCAGCGTAATGGAATCCATATCAAGCAGATGCGCCCATGGATAGTCGATTTCCACATCCCTAATGGCGGCGCTGTCCAGATCATCCAGCCGCAGCGCCCTTTTTGCCTGCTCCAGATCGTCATCTGTGGCAGGCAGGTTCAGGCGATGGGTGCTGGCGGGGGAGGCCAGGGTGAGGACGAAATTGGGCTGTTTTGCTGCTTCCTGCGTCTGGATGACCTCCCTTCGTTTCACATAGCCGCTGGGCGTGTACGCCCCGCCGTGGTCGGAGTAGTATCCCGCGCCGATCCCGGCGTAGTCCAGGTAGGGCCACACCTCCTTGGGAAAATCCACCCCCGCTTTCCCGTGTTCTACCAGCCAGCCGCCCAGCTCCTTATCTGTGGTGACGCCCTCAATGAACTCGTATTGGCCCAGGTTGGAGGCAACGCGGAGGACATCGTCTAACCCGTTGATGCTCTCCGCTCGGAGGGCCCCGGCAAAAACCTTCTGTGCTTCCAGCTCCATGGTATCCACCAGCCCAGCCAGCCGGTTCAGCTTTTTGACGCCGTCCTCGCTGTACAGGTCATCGCGGCTGATATAGCTGGTGAGGGCTTCGGCAGGGCCTTCGCCGCCGACAATATACGCTGGGGCCCAGCCGCCGAATTCCTCCAGCCCGATCATGGCGTATCTGACCTTGGCCGCGTCCGCGGGGAAGCTGATGTGCTCCACCTCATTGCTGGACGGGCTTTTTGACACGTGTAGGATCATTATGCCATACCCCCCATTTCTTGCTCCCGCTGGTGCTGCTCTGCGGGATCCTCCATCATCAGCTCCTCCAGTGTCAGGCTGCCGTGGTAGGCCACATACCCCAGATCGGTCACCGCACAGTCCGCTTCCGGCCTGTCCAGTTTCGGCACGAAGTCGAACTGCTCCAGGTTTTCCGCCAGCTGGCGCACCTCGCTGGCGTATTCAGCCCGGGTCATAAGCACCACTGCCTCCAGCTTCTTCCGCTCCTCCGCACTCAGCGGTTCGACAGCCCGGCACAGCGCGTTGAGGTCATCCAGGCCGTCGCGGGTGGGGCTGACCATGTTGGACACCTGCGGGGGCAGCTCATCCATAGCAATCTCCATCCGAAAGCCCTCCGAACCGCTCCCCGCCCGCATCAGAGTCCTCTGGATTTGCCGATCCGAAGATGGAAGATAGAGATACCCGATGGCCTCACCATCCTCCCCGGACTTGATCTCGATCATCAGCTCGGGCATTTGGTAGAGGTATGCCGGAAAGTGCCGCCCATCGTAAAGCTGCTCCAGCTTCATGCCGTTGTCATACACTACGCCATAGGGTGTGACCACCCCGGCGCCGCTCTGGATCAGGTCGAGGGCTACCGCTTGGCCATCCACTTTGTCGAACTCCTCCATCGGCATAGAACCGCCATTGACGGTCAGAGCGTGGCCTTTGCCCGTCTGCTCCAGGTTAGAGAAATCAGTGATCACTGTGGCCTGCTGACAACAGAACGTCAGGTTAATAAAGTCCTTGATGTCGGACAGGCTCAGCTTGGAGGCCAGGGCTTCAAACTTTTCATCCTCACCTTTGGAAAAGCTGTCCAGCCGCTTAGCCAGGTAGTCCAGCTCGTCCGCATTGACGCTCTGGGCCACCAGCCGGTTGAGGATGGGGTACGTGCTGTCCACCTCGTCCACCCGGCAGTCCTGGGCGGTGGGGGAGCCGATGCCCATGTCCTCCAGCAAAGCGATGGTGTGGTCGTACTCGCTGTCGGGGATGGGAAAGGGGATAGTGGCCTGACCCAATTCGGGTTCGGCTTGGTTGCTGATAATTGCCTTGAAAATCATGCTCGACACATCCTTTTCGAGAAAATAAAAAGGCCGTGATCTTTCAGTGAAAAATCACGGCCTTGCGAGGGGTTCAGTTATTGATTTGTGGTGCAAAGTTTAGCGCCCTTTTTCCCGCTCAAAAAGGGCGCTACTCTAAAACGATACATTTTTAAGAAAATAAATCCTTGCCTGATATTTGAGTTACAGTCCGATTGAGTACAGCGCCCTTTTTGGTGCCCTTGGTGTGCGGGTTCAAATACCGCCAGACGCTCAAAATGGCTTGTTGGCATCTGTCGTTCG
>CAJTYK010000073.1 GCA_910584285.1 uncultured Oscillospiraceae bacterium
GGGCGGCGGCGGTGTTGCCGTCCATGGTTTTGAACTTGCGTGCCATAGGCGTTTTCCTCCTTTTCATTATGAGAACGAGTACCTATACGGTTTCGCTACCGTTTCGCGGGTAATAGTCTATCACAGTTTCAGCGGGTTTGCAATTCCTAATTGTGTTTTTTTCGGCAATCTTTCTCGGCCCGGTGGCTATTCCACTGTGCAGGCAATATAAGTGAGGTGATCGCCCAGACGCTCCAGGTTGGATACCAGGTTGATGAACACCCCGCTGGACTCCGGGCGGCACGCCCCGGCGTTGAGCCGCTGGATGTGCCGGTCGATGAGGCGGCGGCGCATGGCGTCCACGTCCTCCTCCACCCGGCTGATCTGGGGCAGCAGGCCCGGGTTGTTCTCCAGCACCGCCTGCCGGGTGAGGGCGTACAGCTCCTCCAGCCGCCCGGTCATCTCGCCCAGCTCCTCCATCACCGTCTCGGAGAAGTCCAGCCCCTCCTCCACCGTCCGCCGAGCATACTTGGTGAAGTTGTCCGCGATCTCGGCGATACGCATCACGTCCCCCAGGCTGCTGTGGAGGTTGGAGATGGGCCGCTCGTCCGCCAGCTTGCTCTGGGCGGACAGCCGGATCAGGTAGCTCACCATCCCCTGCTCCACCTGGTTAGCCTGCTCAATGAGCCGCAGGGTGGGGTCGATGAGGCCCACGTCCTTCTGGGCGAAGGCCCGGTAGCCCGTGCGGAAGGCGTCCATCGCCGTGTCTGACAGCCGCACCAGCTCCTTGTCCAGCAGGTCGATGGCCAGGGAGGCGGAGGACAACATACGCTCGTCCAGGAAGGTGTCCCCCGCCGCCGCGCCGGGGGCTTCCTTCTCCCGGATCAGGGCCTGGGACACCCGGACAAACCAGTCGCTTAGAGGCAGGAACAGCAGGGTGCACACCACGTTGAAGAAGGTGTGGAACATGGCGATCTGGGTGGCCGCGGCGGGGAACCACCGGTGGAAGGTAACGTCCATAAAGCCCGGCCAGAGGAGCAGCAGGATAAAAAACAGCGCGGAGCCCAGGGTATTGAACAGCAGGTGGATCAGGCTTGCCCGCCGGGCGTTGGCCCCGGCGGTTGCGGAGGACATCAGGGCAGTGACGCAGGAGCCGATGTTGGTACCCAGGATGATATACAACGCCTCGTTCCCGCCGGAGCCGATGGTGAGCCCCGCCACCGACATGGCGATGATCACCGACGTGGTGGCCGAGCTGGACTGCACCAGGGCGGTGAGCAACACGCCCACCAACAGCAGGAGCAGGGGGTTGGTCACCGACTGGAACAGGAGCTGCACCGCGTCCCGGCTCTCCTCCATGGCGCCAGACATGAGGGACAGCCCCACAAAGATCAGCCCCAGCCCCCCCAGGATCATACCTGTGCGCTTCAGCCCGTCCCGTTTGCAGGCCATGGCCATCAGTATGCCCACAAAGGTGAGGATCTGGACGTAGGTGGTGACGGGAAAGGCGCTGAGGGCGGCGATCTGGGCGGTGACGGTGGTGCCGATGTTGGCCCCCATGATCATGGCTGCCGCCTGGTGGAGGTTCATCACCCCCACGTTGACGAAGCCCACAATGAGCACCGTGGTCACCCCGGAGCTCTGGATCAGGGCGGTGGCCGCCGCCCCCACCCCTACATTCACCAGCCGCCGGTCGGCGGTTCTGCCGAACAGCTCCTTGATCCGCCCGGTGGCCAGCTGCTCGATGTTGGCAGTCAGCAGGTGCACCCCAACCAGGAATACCCCCGTCCCGGCCAACAGCCGGACGAGGAACAGGGAAAGCTGCGCGATGGTCATCTGATCTCCTCATTTCTACGTGGTGTGATCGGACTGGATTACGCTTAGTATGGACAGAAAAGGCGAGACTCCGCCGTCACAAGACAGCAGAGTCTCGCCTTTTCATTGCCGCCCGGGCCCGGAGGGGCCGTATTGACGTTTCGGCAAACGCGGAGGATCCGCGCAGGCTACTCCCTCTGAAGGATACACTACCTTATATACCTTATGTCCGCCCCGCTGTCAATCCCTTTTTTTCACAAAGGCCCAAGGGTGCTTTTCAGCGGCACAGCTTCCCAAAAAGATCGTCGATTTTCTGCTTGATCTCCGCCGGCTTCAGATACTTCAGCAGGTAGCCCGCCGGCTTCAGCGCCAGCAGGGCCCGCACCGCCTCCGGCTCGCTGTGGCCGGTGAGGAAGATCACCGGCAGATCCGCGAAGGACTTCTCCGAGCGCAGCATCTCCAGCGTCTGCCGCCCATTGCACACCGGCATCTCATAGTCCAGCAGCACCATGTCCGGCCTGTCCAGGGAGATGGCCCGGATGGCTGCCACGCCGGACTCCGCCAGCGACACCTCGTAGTCCGCCTCCAGCAGCTTCCGCATGGCCTCCCGCAGGGTGGCGGAGTCGTCCACCACCAGCACCTTGGGCTTGTTGGCGTCCTTCTCCCGGTCGGCCAGATAGCGCTCCACCTCCTCGATGGCGTTGTCCGCCTGGATGGGGGTGACGGTGACGGTCTCCTCCTGGGCGGGGGAGATGGCGCAGTAGGCGAAATATCCCTTCCCGGTATTGAACAACAGGCTCACCTGGGGCTTCTTGGTCTGGAACACCCGCTGGAGCTGCTCATAGGACAGCAAGCTCTCCGCCTTGAGCTTCCGGGGCCCGTCTGGGAAAAAGTCCAGCACCTGATCCACAAACTGCCGGGCGGTGTACCGGACGGCGTTGATCAGCATCAGATCCAGCTTGCTGGTCTGGAGACCCAGTATGCGCCCCACGGTGCTCACCATCAGCTTTTCTTCCAGGGCCAAAATGACCTCCTGGCTTTTCTTCCCCTCCTCATAAACCAGCCGGTAGTACACCCCCTGGCCGAACCGCTCCCCGGCATAGGTGTCGCTCACCAACTCCGACTCCAGCTGGAACATATTGAACAGCAGCTGGGTGATGATTTTGGTCAGGGCGGCCATCTTGTCCTTGGAGAGCAGGTTTCCCCATTTGCTGGTGCCGGAGCCCACAATGGCCCGATCCTCCGTGAGGGTATGGCCGATGAGCCAGCCGGAGCACACCCCCAGGAAATGCTTCACCGCGTCGGCGCTGTAGTTCGTCTCCACCAGCTCCCGCTCCAGGGCAGGGAGGGTGCCGTCCCGGAAGCTCCGGTGGATCTTCCGGTGGGTCTCCAGCCCAGGGTAGCCGATGGAGGCCATGTACTCCTCCTCCTCGTCAAAGTGCTTGACCGCGTGGGCCTTGAAATACTTGATCCCCTCCTGGCTGGCCCACTGGCCCTTGTCGTCGTCATAGGCCAGCAGCCGGTTGATAATTCTGAACAGGCGCTGGTGTTCCCGGTCAATGGTCTCCACCCCGATATTATAGCTGTCCTGCCATTCCATCTGCTGCTCCATGGAACTCCTCTCCTTTGCCCACAGAAATACGTCCCCCCTTCCCGGGAGGAACCGTCATTATCCTCATTGTATCACACCCTCCGCTCCTCGTCCATAAAAAAATATTCATTCGAGCAGAATTTCATGAAGCGCTCCCAGGAGGCAGGGCCTCCCTTCCGGGAGGGCGCAATTTTGTGCAAGCCGTCAAACAGACTTTTCCATGCTTCCCAACAATTCTCCTGGAGTTGCTGTGCGAACTCAACGATAAAGCCCGCAGAATCCTCTTGCGTTATATGCACATTGTCCCAATTCCTTCCCCGGCCCTCCAGACAGAATACCGATTTCCTCTAAAAGGAAGGGGAATTCTCCTGTGAATATTGCCCAAGGCAAAAATAAGCAATATCTCTAAAAAGCAGAGCAAGAACAGGGCTGTTTCCCCAGTGAGGAAACAGCTATACTTGTAGTTGAACAGGCCGGGAACGGCCAAAGACATCATTTATCATTTCAGGAGGTAGAACATGAAAATGAAGAAGCTCATGGCTCTGCTGCTGGCCGCCGTCATGGTTCTGGCCATGCTGGCCGGGTGCTCCAGCACCGGCGGCAACGAGACGAAGGCTCCCGAGAGCAACCCCCCCGCTTCCCAGTCCGGCACCGAGGAGAGCAAGGCTCCCGAGGGCGGCGACAAGAAGTATGAGGGCGTGGAGCTGACGATGTGGTCCATGTGGAGCTCCGGCGAGCCCCAGGCCAACGTCATCGAGGAGGCCAAGGCCGCCTTCGAGGCGGAGACCGGCGCCAAGATCAACATCGAGTTCAAGGGCCGCGACGTGAACAAGGTTCTGGCCGCTTCTCTGGAGGCCCAGGACAACATCGACATCATCGAGGACGACTACAAGCGCATCGGCACTGTCTACAACAAGTTCACCTATGACCTGACCGACATGGCCAAGGCCGTCAACTACGACAGCTGGAGCTACAAGTGCCTCAACGACCAGTCCGTGGCCTGGGCCGGCTATCTGAACGCCATCGCCGAGCAGCCCCAGGTGGGCGGCATTTTCTACGACAAGGACGCCTTCACCAAGGCCGGTATCACCGCCGAGCCCAAGACCTGGGCCGAGTTCCTTGACGTGTGCCAGAAGCTGAAGGATGCGGGCGTGGCCCCCATCGCGCAGGACTCCGCCTACTGCGACTTCGCCTTCTATCATCAGCTGGTTCGCCACCTGGGCGAGGCCAAGATCGAGGAGCTGACTATGAACGGCGGCTGGAGCGGCACCGCCGCCGAGAAGGCTGCTGACGAGATCATCGACCTGATCAACAAGGGCTACTTCGTGGACGGCGCTCCCGACGAGTTCCCCTCCAGTGAGAACAAGATCGGCTTCGGCCAGGCCGCCATGATCGTGTGCGCCAACTACGTCACCGCCGAGGTGAACAACAACACCCAGACCCAGGTCAACTGGGGCCTGTTCAACTACCCCGCTGTGGACGGCGGCGCGGACAACGCCTCCGCTTACGCCGGCGCCAACTCCCTGGCCATCACCAGCTACAGCAAGAACCCCCAGGCCGCCTTTGACTTCATCATCTTCCTGACCACCGGCGAGTGGGATCAGAAGATGGCCGACACCGCCGCCCAGATCCCCGCCGACAGCCGCAACAAGGCTCCCGCCGTCCTCAACGGCACTGTGGAGACCCTGCTGGCCGCCGACAAGCCCATGACCTGGTGCGCGGGCATCAGCGCTAACCCCGACGTGAAGGACACCATCAAGTCCATGTGCACCGAGCTGTTCGAGGGCAAGTACGCCTCCGGCGCCGACTTCTGCGCCGCTCTGGACGCCCTGTATAAATAAGCTTACATCCGTCGCGCTGGCAGGCGGCGCCCCACCGGCGCCGCCTGCCTCTTTTATCCCGGCTTGCATTCCAGCTCGAAAGGAGAGGGCATTATGAGAAAAAATAAGGCCATGATCTTCTGGTTCAGCCTGCCCGCCCTGCTATCCCTGCTGATCATGTTCGTCTACCCCGTGTGCCGCACGGTGCTGATGAGCTTCTTCCGTGTAGAAAGCGTCACCGCCACCGTGGCCGACTGGAGCTTCTACGGCCTGGGCAATTACCTGAAGATCTTCAAGAGCGCCAGCTTTATGACCTCCATGCAGAATATGCTGCTGATCTGGTTCGTGGGCGGCATCATCACCCTGGCGCTGGCCATGCTGATGGCGGTGGTAGTCACCAGCGGCATCCGGGGCAAGAAGTTCTTCCGGGCCGTCATCTACCTGCCCAACATCATCAGCGCTGTGGCCCTGGCCACCATGTGGATCCAGTACATTTTCAACTATGATTACGGAATGCTCAACAATATTGTCCAGTTCTTTGGCGGCGAGAAGGTCAAGTGGCTGGGCACCGATTTGAAGTTCTGGTCCATGACCGGCTCCTTCATCTTCGGCAGCGTGGGCTACTATATGCTCATCTACATCAGCGGCATTGAGGGCATTCCCCAGGACCTCTACGAGGCCGCCACCATCGACGGCGCGGGCAAGGTGGCCCAGTTCACCCGGATCACCCTGCCCCTGCTGAAGGGCGTCATCAAGACCTCCATCACCTTCTGGAGCATCAACACCACCACCTTCTTCCTGTGGACAAAGATGTTCTCCCCCATCGACACCGAGTCGTCCACCATCGTGCCGGTGATCTACCTGTACGACATGGTGTTCGGCGGGAAGGGCATCACCCAGCGGGACGCCGGAGCGGGCGCCGCGGTGGGCGTGGTGCTGACCTTGATCATCATCGTCGTCTACCTGATCACGGAAAAGCTGTTCAAGGGCAGCGACCTGGAATACTGAGAGAGGGGGAGCGAACATGAAAAACGAAAAGAAAGCCTACCGGCCCAAGATCAACTGGCACAAGGAGCTCCGCCTCCTTCCCGGTTATATCATCGTGCTGCTCTGGCTGGCCTTCACCGTGGTGATGCTGGGCTGGATCATCGGGGCCAGCCTGTCCACCCCCCGGGACATCTACCAGGGCCAGATTTTCCAGTTCTCCACCGGCCTCCACTGGGAGAACTACGCCACGGCCTGGAACACCCAGAACGTGTCCGTGTTCTTCGGCAACTCCCTGCTGTACTCCGTGATCTCCTGCGCGGGGGTGCTGGCCATCGCCGCCCCGGCGGCCTATGTGCTCTCCCGGTGGAAGTTCACCGGCGGCAAGGCCCTGCGCATCGGCCTGGTCATCGCCATGAGCGTGCCCGTCATCATGGTGATCATGCCCATCTACTCCCTGTCCGTGCAGTGGGGGCTCAAGGGCCGGGTGCTGCTGGTCATCCTGTACATCCTGCTCCGGGTGCCCTACACCACCATCTACCTGCTGGACTTCTTCTCCACCCTGTCCCGGGCCTATGAGGAGGCCGCCTATCTGGACGGGTGCAGCGCCCCCAAGACCTTCCTGAAGATCATGCTGCCTCTGGTGCAGCCCGCCATCGTAACGGTGACGATCTTCAACTTCATGTCTGTGTGGAACGAGTTCTTCATGGCCCTGATCTTCACCTCCAGCGAGTCCATGGCTCCCGTGGGCGTGGGCCTGCTGAACATCATCAACGCCATGAAGCAGACCGGCCAGATGGGCGGTATGTTCGCGGCAGTGATCATCGTGTTCCTGCCCACCTTCCTGCTGTACATCTTCCTGTCCGAAAAGATCATCTCCGGCGTCACCGGCGGCGGCGTCAAAGGTTAAGTTACTTTTTCTCGAGAGAAAAAGTAACCGAAAAGGGTCTTAGACCCGCAAGCTTGAAGGCGTTACCAACGTGACACCTATCCGAACCGTCTCTGCTCGACAACCGTCCAAGCGCAGTACAGCAGTATAACAGGGAGGATTCCATTCATTATGGCAAACACAATTAACAAAGGCCGGGTCACCATCCCCACCGACGTGGACGTGGTGCCCGAGACGCTGGAGCTTCTCCAGCGCTGGGGGGCGGACGCCATCCGGGACTGCGACGGCACCGACTACCCCGAGGAGCTCAAGGGGGTGGACGCCAAGGTCTACTCCACCTACTACACCACCCGGAAGGACAACGACTGGGCCCGGGCCAACCCCGACGAGGTGCAGCAGTGCTATGTTATGACGGGGTTCCACACCGCCGCGGGCGGCCCGCTGTCCATCTCGTTGATGCAGGGGGTCAGCCCCGAGCTGATGGAGGTGAACACCCGGGACAACATCAAGCGGTGGTGGGAGGTGGTGGATCGCACCACCGGCCAGCCCATCCCGGCGGACGCCTGGAGCTACGACGCGGGGACGGGGTGCGTGGTCATCCCCTCCCCCGCCCCCTTCCACGAGTACACCGTCAGCTTCCTGGCCTACCTGATCTGGGATCCGGTGCATATGTACAACGCCGTCACCAACGGCT
>CAJTYK010000074.1 GCA_910584285.1 uncultured Oscillospiraceae bacterium
TTTTGCAGAAGCTGTCCGGCCACGGCACCGCGTTTTTGGAGATCGACGGCTCCGCCGTGGAGTACGACCTGGCGGCGGGCCAGCAGATCGTCATCGACACCGGCAACCTGGCCATAATCGACGCCACCTGCACGGTGGATGTCAAGACGGTGAAGGGGGTCAAGAACGTGCTGTTCGGCGGCGAGGGCCTGTTCAACACCGTGGTGACCGGTCCGGGCCGGGTGGTGCTCCAGACCATGCCCATCAGCAACTTCGCCGGGGCCATCGCGGCGATTCTGCCCTCGAAGTAAGGAGAAAGCCCTCCCGCCGCTGGCGCGGCGGGAGGGCGAATATCGCTGGCCATCGCGGCGATTCTGCCCTCGAAGTAAGGAGAAAGCCCTCCCGCCGCTGGCGCGGCGGGAGGGCGAATATCGCTGGCCATCGCGGCGATTCTGCCCTCAAAATAAGAGAAATACCCCCCGCCGCTGGCGCGGCGGGGGGCTTTTTTGCTTATTTCAGGTGCCAGATATCCTCATTATATTGCGCGATGGTACGGTCGCTGGAGAAGTAGCCGCTCCGGGCGGTGTTCACCAGCATCTTCCGGGCCCAGGCGGTGCGGTCGCCGTAGTCGGCGATGGCCCGATCCCGGGCGGCGCAGTACGCCTCCACATCCAGCAGGGCCATGAACCAGTCCTTGGTGGTAAGATCCGTCCACAGGGCCTTCAGCGCCGCCTCGTCCCCCAGCGCTACCAGGGCGGGATCCAGCAGGAAGTCCACCAGCGGCTTCACCGCCGGGCGCTCGTAGTACACCTTGGACTGGTAGCCCTTCGTCTTGTCCTTTTCCTTCTCGGCGTACAGCTCGATGACGTAATTGCTGCCCGCGCCGAAGGTGTAGATGTTGTCCGGTCCCACCAGCTCGGCGATCTCCACGTTGGCCCCGTCCAGGGTGCCCAGAGTCACCGCGCCGTTGGCCATGAACTTCATGTTGCCGGTGCCGCTGGCCTCCTTGGACGCCAGGGAGATCTGCTCGGAAATATCACAGGCAGGGATGAGCCGCTCCGCCCAGGTGACGTTGTAGTTCTCCACCATGGCCACATGGAGCCAGGGCCGCACCTGGGGGTCCTCCTCGATGAGCTTGCGCAGGCACAGGATCAGGTGGATGATGTGCTTGGCCATCACGTAGGCCGGGGCGGCCTTGGCGCCGAAAATGACGGTGACGGGCCGCTCCGGCAGCTTGCCAGCCTTGATCTCCAGGTACTTTTGGATGATATACAACGCGTTCATCTGCTGGCGCTTGTACTCGTGGAGCCGCTTCACCTGGATGTCGAACACGGAGTCGGGATCCAGCCGGATGCCGTACTGATCCCGGGCGAACAGCTGGTCGGCCCGGCGCTTGTTGGCGGCCTTGATGTCCAGCAACTTCTCCAGCACCGCGCTGTCGTTGTAGAAGTCCATCAGCTTGTTCAGCCGGGTGGGATCGGTGCGCCACTGTGAGCCCACGCACTCGTCCAGCAGAGCGGCCAGCTGGGGATTGCACACCTCCAGCCAGCGGCGCAGGGTGACGCCGTTGGTTTTGTTGTTGAATTTGGTGGGGTAGATGTCGTAGAAGGGGCGCAGCTCGGACTTTTTCAAAATGTCCGTGTGGAGGGCGGCCACGCCGTTCACCGAGTAGCCGTAGTGGATGTCCAGGTGGGCCATGTGGACGATCTCCTGGGAGGTCTCCTTGCCGTCCTTGTCCTTATGGGTGGTGGTCTGGAGGATGGCCACCCGGGGATCGGGATGGGCGGCCTTGGCCCGCTGGTCCAGCTCCCGGAGTATGGGCACCAGCTGGGGGGCCACCTTCTCAATGAAGGTGAGGGGCCACTTCTCCAGCGCCTCGGCCAGGATGGTGTGGTTGGTGTAGGCGCAGGTCTTGGACACCTGCTCCACCGCCGCGTCCATGGACAGGCCCCGCTGGGTCAGCAGCCGCACCAGCTCGGGAATCACCATGGAGGGATGGGTGTCGTTGATCTGGACGGCCACGTGCTGGCTGAGGGTCTCGGGGGAATAGCCACGCTCCTCCAGCTCCTTCAGGATGAGCTGGGCCCCGGCGGACACCATGAAATACTGCTGGTACACCCGCAGCAGCCGGCCCGCCTCGTCGCTGTCGTCGGGGTAGAGGAAGGAGGTCAGGCGGGCGGGCAGGTCGGTCTTGTCGAAGTCGATGCCCTCCTCCGGGGCGGGGGCGGGGTTCTCCACGTCGAACAGGTGGAGCCGGTTAGCCACGCCGCTGTTGGCCCCGGGCACGGCGATGTCAAAGAGCTTGGCCTTCACCGGGCCGAAGCCGAAGGGCACCTCGAAGGCCACGTCGGTGGGGATCAGCCAGCCCTCGTCCTCGATCCAGGGGTTGGGCCGCTCGTACTGGCGGCGGTGGGCAAACTCCTGCTTGAACAGGCCGTAGTGGTAGTTGAGGCCCACCCCGTCCCCGGGCAGGCCCAGGGCGGCGATGGAGTCCAGGAAGCAGGCGGCCAGACGGCCCAGCCCGCCGTTACCCAGAGAGGGCTCGGGCTCCACATCCTCGATGGCGGACAGGGACTTGCCGCACTCAGCCAGGGCGGCGTTCACCTGGTCATAGACCCCCAGGGCCAGCAGGTTGTTGCTCAGCAGCTTGCCGATGAGAAATTCCGCGGAGAAATAGTACAGCTTGCGCTCCCCTGCGGGGGCGGGGCGGGGGTTGGACAGCTCCTGGGTGAGCTGGAGCAGGGCGTGGTAGAGCTGGCTGTCGCCACACTGGGACAGCTCCAGGCCGTACCTGGCCTGGGTGATCTCCTGGAGGCGGTTTTTCACGTCCATGGGAAACGTTCTCCTTTCCAAAAACCGTGCCCTTGGCACAGTCATATCACAATTCGCGGCAAGTATACCCTGCTTTGCCCGGCCCGTCAACGGTCAAAATCACCAAATTTAGCCATTTTGCGCTTTTTTGGCCCGGGGTTGCAGGGGCCCGCCGCTCCGGCGGCCCGGGAATCAACAAAGCAGGGCGGTGAAGGCGCCGCACAGGCGGGGCGGTGAGGACACCGCCCCCTACGATTTTGTCCGTTTGGCTTTGGGCTGGGGCAGCCGGTGGTAGAGTGCCATGGACTGCCGCAGCCGGGCCGCCAGCGCCCCGTCCGCCTGACCGGGCAGCATCCGCCACTGCCAGTTGCCCCCCAGGGTGGAGGGGATGTTGATCCGGCCCTCCTGGCCGATGGACAGCAGATCCTGCATCTGCATCACCGCCAGATCCGCCACGCTGGCCCAGGCCCCCCGCATGACCCCCCAGGCCCAGCCCTCCCGCCGGGTGAGCTGGAAGTACCGCTTGGCGTACCGCCTTGTGCCGGGGGCGGCGGAGGCCAGCCAGCCCTCGATGGTCTCGTTGTCGTGGGTGCCAGCGTACACCACGCAGTTGCGGGGGTAGTTGTGGGGCAGGTACTCGCTGTCGGCGCCCTTGGGGTCGAAGGCGAACTCCAGCACCTTCATGCCGGGGTAGCCCGTGTCCCGCAGCAGCTTGCGCACCGTGGGGGTGAGGAAGCCCAGATCCTCGGCGATGATCTGGCGCTTGCCCAGCTTATTCTGGACGGTTTTGAAGAACTCCAAACCCGGCCCCGGCTTCCAGCGGCCGTTCCGGGCGGTTTTGTCCCCAAAGGGGATGGCGTAGTACTCGTCGAAGCCCCGGAAGTGGTCGATGCGCAGCACGTCGAACAGCCGGAACTGGAAGCCGATCCGCCGCAGCCACCAGCGGTAGCCGTCCTCCTTCATCTTCTCCCAGTCAAAGAGGGGGTTGCCCCACAGCTGGCCGTCGGCGGTGAAGGCGTCCGGCGGGCAGCCCGCCACCTCCACCGGGTTCAAATCGGCGTCGGTCTGGAACTGCTTGGGGTCGGCCCACATATCGGCGCTGTCCCGGGCGGCATAGATGGGCAGATCCCCGATGATGGAGATCCCCTTCCTCCCAGCCAGGGCTTTCAGCGCGTCCCACTGGCGGAAGAATAGGTACTGCACCCCCCGCCAGAAGACCAGCTCCTTCGCCAGCCGGGTTTTGGCGGCGGCCAGGGCGGCGGGCTTGCGCAGCCGCTCCCCCTCGGGCCAGTTGTCCCAGGACACGCCGCCGTTCTCCCCCTTCAAGGCCATGAACAGGGCGTAGTCCTCCAGCCAGTCGGCGTTTTCCTCCAAAAAGGCGGCGTAGTCCGCCGGGGGCGCGGCCAGCAGCCGCTCCACCGCGCGGCGCAGCACCGGGTATCGCTTCTCGTACAGCAGGGCGTAGTCCACCCGCTGCGGATCCCCCCAGTCTATGCCCCGATAGTCCGCCGGTTCCAGCAGGCCGTCCGCCGCCAGGTCGTCCAGGTCGATAAAATAGGGGTTGCCCGCGAAGGAGGAGAAGGACTGGTAGGGGGAGTCCCCGTAGCTGGTGGGCCCCACGGGCAGGAGCTGCCAATGGCTCTGGCCCCCGGCCTGGAGGAAGTCCAGGAAGTCCCGGGCGGCCTGCCCCATGGTTCCGATACCATAGGGGGAGGGGAGGGAAAAGATGGGCATCAAAATGCCGGCGCTTCGCTTCATGTTCTCTCGTCACCTTTCTCATAGCCTATCGCCCGCACCCCGGCCACGGGCTCCACCCGCAGCGTGCCGCCGCAGGAGCAGCGGTAGCGTCCGGGGTGATCCACCAGCGGGGAGCGCTTCATCCGGGGGATCCGCCGCCCGCACCGCTGGCACACCACGTAGTACCGCACCGGGCGGTCATCCTCAATGCCCAGGGCGTCGTAGTTGTCAGTGCGCTGGATCTCGTAGCCGTAGGCGGCGTTCATCCGCTGGGCATAGCCCCGCCACCGGGGGCCGTGGTTGGAGCAGCCGTAGCAGGTGTGGAGCACCTCGTGGCACAGCACCTGCATAATGGCCCGCTCCGAGCCCTCCCGGGCCAGCTGGGCGGACAGCTCAATGGTGTACCGCCCCTCCCGGCGGACGCAGCAGCCGAAGCGGGTGCGGGCCCGGCTGTTCAGCCGTACCCGGGGGCAGATGTGGGGGGACACGGGGATATTCACCGCCCGGGCCTGGGCGATGGCTCGGGTTAGCAGCTTGTCTACGTCGTCCTGAGTCATGACCCCACCCCCTGTCGTTTTTGCGGGCATATTGTATCACCGGGCGGCGCAAAAATCAAGGCGGGTCGGCTCAGAGCAGCACCGGCACCGGTCGGGTCATGGTCAGGCTGTCCGCCGCGACGGCGCATTCCACCGCCAGCACCTTCACCCCGGCGTCCACCGCCTCCCGCAGGGCCGCGCCGAAGGCCGGGTGGGTGCGGTCGTTGGGGGAGAAGGCCCGCATCCCCTCCATCTGGATCACAAAACACACCGCCGCCTCATACCCTGCCCCCCGGCAGGCCATCAGCTCCCGCAGGTGCTTCACCCCCCGCTGGGTGGGGGCGTCGGGGAACAGGGCCAGGCCGTCCTCCTCCAGGGTGCAGCCCTTGACCTCCACAAATCCCCGCCGGGGCGGGAAGCTGTCCGCTGCGTTCGACAACTCCCAGTAGAAATCAAACCGGGAATTGCCCCAAGTAGTCTCTGGACGGAGCAGGGTGGGTTCAGGCAGGCCCAGCTCGGCCCCCTTTCCCGCCGCCATCCACTCCCCAAACACCCGGTTGGGGGCCTGGGCGTCCAGATTGATCAGCAGGGGCGGAAGGCCTGGGCGGGCCTTCTCTACCGCCACCAGATCGTACTTCGTCCTACGGGCCGGGTTGGCGCTCCCCTCCAGGTACACTGTGCAGCCGGGTAGGAGCAGCTCCCGGCAGCGGCCGGTGTTTTTGACGTGTACCGTCTCCTCCCGGCCGTCCAGATTCACCTGGGCGATGAAGCGGTTGGGCCGGGAGAGAAAGACCGCCCGGTGGATGTCCTGATAGGTCATGGGGCTTCCTCCCCGCTGTCCTCTCGGGGAAGCTCCGGGGCGGCGGCGTCCTCTGGGACGGGCTCCGCCCCCTCCGGGGCCGGGGGCGCGTCCTCCGGGACTTCCTCCGGGCTGTCCGGGGCCGGGGCGTCCGGGGACGGAACAGCCGCCGCCGGGGTCTGGGCGGGGGTATGGTAGGGCAGCAGGATGTCCACCCCGCAGGCCAGCACCACCCCTACCAGCGTCTCAAACAGCCGCTGGATGGAGTAGATGGCGGGGGTGTCCCCCACGCTGTGGTTGACGGTGACACACAGGAACACAATGCAGGCCATGGCGGCGCAGCCCGGCTTTTTGATGGCGAGGCACAGCTCGATGATGGGGATCAGCAGCAGGGCGGACAGGGCGTACCGGACCAGCTCAAGATACAAAATCCCCAGCGCGTCCATGGCGTATACCACCACCACCCCCGCCACGCCGCCGATGAGGGTGCCGATCATCCGGTTGATGGACGATTCAATAGTCTTGCCCGCCGTGTTCTGCACGCACACCACGGCGGCGATCATGGAGTAGAAGCCGGACTCCCCCCGGGCCCAGGCCAGCACGCCGCATACAAACACGGCGATGACCGTCTTGACAATGCGCATTCCGATGTGGCGGCGGTGTTCGGGGGGGATGGCGGATTTCTGATGTTCCATGGCGCGCCTCCTTTGGGTTAGGATTGGTTCAGGACTATCATACCATACGGAGGGCGGGGGGCGCAACCCGGTTTTGCCGGAAGGGGGCGCCGTATTGGAAATGCCGCAAAGTTTTCTTGGCAAACCTATTGACAATAAAACTTGGCGGTATTATGATAAGAATACCAAGTGAACTTGGCAATACGGTTTGGGAGGTTCCCGCTATGGACAAAGACGAAATTCTGAAAAAGAGCCGGGAGGAAAACAAGAACCGGGACTTTGTGGAGGCGGAGGTGCTGAACCGGGCCAACGCCATCGCCCTGGCCGTGGGCGTCATGGTGTGCGGCGTTGTCAGCATCCTGCGGGGCCTCCTCACAGAGAAGGGCACGGAGCCCGCCGTGTGGACCGTGATGTTCGGCATGATGTCCGCCGGGATGCTGGTGAAATTCGTCAAGCTGCGCCGCCGCCACGAGTTGCTGCTGGGCCTGCTCTACCTGGGGTTCTGCGTGTTCTTTTTCGCGCTTTACCTGCGCGACCTGCTGGGGATGGCGTAATGGACGAAAGTTTGGTGCTGAAGAACCGCCTGAAGGAGGCCCGCACCCAGGCGGGCCTGTCCCAGGCGGCGCTGGCGGAGCTGGTGGGCGTGTCCCGCAACACCATCAGCTCCAT
>CAJTYK010000075.1 GCA_910584285.1 uncultured Oscillospiraceae bacterium
ATTTATAAATTATCCACAGCCCATCTTTGTGCTTATTAGAAGTTTACCAAGCAAGTGTGTGCCATCGGTCCCGTCTGCCTGGCTCTCTGCGCCGCGCGGTGGCTGGAATATAGTGGATTCAGAGTACGAATAGCCGCCGTATCACGTTTCTCCGTGATACGGCGGCTTTGAGTCTATAGCGGCAGAATATGGTCCAGGCCGGTACTGCGCCCCTGCTCTTTTTGCCGGGATTCGATTTGCCGGATGAAATAAGTCTATCCAGCGAGCGGGGCATTTTATTTCGATGCTGGCTCCTCTTTTCCTTTCTGAGCCTTGGCGGCCTTTCTCTTGTGTTTGCCGGCAATCAGCACGAGTGCTGCCAAGGCAGCCAAACCGCCCACGACAGCGGGGATCAGCCACAGGGCGCTCCGAGTAGATTGGATACAGAAAGTGCCCTGGGTTCCGGTCATGGTCAGCAATAGATACTGTCCGTTTTGGACGGCTTCCACCTGTTGCCACTGGCCGTTCTGATACTGCCAGACATGGGTACCGCTGTCAGGGCTTAACAGCCGCAAAGGAACGGAATCCTCTGGCTCCGCTCCAGCGAGAACGACGTCCCACACGACGGCCTGCTCCCCCGCCTCCTGGGGCGGAACCTGGACGCTGTCTGTCACATGGAGAACGGCGTCCCCGGTAAACTGTCCCTCCGCCAGGGCCAGGGCCAGCTTTCCGGACAGCTCCCGGCTGGCCACCACAGTAACCCAAGGGGTATAGACCGCGTTCACGGTCAGGTCGGAGCGCAGGCCGGAGACATCAAACTCCGGCCAGACGCCGTAATTGCCCTCCAGCTCTGGCACAGGGGGCAGGTCGAGCCTGGACAGGTCCTCCCCGTAGAGGAAGGGAATCTGCGCCACCGTTTTTTCCTCCGCCACCAGAGTCAGCGTAAAGGCGGTGAACTCTGGCGGAATATCGGGCAGCTGGCTCAGCGCGTTAAAGGGGATGGGCTCGGCCCGCCCCGCGTAGCTGACGCCGTCCACCCCGGCGGTGCCGGTGTCTACAAAGAGATTGCCGGACAGCGCCCCATCCGTCTCTATGCCGCCGGCAATGGCTCCCAGATACTCCGTGCCTTCCTCGATTGTGACGATGGCACGGCAGTCCCGCAGACGGCTGGCCCAGCCGGCAATGCCGCCGACGTAATTCTCTCCGGACAGGGTGCTCTTGACATGGCAGCTGCGGATGGAGGCGTCCGCATAGCCGGCCACACCCCCCACATAGTTCCCGCCGGTGCTGGCTACCGGGCCGTAATTCTGGCACTCCAAGGCAGTACCCAGGTCCATGCGCCCCGCCAGACCGCCCACGCAGTCCTTCTTGCCGGTGACGGCCCCACGATTGACGCAGTTCATCAGCACCGCCTTGGTCTCGTAGCTGCTGCCAAAGGAGAACCGGCCGGTCGTGTCGTCCTCCGGGTCCAGGTCGAATTCAATGGCCACGGCACCGGCAATGCCGCCCACGTTGCGGTCTCCCTCCACGGTTCCCAGGTTGGAGCAGTCCGCCACCTTGCCCTCCCGGGTGGCGGAGATGTCCTCATCGGAGGTGTCCTGAATGATGCCCTCCAGGCCGCCTTCAGCGGTGTCCCTGGCGTCATCCATTGCGTCCAGCAGAAGGGTGAATACCGCGTTAAACTGCCGGTTGATGGCCCGCAGGTCGGCGGTCAGGGTGCCGTTCCCGGTCTGAAGGGCGCTGTTCAGCCCGTCCATCTCCTCCAGCAGGCCGCTCATGGCATCATAAAGGCTGTCGCCGGCCTGCCGGAAGTCCTCCCCCAGGGGGGTGAACTCCGCAGGACCGTCCTCGGTGAGCGTATCCACCGCATCGCCAATGGTATCCAGCGCCCGGCGCAGCAGCCGCCCGATGACGGCGGAGGTGTCAGAGGCCTCCTCCAGTGTATCCAGGGCGTCTCCCAGCTGGCTGGACAGAGCGCCGGAGCGGCTCAGGGCCTGCTGGAGCTGAGACAGGGCATCATCCAGATCATCCCCCACTCCCCGCAGGGCGCGGAATGCCTGACGCAGCTCCTCCCGCGCCGCCAGAAGAGAGCTGACGGAGATGGAGCCGCTTCCCAAATCCAGAAAGCCTTGAAAGGCGTCCAGCGCGCGTTCCAGCCGGCTTACCGCCGTGGTCAGCCCGGAGGCGGACTGCCGCAGCTTCTCCACCGCGAGACGCAGGTCCCGCGCGGCCCGATCGCCGGTGTCCACCGCGCCGCCCAGAGAATCCAAAGCGTCCCCCAGCTGGCGGGACAGGCGCTCCAGCCGCCCGCCCACGTCGGACAGATCGTCCAGGGCGGGAGAAATTTTGTCCAGCGCGCCGGTGATGTCGGCGGTCAGGGTGTTGATGGTGCCGATGTTCTCGTCGGTAAAATCGGAAACCCGGTCCAGCAGCTCCTTGGTGCTGTCCTTGGCGCTGCCGGCGTAGTCTCCCATGGCGCTGAGCTGGGCGGAGACGCTGTCTCCGGTGCGCTCCGCGTCGTCCAGCGCGCGGTTAATCAGGTTTTCCAGGGTGTTCAGCTCCTGGCGCAGCTGCTCCAGCGTGTCCCGGCCAGGGTCCACAAGCACATAGGGCTCCGCCTGGCCCACAATGCCGCCCACGTCCTTCCGTCCGTAGACGGTGCCGCTGTTGGTACAGCCGGACAGATAGCCGTCCTGCCGCCCGGCGATGCCGCCGGTGTTGTACCCCACATGGGGGTAGCCCACCGTGCCGCGATTGACGCAGCTCTGCACCACGCCGCTGGAATAGCCCACGATGCCACCGGTATCAAAGCAGCCGTCCAGCAGGTGGTAGGTTTCGTCGTCCGCCGCGGCCCGCTCCTTCAGGATGGCAGCCGTATCCGCGTCCATCAGGTCCACATTGGTTTCCTTCCGGGTCAGATTCACTCCGGCGCTGCTTTCACATTTGAGCAGCAACCCCAAATTCCGGCCCGCAATGCCGCCGGTGATATTCTTGCCGCTGACAGAACCGGAGACGGAACAACCGGTAATCTCACCGGTGATGCTGTTGTATCCGGCGATGCCGCCCACGGTGGCATCCCCCTGAACCACGCCGTGAAAGGCACAGCTTTGCAGGGTTCCTGCGTTGTTGCCCACGATGCCTCCCACGGTGGAGCGGGTACCCCCGGGGGCCACCGTACCCTTGACGGTCAAGTCCCGTACCAGCCCGCCGGGCTG
This sequence comes from uncultured Oscillospiraceae bacterium, assembly GCA_910584285.1. Taxonomy (GTDB): domain Bacteria; phylum Bacillota; class Clostridia; order Oscillospirales; family Oscillospiraceae; genus Enterenecus. The sequence goes on from CAJTYK010000075.1 coordinate 3,195, forward strand.
GATATAGCGGAACAACCCCAGGGTGGAACCGGCGGAGGTGAGACACAGCCCGGAGATGGTGTGTCCCTGGCCTAAAAAGGTGCCGCCGAAGGTGGGAATGGGGGTGAAATCCACCCCGCTCAGGTCCAGGTCGGCGGTGAGGGTAACAGTCTTGCCCTGGGACCAGGTGTCCAGAGCGCAGTTTTTCCCGAAACGCTGGAGGTCCGCTACGTTGGAGATGGTGACAGTGCTTTCCTCCGTGGCCCAGGCGGGCAGGACCAGCGAGGTCAGAATCCAGACCGCCAGAAGGATGGGGAACAGCCGGTCGACACGTTTACGCATGAGAATCCGCCCCCTTTCCCGCAGGGATTGCCGCTGGTTGGGGCGGCTCCTCCGGCCGGACAGCCCCCGTTGCCACCGCCGCATTGATGCTGCCATGGAGGATGCCGCTGAAATCGGCGTCCACCATGCCGGAGATGTATCCCCGGACGTGGCCGTCCACCAGCAGACTGCCGGTGTGGGTCTGGACGGGATGCCGGGTCTTCAGGGTAAAGGCAGTCTTTTCAATGATGGTGTCGCCCAGCAGCAGAATCTGGGGAAGGATACCCATCACCAGGAAGATGGAGATTAACGTGCCCCGGCCCAGACACACGCCGATGGAGGCGATGGAGGCTGTGGTGGACAGCAGGCCGATGGCCACGCCGGCGGAGGCCAAAATAGTGCCTGAGGTAATAATGGTGGGGAAAGCCTCATTCAGCGACTCGATAACCGCATCCTTGAGGGACATGGTCTGTTTCAGCTCCACATAGCGGTTGGCGATGACAATGGCGTAGTCAATATTTGCGCCCATCTGGATGGAGCTGACCACCAGATAGCTGAGGAAGAACAGGGGTTCCTTCTGTAAGTAAGGGAAGGAGAAGTTGATCCAGACACTGCCCTGGATGACCAGGATCAACAGCACCGGAAGCCCGGCGGATTTGAAGGTAAACACCAGCACCAGAATGACGAATACGATGGTCAAAATGCTGATGAGCATGTTGTCGTTGCCGAAGGAGGCGGACAGGTCAAAATCGCTGGTGGAGTTGCCCACCAGGAGGGAATTTTCCGGGTAGTAACGGCCCACAATTTCATGCAGAGTGTCCAGAAAAGTGAAGGTCTCCTCCCCCTCCTCGGGCAGGTTGAGCTGTAAGACCAGACGGCTGTAGTTCTCCCCCTTCAATTGCAGCTGGGCGTCGGTCAGCTGGACGTGGAGGTCCTCAATGGTCTCAGTCATGTCCGCGTCCAGAGAGATGTAGCCCTCGTCCATCATGTCATAGACATACAGGAACATATCAATCAAGGGTACGCCGTAGCTGTCCAGGCCGGAAACTACCTGTCCGTAGTCCTCCTGGTCCACGGCGTAGGCGGAGTAGAGCAGCCGGGCCACCTCAATATCCAGATCGGTCAGCTCGGCAAACTGCCGGGGTGTCAGCCGGTCTGTGAGGACATAGCCGTCCATGGCATCCACATTGGCCAGGCCCAGCACCGTGTCCGTCTCGGGCATACGATCCAGTTCCCGGAGCAGCCGGCCCTCCTGCTCATAGTCCCCCTTGGGCACGATAACCGCCAGGGTGTTCACCCGGCCAAAGGTTTCGTTCACCCGCTGCTGGGCAATCTGGGCGTCGCTCTGGCGGAAGGTGGTCAGCTCGGTCTGCCCGTAGGCGTAGGGGCAGCGGTTGGCGAACACAAAACCGCCAATCAGAAGCACCACAAACAGGGGCGGCATGACAAAACGGGTTTTCACCGCCAGCCGGCCCCAGGCGGTGATTTTGGGCACAAAATTCCGGTGGTGGGTGCGGTCGATCAAACTGCTGAAGCTGAGCAGCAGCCCGGGCATCAGGGTAAACACGGCCAGCAGGCTGAGCACAATGGACTTCATCAGCACCAGGCCCAAATCCTGACCAATCCCGAACTGCATGAAGCACATGGCCCCCAGGCCGGACAGGGTGGTCATGGAGGAGCCGGCAATCTCCGGAATGGCCTTGCTCAGGGCGGCCACCACCGCCTCCCGGGCCTCCAGCTGCTCCCGCTCCTCGGTGTACCGGTGGCAGAGGATGATGGCGTAGTCAATGGCCAGGGCCAGCTGGAGGACCACCGCCACCGAGTTGGAGACAAAGGATATTTCGCCAAAGATAAAGTTGGTGCCCTTGTTCATCAGTGCCGCCATGCCAAAGGTCATAAGTAGCACCGGGATCTCCATATAGGTGTGGGAGGTGAACAGCAGCACCACCAGGATGATGACCACGGCAATCACCATGACCACCTGCATCTCGGCGTTCAGACTTTCAGAGGCGGAGTCGCCGGTGTCGCCGGTGATATAGACGTCATACCCGTCCAGAAGGGCTTTGACACCATCCAATCCCTCCAGACTCACCGGGTCAGTGGCGGTCCCGTCGTAGGTGATGGAAAACAGGGCGGAGCCGTTGGTGTAGTGGTCCCTGGAACCGTTGAACTCCACCGATTTTACACCTTCCATCATCTCTATCTGCTCCGCCAAGCTCTCCGCCTGACGGTAGGAGATATTGTCCACCATAATGCGGCTGGTGCCAAAGGTGACAAACTCCGCCTCCATCACGGTCAACCCTTGCCGGGTCTCGGTGGTGTCAGACAAGTAGCTGGTCAGATCGTCGTTCACCGCCACCCAGCCGCTGGAAAAGACGCAGAAAATAGCTGCTCCGATGTACAACAGGTAAAAGGCTTTGCGTTTGTCCACAATAAAAGCCGCAATCCGTTCCATCGGGCTTTGCTTTTCCGAAACTTCTACTGTGTGCCTGCTCAACCTGAACGCTCCTTTCAAACTCTATGATAGACAATGATACTCTGTTTTTCTTGGAAATGCAAGTGGTCAACAGAAAGATAATGTTGTCACTTCCATCGTCCCCTTTTTACATTAAATTATATGTATTATACATGATTGAATAAGTAAAATCAATACATAGAAATATATGTATGATACGTTCCTTGAAAAAGGTGGGACTGACATTGAAAAGCGTGATGGAATTGTTTCGGGAACTGCGGGAAGATCACGATTACTCTCAAAGTGATATAGCAGCCGTTTTGGGAATTTCTCAGCAGCATTATTCCAAGTATGAGACGGGAGAATATGAATTTCCGCTGCGGCATTTTATCACGCTGGCAAAATACTATAGTGTGTCTGCTGATTATCTAATCGGGCGGTGTTCCTATGATGAAAAGAAGCCTTTGGAGATGGTATATGTCACTCGTGATTGTACTTGTGAGAAGCTGGTGCAGGATATACTTTCTTTAAGCGAACATGGAAGAGAAGCTGTTGTGGAGTATATAGAGTTACAGCGGTTGAAGGAAAGGCAGAAAAAGTGATGCTTTCTTTGGGGGGTTGGTTTGCGGCCCGTGCGGACAACCTTACGCTCAAAGGTGACTGAAAAGGGAGCGGGGGATGATGGTGATCTTCGCCACCGGGGCGGAGTGGGTCTGGAGCGCCGCCACCAAGGCGCGGCCGATTTCGTGGTAAGAGACAATCATCCGCTCGTGGTCGGAGAGGATTTTGTTCTTCTTCTGATACCCGGCAATGACCACCTCGATGCTCTCTTGGAGGTCCTCCCGGGTGGCGAGCCTCCGTCCCTGGCGTACGGCCCGCAGGGCGGCCTCGTTGACCATGTTGGCCAACTTCGCACCGGAGGCCCCGGAGGCGGCACAGGCGAT
>CAJTYK010000076.1 GCA_910584285.1 uncultured Oscillospiraceae bacterium
CCCTTTTCCCCAGTTTACCACGTGGGTGTAGGTTCACGCCTATTTGACGCTTACACTTACATCTCCGGCGCGTTATTTTTATTTTACGCACCCAAAATTTTGAAATACCCGAAAATTATTCTTTTCTTTTTGCGTTTCTGCTGATTTAGAGCAAAAATCCCGCACCGAAGTGCGGAATTTTTGCCTGCATCTCGTTTGTCAACGAGACTTGGTCGGAGTGCCGGGATTCGAACCCGGGGCCTCTTGGACCCGAAGATTCGGCTGAAAACCCAACGAACTCTTTCAGGCGCATTTGGTGCTGTTTGTTACGGGTACAGTTGCTTTCCTGGCCTCTCCCATTCCAATGCCTCCATCCGCTCCCGGTGTGGTCTGGGTCTCCGTTTGGGTCAGACCGCAATTGCACTGGTCTGCCCGTCCTGTGCGTTGCTCCTCACGGGGACGTGGGGCCCGATGTGTGCCGGTGGCACACGTCCATCGCATGACCGAGCCGACAGGTGAAACTCGGCAGCTACCAACAAGCAGGCGGGTCGGTATATATCGAGTCACTGCCTGCCGTGTCCCCAGCTATGCGTCTCATTTCCTGTTCCTTCTGGATCGTATCTTGTGACGCCTCTGGAAATCCCCCTGCCTTTGTGCTATACTGGCGTCAAGCTTTTCTGGCGGAGGTGACAGCCCATGAAATACTGCTTTGCCATCTGTGATGACGATGCCAACTACGCCCGCTATATCCGCCGTCTTGCGGAACAGTGGGGCCGGCAGTCTGCCGCGGAGGTCGAGACGGAGGCTTTCCCCTCCGCGGAGGCATTTCTGTTCCGCTGGGATGAGGAAAAGGACTTTGATGTGCTGCTGCTGGACATTGAGATGTCCGGTATGGACGGTGTGGAGCTTGCCCGGAGAATCCGGGCGGAGGACGACAGGGTGCAGATCGTGTTCATCACCGGATATAACGACTACATCGCCCAGGGCTATGAGGTCGCCGCCCTCCACTACCTGGTCAAGCCGGTGGATCCGGACAAGCTGTTCCAGGTGCTCACCCGGGCGGTGGGGCGGCTGGACCGGAACGAGCCTGTGCTCACCCTGGAACTGCCCGGGGAGATGGTGCGGGTGCCGCTGAGCAAGATCCGCTATGTAGATGTGCTCCACAACTACGTCACCGTCCACGCCGGACAGGACTACGACCTGAAGCGGCCCCTGAGGGAGTTGGAGCGGGAGTTGGACCAGCGATTTTACCGGATCGGGCGCTCCTGTATCGTGAACCTGGCCTTTGTGAGCCGAGTGACGCGGACCGCCGTGGAGCTGTCCGGCGGCCAGTCCCTCCCCCTGCCGAGGGGTCAATATGAGGGGCTGAACCGGGCTATCATCGACCGGATGTAGGGGGTATGGCCCATGAAGCTGTTTGACCGCCTGCTCGACAGGCGTATCGCCGCTTACCAGCGGGAGCTCATCGAGATCCACTACGCCGAGGTGGAAAATATGTACCGGCAGATCCGGGGCTGGCGGCATGACTACCGCAGCCACATCCAGGCCATGAAGGTCCACGCCGCCCAGGGGGACTGGGAGGCGGTGAAGTCCTATTTGGACGCGTTGGAGACCGACCTCAACACGGTGGACACGGTGCTCAAAACCGGCAACCCCATGGCGGACGCCATCCTCAACAGCAAGATCTCCCTGGCCCGGGCCCAGGGCATCCCGGTGAAGGCGGACGCCCGGGTCCCGGTGGCGTTGGCCCTGTCCGAGCTGGATCTGTGCGTCATCCTGGGCAACCTGTTCGACAACGCCATCGAGGCCAGCCTGGCCCTGCCGGAGGAAAAGCGGCTCATCCGGGTGTACCTGGACATGAAGGGGACGCAGCTGTATATCTCCTTCACCAACTTCACCGCCGTGGGCAAGCGGAGCAGCTCCGCCGGCCGCTTCCGCACTACCAAGGGGGAGGGCCACGGCTTCGGGCTGATGCGCATTGACGCGGTCGTGGAGCGCTTGGGCGGCTACCTCAGTCGGAACAGCGAGGACGGGGCGTTTACCACGGAGATCCTGCTGCCCCAGGGGGGACAGCATGGGCGCACCCCAGCCCCTGGCAGGACACAACTCAGCCCCTGAGCGGAGCAACTCAGCCCCCGGCCCGCACAACCGGGGGCTTTTGTGCTATCCTATCCCAGAGGTGAGAGCTATGGAAAACCCTGAAATTGGGAAACAGAAACCTGCCTGCGGCATGGCCTCCAACTGCGCGTTTATGATCCGTCGGACGTGGAAGGAGTGCAGGGGTGTGCTGTCCGTGTGCACGGGGCTGATTTTCTGCGGCGTGGCGGCCAGCCTTCTGGAGCTGTTCGTGGTGCCGTCTATTTTAGAGGCGGTGGAGCGGGGCGTGGGCCCCGGGGAACTGCTCCGGCTCATCGCCTGGTTCACCCTGGGGATGGTGGGGGTGCGGGCCCTGCGGGAGTATCTGGACACCAACGCCATCTTTGGCCGCATTACGGTGCGCTCCTCCCTCTGCCTGGAGCTGCACATGACCTTTTGCCGCACGTCCTTCCCCCACACGGAGGACCCGGACTATATTAAACGGATCAAAAAGGCCAGCAAATGCCTGGACAGCAATGACGACGCGGGGGAAGCCATCTGGCAGACCATGGCCGATTTGCTGACCAACCTGATCAGCTTTGCCATCTTCCTGTTGCTGCTGTGCCGGGTGGGGCCGTGGGTGGCGTTGCTGTGCATGGCTTTGTCCGCCGCCAGCTATTTTGCCGGTGAGCGCATCCGCGCCTGGCGCTACCGCCGGCGGGAGGAGGAGGGCGCGCTGCTGCACAAAATGGCGTACGCCATGGACCGCGGCCGGGATATGAAGCTGGCCAAGGACATCCGCATCTTCGGCCTGGCCCCCTGGCTTACCCAGCTGTATGAGAAATATACCCGGCTGTACCAGGATTTCTTCGCCAGAAGCCAGCGGTATTACCTCTGGGCGGACCTGCTGGACGCGGCCTTGTCCCTCCTCCGCAACGGCGCGGCCTACGGCCTGCTCATCAGCATGGCCCTCCGGGGGGAACTGGGCGCGGCGGAATTTGTGCTGTACTTCACCGCGGTGAGCGGTTTCTCCCAGTGGGTGACAGGCATCTTCTCCAAGCTGGGGGAGCTGCACCGGCAGAGCCTGGAGCTGTCCGTCCTGCGGGAGGTGATGGACACCCCGGAGCCCTTCCGGTTCGAGGACGGAAAACCCCTGCCCGTAAAGGAAAACCACCTGTACCAGCTGGAACTGCGGGACGTGTCCTTCCGCTATCCCGGCGCGGACCACGACACCCTCTCCCACGTGAACCTCACCATCCGCCCCGGGGAAAAGCTGGCGGTGGTGGGCAAAAACGGCGCGGGCAAGACCACCCTCATTAAGCTGCTGTGCGGCTTCTACGACCCCACCCAGGGGCAGGTGCTGCTGGACGGGGAGGACATCCGGCAGTATGACCGCCGGGACTATTATAAGCACTTCTCCGCCGTGTTCCAGCAGTTTTCCACCCTGGCGGGCACCATGGCGGAAAACGTGGCCCAGACCACCGGGGACAAGGCGAACCTGCCCCGGGTATGGGACTGCCTGGACCAGGCGGGGGTGGCGGACAAGATCCGGGAGCTGCCGGAACAGGAGAACACCAAACTGGGCCGGGAGGTCTACCTGGACGGCATTGATCTGTCCGGCGGCCAGCTCCAGCGGCTGATGCTGGCCCGGGCGCTGTACAAAAACGCACCGGTGGTGGTGCTGGACGAGCCCACCGCCGCCCTGGACCCCATCGCGGAGCGCGACCTGTACCAGCGGTACAGCGATCTCACCGGGCACTGCACCAGCGTGTATATCTCCCACCGGCTGGCCTCCACCCGGTTCTGCGACCGGGTGCTGCTCATCGAGAACGGCGGCATCGCCGAGGAGGGCACCCACGAATCGCTTCTGAAGCGGGGCGGACGGTACGCCTACCTGTTTGAGCTGCAAAGCAAATATTACAAGGAAGGGGCGATGGAGGATGAATAAGGGAAAGCAAGACCGGCTGTCCTTCCGGCAGGCCGCGGCCTACACCCGCCGGGCCCTGGCCCTGTGGTGGAGCACCGCGCCGGAGGTGCTGATCTCCGCCTGGGTGCGGGAGGGCGTCGCCGCCCTGGCCCCCTACCTGCCCCTGTATTTCACCGCCCAGCTGGTAAACGCCATCGCCGGGGGCGGAGAGGGCGCTTGGACCATGCTGGCGGCCCTGCTGGCCTCCACGGGCGCGGTGGCCGCGCTCCAGGCCGGGGTGAGCTGCTGGGACGACACCATGCGCCACGCCCACCAGGAGCCCGCCTGGAACCGCATCCTTTTTGAAAAGCTGCTGTCCATGGACTTCTGCGACATTGACAACCCCAGGAACCAGGCCCTGCTCACCCAGATTCAGCAGCTCAGGAACTGGGGCGGCTTTGGGCTGAACCGGGTGTACCGGGTCTCCGCGGAGGCCCTGGGGGCGCTGCTGCGGCTGCTGGGGGCGGTGGCCCTGTCGGTGAGCCTGTTCACCCTGCCGGTGCCCGCGGGCAGCCCCCTGGCCTGGCTGGACCACCCGCTCTGTCTGGCGGGCATGGCGGGGCTGATGCTGCTGTCGGTGGCGCTCTCCGCCGCCTTGGCCAACCGGGCGGAGCGCTATTGGAACGAATACGACGGCACCCAGGGCAACCGGGGCTTCTCCTACTTCTATTTCATCGCCATGCGGGAACGGGAGCGGGGCGCGGACATCCGCACCTACGCCCAGGACAGGTTCTTAGAGAACGCGGGGAGAGCGAATATGCGCGGCAAGACCTCCTTTGGCCCCGATTCCTCCATCGGCAGGGCGGGCCGGGGGCCCATGGGGGCCTGCGCCGCCGCCGGCGAAGCCATCTCCCAGAGCTTTGTGGGGGCCATCTACCTGTTCGCCGGGCTCAAGGCCCTGGCGGGAGCCTTCGGGGTGGGCTCCGTCACCCAGTATGTGGGGGCGCTGGCGGGGCTGGCCAAGGGGTTGAGCGACCTGCTCCAGCTGATCGGCGTGCTGCGGGCCAACGCGGAGTTTCTCAAGCCCACCTATGAGTTCCTCGATATTCCCAACAACATGTACCAGGGCAGCCTGACCACGGAAAAACGCTCCGACCGGAAGTACGAGATCGAGTTCCGGGACGTGTCCTTTCAGTACCCCGGCACGGACACCTGGGCATTGCGCCACGTGAACATGAAGTTCGACGTGGGGGAGCGTTTGGCCGTGGTGGGGGAGAACGGCTCGGGCAAGACCACCTTCATCAAGCTGCTGTGCCGCCTCTACGACCCCACCGAGGGGGAGATCCTGCTCAACGGCATCGACATCCGCAAGTACCGTTACGACAACTATCTGGCCCTGTTCTCCGTGGTGTTCCAGGACTTCAAGCTGCTTTCCCAACCTCTGGGTGCCAATGTGGCTGCCGCCGAGGGCTACGACCGGGTGCGGGCGGCGGATTGCCTGGAGCAGTCGGGCTTTGGCCCCCGATTAGCGGAGTTGCCCAAGGGTTTGGACGCCTGCCTGTACCGAGAGTTCGAGGACAGCGGCGTGGAGATCTCTGGCGGTGAGGCCCAGAAGATCGCCCTGGCCCGGGTGCTGTACCATGACGCGCCCTTCATCGTGCTGGACGAGCCCACGGCGGCGCTGGATCCCGAGGCGGAGGCCGAGGTGTACACGAAATTCAACGACATTGTGGAGGACAAGACCGCCATCTATATCAGCCACCGGCTGTCCTCCTGCCGCTTCTGCGATGAGATCGCGGTTTTTGACCACGGGCAGGTGGTGCAGCAGGGGACCCACGACACCTTGGTGGAGACGGAGGGGAAATACAAGGCCCTCTGGGAGGCCCAGGCGCAGTATTATCAGGAAAAGAATGGGCAAACATAAACTAATTGTAGCCGAGGAGCAAAACGTATAGCAAAGGGTTTACCTTCCGAAAAGACCGATGGGAAAAATCTACTACGTCGTAATCAGAAGGCGTCCTCCGCTACAGCCTGAGAGCGCCCGAAAGGTTCGGAAAACCTGAAACCAAGCGACAGGTTTTGCCGGACCATTCTCTGCCAATGACCACCTGCCCGCATCGGGTGTTGCAGCCTGAAACCGTAAACCAAGTGTCGGCCCCTGTGCGGGCTTTTGTGCCCCCTTTGCGGGGCGGGGGGTATCCGTACACCTCAAAGGGGATAAAACGCGGTGTTGGAGCCTTTGTACGCAAATGTTGCGGGAGCAGTTTTCACCCTCGAAATTTTTGGAGGTAAGGAAAAAGGAAACGGGAAGGCTGGGCAGTTCACCCAGCCTTCCCGTAACGCTTTCGCCACCCAGTCAGCGGACTTTTCGGGGCGTTCATGTTCGGCAAAATGCCCAAGGCGAAGGGCAATGCAGACGTTCGATTTTAAAGCAGGATAAAGGGCGGGGGTCACAAGTGGCCCCCGCCCGAATCACAACGCCCCGCAGTGCGGGTCGTTTCAAGGGCTTCCAGGCTTTGAAACCTGGGCGTATACGGGGGTCACATTCCACCCACTGGGGTCATTGCTGGGGTCTGATATTGCTCAAATGCCCATGGATGGCCGCTTTGGGCGGGGGTCAGTGCGTGAATAAGGGCTGAAATCATGGAGATGAGGGACCAAAAAATTGTGTATTCCACTCAACAGGAGCTACGCCTAAACAGCCAGAATTAGTACCATGAGCCACCTCGAAAAATGGGGCGCAGTAAACAATAAGAGGGCCTCTTTCCTCGGCTCCGTACACTTCTGAGGGAGAGTACGAATTGCACCAGTGTATACAAAGAGAAGGGCACCGCCAGTACGGCAGAAAAAATATGTGTCTGAACTGATAATTCTTGCCGTTCCCAGTAGCTATTCCCACCAGAGTGTGGTATGGTGT
>CAJTYK010000077.1 GCA_910584285.1 uncultured Oscillospiraceae bacterium
ACGGCTCATCAGATCAACGAGGAAATCCGCGACCGGGAGGTGCGGCTCATCGGCGCCGACGGCGCGCAGCTGGGCGTTATGTCCGCCCGGGAGGCCCAGGCACGCGCCGACGAGGCCGGGCTGGACCTGGTGAAGATCTCCCCCACCGCCACCCCCCCCGTGTGCAAGCTCATGGACTACGGCAAGTTCAAGTTCGAGCAGGCCAAGCGGGAGAAGGAGGCCAAAAAGAACCAGCACGTGGTGGAGGTCAAGGAGGTGCGGATGTCCCCCGGCATCGACATCGGCGACTTCAACACCAAGCTGCGCAACGCCCAGAAGTTTTTGGGCGAGGGGAACCGGGTGAAGGTGACCGTCCGCTTCCGGGGCCGGGAGATGGCCCATACTGACATCGGCCGGAAGCTGCTGCTGGACTTCGCTGAGCAGTGCGGGCCAATGGCGGTGCTGGACAAGGAGCCCAAGCTGGAGGGCCGGCACATGAGCATCTTCCTGTCCGCCAAGAGCGCGAAAACCAATAAGTGATCCCCCTGCGGCATACGCCGCGTATCAACTTACGAAAAGGAGACAACCGCCATGCCTAAAGTCAAAACCCACAGCGGCGCCAAGAAGCGCTTCAAGCTGACCAAGAACGGCCAGGTCAAACGGGCCCACGCCAATAAGAGCCACCTGCTCAACGGCCACGGCAAGACCCGCAAGCTCAAGAGGAGCCTCCGCAAGGCTGGCTACGCCGACGTCACCAACGCGGCCACCATCAAGCGCATGATCCCCTACAAATAAGTTTTCGCTCCCCCTTCGGGGAAAGCAAAAACTTTCTTCCGTCCCCTGCGGGGGTGGAAAGAGAATTTTCACTTTCACTCAATTATAGGAGGCTGAACAGATATGGCACGTGTGAAAGGCGCGATGATGACGCGCAAGAGAAGGAATAAGATCCTCAAGCTGGCCAAGGGCTACTGGGGCGCCAAGAGCAAGCACTTCAAGATGGCCAACGAGCAGGTGATGAAGTCCCTGCAGTACGCCTATGTGGGCCGCCGGCTGAAGAAGCGCGACTTCCGGCAGCTGTGGATCGCCCGGATCAGCGCCGGCTGCAAGATGAACGGCATGAACTACTCCACCTTCATGCACGGCCTGAAGCTGGCCAATGTGGAGATCAACCGCAAGATGCTGGCCGAGCTGGCCGTCAACGACAAGGCCGCCTTCACCCAGCTCACCGAGCTGGCCAAGGGCAAGCTGGCCTGACAACAAAACACCGAGGCGCCCGGTCGTTTGACCGGGCGCTTTTTTGCCGTTCCGCCCCAGATCCGGGCGGAAAAACGCCCCTGATTTCCCGGGAAATCAGGGGCGTTTGCCTGCATTAGTCCACAACCACCACGCCGCCGGCGTACTTCTCGTCGATGAACTGGCGCACCTCGTCGGACTTGAGGGCCTCCACCAGCTTCAGGATGGCCTCGTCCTTCTCCCGGCCCTCCTTCACGGCCAGCACGTTCACGTAGGCGGTGCCCGCGATGCCGTCGGGGGACTCCACCGCCAGGGCCTCGCTAAATTTCAGCCCCGCGCCGATGGCGTAGTTGCCGTTGATGATGGCGATGTCCACATCCTGGAGGGTGGTGGTCAGCAGCTTGGCCTCCAGTTCCTTGATGTCCAGGTTTTTGGGGTTCTCCGCGACGTCATCCAGCCGGGGCTCCAGGCCGGATCCGTCCTTCAGCTTGATGAGCCCCTGCTCCTGGAGCAGCAGCAGGGCCCGGCCGCCATTGGTGGGGTCGTTGGGGATGGCCACCACCGCGCCGTCGGCCAAGGCGTCCAGGCTGGCGGTCTTGCCGGCGTAGATGCCGAAGGGCTCGTAGTGCAGGCCGGCTACACTTACCAGATGGGTGCCGTTGGCCTCGTTGAAGTTGTTCATGTAGGTGATGTGCTGGAAGTAGTTGGCGTCCAGCTGGCCGTCCTCCACGTTGTTGTTGGGCAGCACGTAGTCGTCGTAGGAGACGACCTCCAGGGTGATGCCGTCCTTGGCCAGGATCTCCTTGGCCTTTTCCAGGATCTCGGCGTGGGGCGTGGGGGACGCGCCCACCTTGATGGTGGTGTTCTGCTTGCCGCCGCAGGCGGACAGCAGGGTCAGGCACAGCGCCGCAGCCAGAGCCAGGGCCAGAGCTTTCTTCTTCATATCCGTACTCTCCTTTTGCTTTGTTGTATGTGAACCGCCCGCCGGGCGGAGTTCACCAGATTCGAGGGAACAAAAAAACGCCCCCGACAGATTGTCAAGGACGAGAGCCTGCCCGGCTTCGTGGTACCACCTTGCTTCACCCGCCCCTCGCGAGGCCGGGCCTTATCGGGTACTGACATACCCTATCGCTGTGACGGGCGAACCCGGCGTGACCTATGGACGTTTCCTCCGTCGGCCATGCGGCTCCGGGGCCATGTTCGGCGCGTCCCTCCGTACCCGTTTTCAGCTTCCCGGGCTCTCTGTGCCGTGGCTGCGCGCTTACTCTCCCCATCATTGCCTTTGCAGTGCTATGAACTTTTCCCCACCCCAACCGAACCAGGGTGGATTGTGCTATAGTTTAACGCATCAAAGCGTCTTTGTCAAGTGGGCAGTTTACACAGTCGGGCGGGACAACCCAGCCTGCCGTTGGCGCAATCTGCCCATCAACGGCCCGCCGGATCCGTCCCGCCCCGCGAATAGATGCCCTCTATCAGCGCTTCCCGCCCTTTTTCTGCCCGCTGGCGGTGCGCCGATCCATCCGGTTCACCAGATGGGAGCCCGCCGACTGGAAGATCTGCACCAGAATCACGATGACAATCACCGCCCCGTAGATCACCAGGAACTGCTGGAGGGCCCAGCCCTTCATCAGGGCCATGGCCCCCAGACCGCCGCCGCCGATGGCCCCGGCCATGGCGCCGTAGCCCAGGATGGTGATGAAGGCAGTGAGGAAGCCGGACAGCAGAGAGGGCAAGCTCTCGGGCAGCATCACCTTCCACACGATCTGGAGAGTGGAGCAGCCCATGGACTGGGCGGCCTCGATAAGGCCCTTGTCCATCTCCCGGATGGAGGACTCCACCAGGCGGGCGGCGAAGGGGAAGGCCGCCACGGTGAGGGGGACGAGGATGCCCGGCGTGCCGATGGTAGTGCCCAGAATGATCCGGGACAGGGGCATGACCAGCACCATGAGTATGAGAAAGGGGACGGAGCGCAGTAGGTTGACCACCACGTTCAGCGCCTGCATCAGGGGAGCGGGCAGGGGGCGAATGCCGTCCTTGGCCCCAGTGACCAGGATCACCCCCAGGGGCAGGCCGATGAGGTAGGCGAACACGGTGGCGATGACAGTGGAATAGATCGTCTCCCAGATGGCGAAGGGGATGTTCTCCAGCAGGAAGGAGAGCTGCGCCGCCGTCTTGGGGTCGCTGAAGAAGTCAGCCATGGTAATCCTGCACCTCCTCCATGGTCACGTTGGGCTGGTTTTTGATGTAGGCGATGGCCTTGGCGGCCTCCGACGGATCCTCCGGCAGGCCCAGCAGCATAGTGCCGAAGGCCTGGCCGTTCACGTTCCGGGTATCGGCGCCCAGAATATTTACCTTCACGCCGCAGTCGATGGCCAGCGACGCGATGAGGGGCTCGTAGCTGGAGCCGCCGTTGAAGGCGATGCGGATCACCCGGGCGGCGGGGAGCTGGCCGATATGTACCCCGTCGGGGTAGACTAAGCGGCGGCCCGCCTCGGTTTGCGGGTTGGAAAAGACCTCCTCCACCGTGCCCGTCTCCATCACCCGGCCGTGATCCAAAATGGCCACGTGGGTGCAGATCTCCTCCACCACCGCCATCTCGTGGGTGATCACCACCACGGTGATGCCCATACGCCTGTTGATGTCCTTCACCAACCGCAGGATGTCCCGGGTGGTTTTGGGGTCCAGGGCGGAGGTGGCCTCATCGCACAGCAGGATCTTGGGATCCGAGGCCAGGGCCCGGGCGATGGCGATGCGCTGCTTCTGCCCGCCGGACAGCTGGGCGGGGTAGGCATCCGCCTTGTCGGGCAGGCCCACCACGTCCAGCAGCTCCCGGGCCCGCTTCTCCGCGTCCGCCTTTTTCACGCGGGCGATCTCCATGGGGAAGCAAATGTTGCGCAGGCAGGTGCGCTGCATGAGCAGGTTGAACTGCTGGAAGATCATGCTGATGGAGCGCCGCTGGGCGATGAGCTCCTTCTGGCCCAGGTTGCACAGATCCGCGCCGTCGATGAGCACCTGGCCGGAGGTGGGCCGCTCCAGCAGGTTGATGCACCGCACCAGGGTGGACTTGCCCGCGCCGCTCATGCCCACGATGCCGTACACGTCGCCGTCGCCGATGGTGAGGGTCACGTCGGTCAGGGCGTGGAGCTCCCCCTCAGCGGTGGGGAATATCTTGGAGATGTTTTTCAGTTCAATCATGGGGTTCTCCCCTCTCTCTGGGGTCTTAATGGCCTTTATTGTATGCCGAAACCGGGAGGTTGTCAAGAACCTCCCGGTTTCGTAGAGGCGTAGAGGCGCACAGTGTGCGCCCGCCGTCCCTTTGCCCCGTCCCGAATACGGCGGGCGGACAATGTCCGCCCTTACACACAGGGCGAGACGCCTCAGCCTGCCGTTCAAGGGGACTTATTCCACCGCGTACCATTTCAGCACTTCGGTGCTGCCCGTCCGGCGCAGGGCGGCACAGGACACCACCACGTCCGCCGCCAGCACGATCAGGGCCGGGGGCCCCAGCCAGGCCGGGATCCGGGCCACCGCCCACGCCGCCAGGGGGTGCACCCCGTACACCAGCAGCAGGGCCAACGCCGTCCAGCACAGGGAGAACGCCGGACATACCAGCCCCCCCAGGCTGCCGGGGATGCCCTCGTAGTCCCAGAATTTCACCCCCAGGACATAGCGGTAGAAGGCCCCCAGCGCCAGCTCCGCCCCGGTGGCCGCCAGCCCTCCGGACAGCGCCACCCACAAGGGGCCGCTCCCCAGCGGAGCCAGCCCCAGAATCAGGCAGGCCCCCAGGCCGTACACCGGGCACAGGGGCAGGAGGATCAGGCATTTCCGATCCCGCTTGGGGTGGCCGGAGGCCCGGGCAAAGCCCACCTCCAGCAGGAAGCCCAAAAAGCTGTACAGATAAAAAAACCAGAGCCACCGCGCCATAAGCTGTCCGCCCCCCATCGCATCCTGACGGTAGGATGGACGGCGGCGGCCGTTTCATGCGGGGAACTTTTTGGGAACCGACGGAAAATTTGGCGGTGCAATTTTTTGACGGATGAAAATTGTTCATTGAATCCCGCCGGAATTTATGGTATTCTGTAAGATACTATCTTTCCCGGAGGTGGGCCGCCTATGAAACCAAACATCCTGGTGATCTGCGGCCCCACGGCGTCCGGCAAGACCGCCCTGGCGGTGGAGCTGGCCCTCCGCTTCGGCGGGGAGGTGGTGTCCGCCGACTCCATGCAGATCTACCGCCGCATGGATATCGGCACTGCCAAGCCCACTCCCGAGGAGACCCGGGGCGTCCCCCACCATTTGATCGACGTGGCCGATCCCGGGGAGAACTACTCCGTGGCCCGGTATGTTCAGGAGGCCGTGCCCATTGTGGACAGCCTCCTGGCCCAGGGGAAGCTGCCCATTGTGGCCGGAGGGACGGGGCTTTACATCGACCACCTCATCGCGGGCCGGCAGTTCGCCCCTTTTACGCCGGACAGCGGCCTGCGGGAGGAGCTCCAGGCCCAGGCGAAAGCGGACGGCCTGCCCACCCTCTATGCCCGGCTGGAGCGGGTGGATCCCCAGGCCGCCGCCCGCATCCACCCCAACGACGAGAAGCGGATCATCCGAGCGCTGGAGGTGTTTTTGTCCACCGGCAAGCCCCTGTCCCAGTTTGACGCGGAGAGCCGCGCCCTGCCCAGCCGCTACACGCCGCTGACCATCGCGTTGAACTTTACCGAGCGCCCCTGGCTGTGGGAGCGCATCGACCGCCGGGTGGACGAGATGTTGGCCCGGGGGCTGGAGGGGGAGGTGCGATCCCTGCTGGGATCGGGGATCCCCCCGGACTGCACCGCCATGCAGGCCATCGGCTACAAGGAACTGGCCGCCGCCCTTTTGGAAGGCCGCCCCGTCCAGGAAGGGGCGGAGGAGGTCAAGCTCCGATCCCGGCAGTACGCCAAGCGGCAGATCACCTGGTTCCGCCGAAACCGGGCGGCCCACTGGTTTGAATGGGAAAAAATACCAAATATTTCCGCCGCCCTCGCTTTTTCGACAGAACTTATCAGGGAAGCTGGATTACAATAAACAGGCTCGAATCCAAACGGAACCCGGGGCAAAGTTCCGCGCCGGATGGTCCCGCGGCTCCAAAATAAAGAGGAGTGTTTACCATGAGCCTTACATCCACCATTTCCGTCAACAAGCAGCCCAACATTCAGGACGCCTTCCTGTCCGCCGCCCGCCGCGCCGCCGCCCGGGTCACTGTCTTTCTGATGAACGGCTACCAACTCCGGGGGGTGATCACCGCCTTCGATCCCTACGTGGTGGTGGTGACGTCCGACGGCAAGCAGCAGGTCATCTACAAGCACGCCATCTCCACCATCGCGCCGGAGCATCCTGTGGAGCTGGAGGGGTAGGGGGGAGCCCCCTTCCCCGGTTTCCCCCGGCCCTCGTGGGGGGTGGCAGGGGGGAGGCCCTGCTTGACCTCGCCCGGGTGCCCCGGGGGGACGCCCCTGCGGGGGGCGTTACTTTCTCTCGCGCGAGAGAAAGTAACCAAAGAGCGCGCTTAGGGG
>CAJTYK010000078.1 GCA_910584285.1 uncultured Oscillospiraceae bacterium
GCCCTCCCGCCTGATGCGGCCGAACCCCCGCCGTGGCCGTGCCGCCCCGTTAAAAACCTGCACAGCAATGCAGGTGGGTCGCCTCCGCACCGCTTTACCGCTTCCAACGTCCAGACACCTCCGGAGAGGGCCGGGAGGCCTGCGAGCCACGGTGCGAGGGGGCGTCCCGTTTAAAAAATGTGGGTTTTAAAAGGGCGGTCACGTAGTTAGAACCCGGCAGGGGTAATTTGTTTCCCGGTTGCCACCGGGGGGTGCGGGGTTACGTTCTCTCACGCGAGAGAACGTAACCAACAGAGCGCGCCCCAGAGAAGCCTAATATGGTCAGTTGGCGCAGATCGTCCAGCACGTGGGGGTACGACGCAAGGGCCCTCTTAGTGCTGCCGCTTGTGTCTGTGCATGGAACACAGACGGGACTCACGAGCTTGCCTGGGTGGGCAGATTGCCCGGGACGCGGTGGTAAAACGGATGGCGGTTGTCAGGGAAGTTATTCCTCCTCCTCGTCCTCGTCGGCGAACAGCTCCTCCATAAATTTCTCGTAAACCTCATTGAGTTCCTGCTCGTCGTCGATGTCGGCCAGCAGCTGTTCGCCGTCCTGCTCGATGACCCGCAGCAGGATCAGGCCGAAGTCCTCGTCGTCCTCGTCCATGTCGGCGGGCACGAAGGCCATGTACTCGCCGTCCTTGTATTCCAGGGTGCCCAGATGCTCCAGTTCAAATTCATTTCCCTCGTCGTCGGTGACTGAGACGAAATCGGGGCCGTATTCCTCGCTCATAGTTTGACGTCCTCCTTTGATGGGCGCGGATTGCTTCCGTGCCCTATTGTAACGGGTGCGGCGGAAAAATGCAAGGGGTATGCAAAAAAATCCCGGGAAAAACCTGTCGGATCAGGTGGTGACTGGCAGGGTGGACAAATTGGACGAACTGTGATATAATACTCAAATCCGCCGGGCTGCCGGCTGCGGCGGGAGAGAGAGGAATCCGGACCGCCCATGGGCGGCTTGACTACATCGGAGGTATCTCAACCATGCCGGAGACAAACAGAACGCAGGGCGCGCCGCGCCGGGAACCGTCCCGGGATCGGGGAGAGGAGACGCGCCCCATCAGCAAAATGGCCCGCAAGCGCCGTCGGCCCCTGGGCGTGACCATCCTGATCCGAGTGCTCCAGGTGATGGGCACCCTGCTGCTGATCGGGGTGATCACCGGATCACTGCTGCTGTGCTACGCCGCTGTCTATGTCAAGACGGTGGTGATGCCCAACGCCCATATCGACCTGTCCGCCTACACCCTGAACGAGAACTCTGTCATCTACTATGAGGACAAGACCACCGGCCAGTGGCGGGAGCTTCAAACCCTGGTGGGCAAGGAGAACCGGGTGATCGTCGAATACAAGGACATCCCGGAGGATCTGATCAACGCCTTTGTGGCCATTGAGGACAAGCGGTTCTACCAGCACCACGGCGTGGACTGGAAGCGCACCGCCAACGGCGTGCTGCGTATGTTCACCGGCGGCAATATCCAGGGCGGCTCCACCATCACCCAGCAGCTGGTCAAGAACCTGACCAAGTACGACGACGTCACCGTCACCCGGAAGATCACGGAGATCTTCACCGCCCTGGATCTGGAGGACAACAACAGCAAGGAGGATATCCTCACCGTCTACTTCAACCGGATCTACATGGGCAACCGCTGCTACGGCGTGCAGGCGGCATCCCGGTACTATTTCGGCAAGGACGTGTGGGATCTGAACCTGGCCGAGTGCGCCAGCCTGGCGGGGATCACCAACAACCCGTCCCTCTACGCCCCCTATGGCGTGGTGGACGTGGTGCGGTATACCTGCAAGTCCTGCGGGGACTACTACCTGAATGAGAAGCCCGGCACCTGCGAGACCTGCGGCGGGCACATCTTTGACGACGGTGAGGTGTGGACGAACCGGGAGTATAACAAGGCCCGCCAGGAGTTGATCCTGAAGGAGATGGCCAAGCCGGATGAGGCCCGGGACAACAAGGGGTATATCACCGAGGCGGAGCGGGACGCGGCCATCGCCTACCCCTTGGTGTTCTCCAGGGACGCCCAGGCCGGAACGGACGACCCGGAGAACCCGGACGAGCCGGAGACCAAATCCAAGGCCACCCCCCGCTATTCCTGGTACGTGGAGGCGGTCATCGACGACGCGGTGGAGGCGCTGATGGAGGAGCAGCACATCAACGAGGAAGCTGCCAACCACCTGGTGTTCAGCGGCGGCCTGTCCATCTACGTGCCCTACGATCCGGAGGTTCAGGCGGCGGTGGACACGGTGTATAACGACCGGGCCAACCTGGATCAGGTGTCCCGCCGCACAGGCCAGCGGCTCATGTCCGCCATCACGGTGGTGGACAACTCCACCGGCTACGTGGTGGCCATCGGCAACACCATGGAGAAGGAGGTGGATCTGGGGTTGAACCCCGCCGTTGATTCGTTTCGGCAGCCCGGGTCGTCCATCAAGCCCCTGTCCGTCTATTCGCCCGCCATTGAGATGGGGCTCATCACCCCCGCCACCGTGGTGGACGACAGCCCCCAGCTGCTCAACGGCAAGGCGTGGCCCTACAACGTCTTCCCGCAGTACGACGGGCTGACCACCGTCTGGGACGGCCTGACTGAATCGCTGAACACAGTGGCCGTGCGGGTGCTGGAAAAGGTGACCCCTCAGGCGTCCTTTGATTTCCTGGAGCAGAAGTACGGTATCACCTCCCTGGTGTCCAACTACGTGGACAGCCGGGGGGAGGTTCACTCCGACATCGACCGAAGCCCCCTGGCCATGGGCGGCCTGACCCGGGGCGTGACCACCTTTGAGATGGCGGCAGCCTTCGCCACCTTCCCCCGGAATGGCGCCTTCAACCCCGCCACCACCGTGCTGGAGATCAAGGACGCCTCGGGCAGGACCATTATCGATCACCGCACCACCCCGGAGCTGATCATCAGCGAGCGGACGGCCTACTATATCAACGCCAACCTGTCCAACGCAGTGACCTCCCCCATGGGCACCGCAGGCAAGGCCCGGATCTCGGGGCAGACTGTGGCTGGCAAGACAGGCACCACCAACGACGTGTTCAACTACTGGTTCTGTGGCTACACCTCCTACTATACCGCAGCGGTGTGGACGGGCTATCCCTACAACGAGAAGATCAACAGCAACTATGTCAACCCCTCGGTGTCCCTGTGGCAGAAGGTGATGGCGCTGGTGCATGAGGGGAAGGAGAACTCGCCCTTCCCCGTGCCCGGGGATCTGGTGACCTGCCAGATCTGCAAGGACTGCGGCAAGCAGGCGGGGGATAACTGCGCCAGCGACCCCCGGGGCAACCGGGTGCAGTCCTTCCGCCTACTGCGGGAGGATGTACCCACCGAGCGCTGTGAGTGCCACGTGACGTTCCAGGTGTGCATGGACAGCCCCATTCTGAAGGAGGACGGCACCCCCAGCGGGTATTACCATCTGGCGGGGCCCTTCTGCCCGGAGGAGAGCGTCAAGACTGTGGCCTACGTGAATTTCCAGCGGGAGGTGGAGGTCCCGTCGATATCCGTGGGGGACACCGGCACCCTGCTGAGCACCTATGAGAAGTGGGCGGAGGGGGCCGGCGCCTGTGATGTCCACACCGAGGGGGGGCTGGAGAGCGAGCCCCCGGTGGATCCCAGCGCGTCGCCGGAACCGGGCACGTCCGACCCGCCGGTGCCCACCGAGCCCTATGTGGATCCCACCCAGCCGCCGGCCACCCTGGATCCCACCCTCCCAACCGTGGAGCCCACCCCGGAGCCGCCGCCTCCTGAAACCCCTCCGGTTGATCCCTATGTTCCGGCGGGGGATTCGTAGCGGACCATACCATGGCAAGCGCGCCGCCCGCCGGGTGCCCGGCGGGCGGCGTTTCGCGCTCAGGACGGGAGATCATAAATTGTGCCGAAGAATGGCGGCGGGGGAGGAGAAGGTTTGGCAAATTTGCGGGAAGAATCGGAATTGCGCCCCGTCCGTGTGTGTGGTACAATAGACCACGGTACAAAGACAGATGGGGAGAGGAGCGGACGGAATGGAGCAGGATCGCGGGCCCAGATATTTTGTGGTGGAGGCCGCCGTGCTGCCGGAGATCTACCTGAAGGTGGCGGAGACCAAGCGGCTGCTGGAGACGGGGGAGGAGCGGACGGTGAATGCCGCCACCCGCCGCACCGGCATCAGCCGCAGCGCGTTCTACAAATACAAGGACGCCATCCGGCCCTTTCAGGATATGCTCCACGGGCGGATTGTCACCATCCAGATCCTGCTGTGCAATCAGCCGGGGGCGCTGTCCTGCGTGCTGAACCTGCTGGCGGATCGGGGGGGCAACGTGTTGACCATCAACCAGGCCATCCCCGGTGGCGGTGCGGCGGCGGTGACGGTGGGGCTGGAGACCAGCGGGCTGTCCGGCGGCTTGGAGGAGCTGCTGGCGGAGCTGCGGGCGCGGCCCGAGGTGATCCGCTGCGAGATCCCGGCGGGGTAGTTACTTTTTCTCGAGAGAAAAAGTAACCAAAAAGAGCTTGAAGCTCGCTACGAAACCGGGCGGAACGCGGAAGGTGGTTCGACGGTGACGTACGGTGTGCTGAACCGAGAGGAAAAGGAACCAAAAAGGGTCTTAGACCCGCGAGCTTGAAGCCCGCTGACGGAACTGGGCGGAATGCGGAAGGTGTTCCGACGGCGACGGTCGGTGTGCTGGACGGGGCGTTTTGTCCCGGAAGAATGTGTTAAAGGAATGACGGATAGCATGGTAAATGTGGCGATTTTGGGCTTTGGCACTGTGGGCTCCGGCGTGGCGGAGGTGCTCACCGGGCATGAGAGCAGCATTGAGCGCAAGGCGGACGGCCTGATCCGGCTGAAGTATATCCTGGACGTGCGGGACTTTCCGGACAGCCCCTTCGCGGATCGGTTTGTAAAGGACTTCGCGGTGATCGAACAGGATCCCGAGGTGGATATTGTGGTGGAGACCATTGGCGGGGCCGGGGTGGCCCTGGACTTCACCCGGCGGGCGCTGGCAGCAGGCAAGAGCGTGGTGACCTCCAACAAGGAGCTGGTGGCCACCCACGGCTATGAGCTGAACCAGCTGGCCCGGGGAAAGGGTGTGTGCTACCTCTTTGAAGCCAGCGTGGGGGGCGGCATCCCCATCATCCGCCCTCTGAGCCAGTGCCTGGCCGCCAACGAGATTCTGGAGATCTACGGCATTTTGAACGGCACCACCAACTATATCCTCACCCGGATGATCCGGGCGGGGCTGACCTTTGACGCCGCCCTGGCGGAGGCCCAGGAGAAGGGCTACGCGGAACGGGATCCCTCCGCCGACGTGGACGGCCACGACGCCTGCCGGAAGATCTGCATCCTGGCGGCCATCGCCTTCGGACGGCACATCTACCCGGAGCAGGTGCCCACCCAGGGTATCGCCGGGGTGACGCTGGCAGACGTGGACTATGCCGAGAGCGCCGGCAAGAAGATCAAGCTGCTGGGCCGGGCCATCCGCCGGGAGGACGGCAAGGTGTGCGCCTACGTGGCCCCTCATCTGGTGGATCAGGCCAACCCGCTGGCCGGGGTGGAGGACGTGTTCAACGCCATTTCCGTCCGGGGGGACGCCATCGGCGACGTAATGTTCTATGGCCGGGGAGCGGGCAAGCTGCCCACCGCCTCTGCTGTGGTGGCGGACGTCATGGACGTGGCTCGGAACATGGGTCACCGCAAGGCTCTGTCCTGGGAGCCCGGGGGAGAGGATGCCGCCTGCGGCACGGATGCATTGGCCAGCCGCTGGTACGTCCGGGCCAAGGCCCCGGTGGACGCCCTGCGCTCCACTCTGCCGGGGTGCAAGCTGCTGGCCCGCCGGGAGGGCGGCGGGGACGAGTCCGCCTGCCTCACCGGATCGCCCCTCACCCGGGGGGAGCTGGATCAGGCGCTGGCGGGGCTGGAGGTGCGCTCCGCGTTGCGGGTGCTGGACTGATTTGGCTGTGCCGCATAAAATGGAATGCCGGGCATGGGGCCCGGCCACGTAGAACGGCATGGAAATCTCCATGAGAGGATGAATGGAACTATGGCATTGATCGTACAGAAATTCGGCGGGTCATCGGTGGCGGACGCGGACAAAATCCGCAACGTGGCCCGCATCATTACCGATACTTACCAAAAGGGAAACCGGGTGGTGGCGGTGCTTTCCGCCCAGGGGGACACCACTGACGACCTCATTGAGAAGGCGGCGGAGATCAACCCCACCGCCTCCAAGCGGGAGCTGGATATGCTGCTGTCCACCGGGGAACAGATCTCCTGCGCCCTGTGCGCCATGGCCATCGAGGGCATGGGCTTCCCGGTGGTGTCCCTGACGG
>CAJTYK010000079.1 GCA_910584285.1 uncultured Oscillospiraceae bacterium
CGGAGCCACGAGGACATCGCCCGGGCCTGGGCGGAGGGCTGGGAGGGGGCCATGGTCAAGGCCGTCCCCGGCGGGTTCCACACCTGCACCTATGTGGATGTCAGGGACGTCCAGGTGGAAACGGACTGGCCCGAGCATATGCGCCGCAGCGCCGCCCAGAGGATTGGGCAGGCGGTGGAGGACTTCGGCAAAACCTGGTTCCCCTTCGGCTATCAAACGGTTTTCATCCCGGAGAACCAGACCTCCAAGATGCAGCTTATGGCGGGCAGCACCGAGGACTACGCCGGGGACGACGCCCCGGAGGGGGCCTATACCTATGGCTGCGTGGGCTATATGATCCTCACCGACGAGGGCTGGACGTGCCGGGAAGTGGGCACCGGCTGGTAACCCCACCCAAATACGCCTGCGTCCATCTATGCTCAGGTTGAGCAAGCCGGCGAGACAGACCGGACGGCCCAACCGCCGCCCCGGACCGCGCCGGGAGCGGATGGATAATTGGAATTTTTCAGCCCAAATTGACAGCAGGACGGCGGGAGTTTTCCTCCTCACCGTCCTGCTGTCGTCGTTTACTGCCGCTCCATAAAGCTTTTCAGCATCTGGGTCGTCTCGCCCGGGTAGGCAAGTGCATTCAAACCAATCTCGGTCACGTCCCCCGGGATTGTCACATCCGTCAGACCGCTGACAGAGAGCGCAAAGCTTCCAATGCTGGCCACCGTATCCGGAATGGCCGCATTCTTCAGTTTTTCTTTACTCTCCCGATGCGCCATGTTAAAATACATCTATGAAGATAAAACCTGCACGTGATGCGATCAGGAGGTAGCCATGATTAAGAGGTTGAGTTCCATTCTGCTGCTGATGGCCCTGCTGCTGGGCCTGCTGGGCGCGTGTAAGCCCATATCTGGCCCAGACCCGTCTGCTCCGCCGGAGGAGACGCAGGCAGCCAAAGAGCTGGTGGAGCTGGTTCTGCCCTATTCCGGCTGTGAGAACCCGGAGGCATTGGAACGCCTCAATGCAGACGTGGAAGATCTGGACACCTACATCGAAAAAGCCTACGCTCTGAACGGCTGGACAGACGGGGCCATCATCCGGGCCACGGGGGCCTCCGCTTTTGAGCTGGCGGCAATCCGCCTGGAGGACGAGGACGCCGCCAAGGCCGGGGAGGCGCTGTTAAAGGACTATCTCCACCAACGGGAGGGGGACTTCACCGGCTATGCCCCGGAGCAGGCAGACATGGTTTCCAATGGCGTGATCGTACGCCATGGGACGTGGCTGGGCCTGTTTATCTGTCCCGACCCGGAGGGGGCGGCAGGAGCCTTTGAAGCCGCGCTGAAGGGGGACAACCTCCCAGAGCAGCCCACGCCCGCCCCCACGCCGGAGCCTGAGCCGGAGATGGAGATGCTGCCGCTGATGGTGGATCTGATGCGTTTCTGTAAAGAGGAGATCGACGGCCTGGGGAAGGGATATGGCTACACATCCAGCAATTCCATGACCGAACTTGCCACTGGCAGCGGGGACGATGACTATTTTCTGAACTGGATGTCCGATTCTTATGGCGCGGACGCGGAAAAAATTGAATCCGGCTTTTCTGTGACGGACTTCATCTCTGACCATGCCTTTGAACTTACGGTGTCGCGCATGGTCAGTGAGGACGAGGCGGTTCGGGGGATGGAATGCTTCCGGAGCCATCTGAAAAACCAGGAGGCTGCCTTTACGGAGAAGGGACTGCCGGAGGAGGCGGAGCTGGCCGCCAATGGCCTGGTGGTTCAGACCGGACGGTATCTGGCCCTGTTCATCTGCCAGAACCCGGAGGAGGTGAGGGCCGAGTTTGAGGACGCTCTCATCCGCCTGTCTGCCCCGCAGCCGGCTCAGCCGTTCCAGAAAGTTGATATGGAGCTGTTGTGGGAACGCGTTCAGGCCGTCTGCCAGGAGGAGATAGACGAAATCCGCGCCCAAGGCAGGAGAGTTTTTCGCACCCTGAATAACATCGATTTTGATTACACTTTATTGTACAACTTTGATCGGGTTGAAAACAGTTTTTCGTTCTTTGCATTTGACGATGAGGACACCCTTCATGTGGCTGTGCTGTACGCGGAGGACGAGCCTGCGGCCGCCAGTCTCGCGGCCGCGCTGCAGCTTCATCAGTGGAGCAGCGAACTTGGCTATCTCCGTGACGGCCTGCCTGAGCAGGCGGAACAGGTGGCCAACGGCTTGGTTGTTCAGCTGGGACGGTATGCGGCCCTGTTCATCTGCCGGAACCCACAGGCGGCGGAGGCCGAGCTGGAGGCCGCCCTGCGTGACCTGTCCTCGGCGGCGGAGCCCTCCGCCGGGCCGTCCGTCCCGCCGGGCACCCCGGAGCATCCCATCTTCGTGGAGCTGGATGATCCGATGCCCGAGGGGGAGCCAGACCCCGACCACCCCGGCCGCATCAAGTTCGTTCAGCCAAACGAGGAGGATATGTCCGTCTACGATACCTCTGCCATCCTCGCCGCCTGGGAGAAGGGCGATCCCGCCGGCCTGTCCGAGGATGACCGGGCCATCTACGACGCGGCCCAGGCCGTGCTGGAGGAGGTACTTCATGACGGCATGAGCCCCTTCGAGACGGAAGCCACCCTCTACGACTGGGTGGTGCAGAAGATTGACTATGGCTGGAAACACGCAGACGTGCTGGAGGAGACGCCCCGGGAGGCATACACCCCCTACGGCGGGCTGGTAGACCGGATGGCGGTGTGCCTTGGCTATGCCTCCTCCTTCCAGCTTCTGATGAATATGGCGGGGATGGAGTGCATTACCGTGGTGGGGGCGTCTCACGCCAGCACGGGGGATCACGCGTGGAACATGGTACGTCTGGACGGGGAGTGGTACTGTGTGGACGCCACCTGGGATTTTGCCTACCGGGAGACAATGAATGGGTGCGAGTGGCGGTATTTCAACGTCACCAGCGACTACATGGCCCGGTCCAACCACCAGTGGGACTATAACGCCGTTCCGGAGGCAACCGCAGAGGATCACGGGTGTTGACCCAAACGGCGACCCAGACCACGTCGGGAGCGGGCGGAGGCAATGTAGCTTCCCAGCGCTCTGAAGCAGTCCCATGGCAAAGGTAACCACAGGGCGTTTGGTCAGCGCCCTGTGGTTACCCTAAAAGCTGATTACAAATGAGGTGATCTTTGTGGACAAGCAGCAGAATGCGCCTGTAATGGAAACCAGGCTGGGGCCGGAGCTGATGCTGGAGGTATACAAGGCGCTGGACTTCGAGCCTGCCGCCTTTGCGCTGCGCCATCGTAATGAGTTTACGCACCTGTACCTTCGGGCGGATGGAATGCTCAGCTTCGTAGGCGAGGAGATCCTCTCCTACCTTGTCCCCCAGGTAAACGAATGCCTGTCCAAAGCGGAATATGCCCTGTTGTCCTATATGGAATATGCCGGGCGAACCCAGAAAACGGAAGGGCCGGATCGCTTTGCCCTGGCAGTCTCCCACTATTTGAGGGCAAGAGAGCAGACAGGCACCGATTGGCTCTACAGCTTCGAGGAGGAGAACCCAAAAAAGCGCTGCATGGAGGTCTATCCGCAAATGTATTCCATCGCTCAAGCCATGTACGCCTTTGCCAAAGAGACCGGGGAACTGGAGGAGGTCGCCATGACCGAGGGCCCGGGCGCCTGGCTTGATCCGAAGAAAATCACGCCGCATTGAGTGGAGCAGGACGGGAGGGCTCCGCACAGCGCAGTCCAGAGCCTGGGCGTCTTTGGTCCGTCCTTTACGGATCGGTGCGCAAGCCCCCGCCTTCCTCAGCGTTGCTTGGAATTTCTCCGTTGTCGTGCCCCAAATGGCTGATAATTTCCTGTAGTAAGGCCCTGTTATATTCAATGTGGCGCTCCATCGCCGCTGCGGCCCGCTCCACGTCCCGGTCACAAATTGCGTCCAAAATCTCCCGGTGATCCACCAAGGTCTGCGCCTTCAACCGGCTCTCTGTCAATGAGACAAACAGCGTGATCGCGTAAGTGATAATGGGGATCAGCTTGGGCACCACCAGGTTATGGGTGCACTCCGCAATGGCCACATGGAACAGCACGTCGTTCCTGGAGTGATCCCGCTCCGCCACAATGTCCTGCTCCACCACGCAGCAGGCCTCCCGCAGCTTTTTCAGATCCTCCGCCGTCGCCCGCTCCGCCGCCATCCGGGCCACCCAGGGCTCCATCTGGAGCCGGATCTCCGCCAGATCCAGGGCCAGCCGGAGCTGGTCCGGATAATAGACAAACCCCAAGGGATCCGGGATCTCCCCTGGGTTGGGCGCGATATAGGTCCCCTTGCCCCGCCGTATCTCCAGCACATTCCGGGCCACCAGCAGCTTTACGCCCTCCCGGATCGTGCCACGGCCCACGCCCAGCAGCTCCGCCAGCTCAAATTCGCTGGGCAGCTTGTCCTCACAGGTGAGATGCTGCTCCACAATCAGCTTCGATATCTGCTCCGCCGCCTGCTCCGGCAGGGTGGCTCCCTTTGCCTGGATATTTTCAAAGGCTGGTTCCATCACCGGGGCTCACCTCTCTTATCTGCCCAAATTTCTCCCATATTATAGCGGATATGTACTGAAATTGCAAGTGGCCCGCTCTCTGCCCCGCGGCAGGGAGCGGGCCGCTCCAGCTCACGCCAGCCCTGGCAGGAAGCCCTGACACAGGCTGAGCACGCAGGTGAACAGCAGGACGGTGACGCCCGCCACAAAGCCACCGATGGTCCAGCCCCGAATGGTGTCCACCTCGTTGAGGTGGAAGAACCGGGACACCGCCCAGAACCCGGAGTCGTTGGGCAGGGACAGGCCGATGCCGCCCGCGCACACCGCGATGGCACACAGGATGGGGGACACCCCAGAGACCGCCGCCGCGCCGGACACGATGGCCGCCGTGGTGGTCAGAGCCACGGTGGTGGAGCCGGTGGCGATGCGCAGCACCTGGGCGATGACAAAGCACATGACGAGTATGGGCATATGGAAGCCCTGAAGGCCGTCCGTGATGACGTTGGCGATGCCGCAGGCCTTCAACACGCCGCCGTAGGCCCCGCCCGCGCCAGTGATGAGCAGCACCAGGCCGATCTTGTCTGCCCCCTCGTTCATGATCTCAGTGATGGAGCGGTTGAGGTGGGGCCGGGAGATAAACGCGCCGTAGAGCACGCCGATGGTCATGGCCACGTTTTTGTCCCCCAGGAAGGCCAGCACCTTCAGCGCTGTGCTGTCCTCCGGCAGGAGGAAGGCGGAGAAGGAACCCAGTAGGATCAGCACGATGGGAACCAGCAGGATGGACAGGGCCATCATGGCACCCATCTTGGGCTTGTGGGAGGCGTTGGCGGCATTTTCCGCCAGCTCGGCGTCCAGGTCGGAGAAGTCCCAGGTCTTGCCCGCTTTCTGATCCTGCCTGTTTACGAAACCGCCGTAGACGATGCCGCCCACAAACATCCCGATAAAGGCGGCGATCAGGGCATAAAAGAAGAACACGCCCACGTTGATGCCCATGGCCCCGGCCACCGCCAGGGGAGGGGCGGTGGGCAGCACCAGGGCAAAAGTGCAGGTGGTGGCGATGGCCAGCGCGCCGCCGTAGGCCGCCATGGAGTAGCCGGTCTTGCGGGAGAGCACCCGGAGCATGGGGGCAAACATAATGTACACCACGTCGCCAAAGACGGGGATACCGGTGATGAAGCCCGCCACGGACACCGCGTACTGGGAGCGCTTGGGGCCCACGGCCTTGAGCACCTTGTCCACGATGCTGTCGATGCCTCCGGACTCGTACATGAACATACCCAGCATGACGCCCAGGCCGGTGACAATGCCGATGGAGCCCAGGGTGGAGCCGAAATTCCCGGTGACGCAGGCGGTCACGTCGGCGATGGACGCGAAATTGTCCGGGGCCGCGCCCCCGGCGTAGGTGGCCAGGGCCAGCAGGCCGGTGCCGTAGGCGCACACCAGCAGGGCCACAAAGGGATTCAGCTTGATCTTGATGATGCACAGGAGCAATACGGCAATAGAAATGAAGAAAACAAGCAATAACATGGGAATACCTCCATTTTTGATTGACCCTCTCTGACAGGGCTGGGGATTCCCGCTGCTCCCACACAGCGGCGTTTGCTTTTCACA
>CAJTYK010000080.1 GCA_910584285.1 uncultured Oscillospiraceae bacterium
AGGTGCTGCCGGTGAACATCTATCTGAAATCCCCCAATGACCGGGAGAACATCATCTCCAGCTATGCCGCGTGGCTAAAGATCGCGCCGGACGATTTACAGATCGAAGCCCGCACCCTGCCCGCCGACACGGCGGACTATGTGGAGCGGATGAAAGAGTTCGCCGCCCATGAGCCCAACCAGTCCTGCCGGGAGATGATCGAGGACAACATCAAGGAGATTGGCCAGGGGGTTGCCAGCGACGCCCTGCGGCACCGGTTCTTTCTCATCTTCCAGTACGAGGGCCGGATGCACGCCAAGGGCCGCACCACCGCCGCCATCGTCCAGCGGCTCAACGAGGAGGCGGACACCGCCCGGCGGTATCTGGACGGCTGCGAGCTGGAGGTACTGGAGCCCAGTTTTGCCGACGACTTCATTTTGAAGCTGCTGTACGAGATCATCAATAAGCGAACCAGCCGCCGGGTGCAGCTCCCGGAGGGCGTGTTCGACATGACCACCGCCGTCCACGGAATTTATGAGGGATAGCGAAAAAAGCAGGCGGCTGTCCAACGTTGACAGCCGCCTGCTGAATTGCCATTTGCTCAGTCAAAACCCTTCAAAAAAATTTGTATCTTTTCTGCCAGAGAAGTGGCATTATCAAGAATTTTATTTGTCATGAGGCCCTTGCTGCTAAAATCGATCACATCCTCCAGGCACACCTCTAATACAGAATATTGAGGCATTGTCGTTGTGTTGTTGTTCCAATCTGTATTTCTTAAAAGCTCCCAATATGCCTTCTGCACAGAAGTGTTTTGTCCCATTAGCCATAATTCAAACCGCATTTCCAGATGATTCAGCACGATACCAAACCGCAATTTATGCTGTCTCAAATATTCATTAAAAAACGGGAAATATGTGTAATACAAATATCCCAACGAAATATTTCCGGTTGAATACTGTTTTGGAAACTGCGCCTTTAATTCTCCCATGTACTTAATCAAAGTAATATATGCAAACCTTATATCCCCTTGGATCAATTGTTTTTGGTAAATTTCAATACACTGTGAAATATCTTTTCCCATAGCTGATGCCTCACCAGATTTCATGTTATCGCTGCTTCATTTTTTGTACTATAACATATCATCCTGCCTTGTTCAAGGGCTAAAAACTTTGAACATTATACCAAAATAAGGAGTAATACAATGCAGAAGAAAACGAAAAAGCCCCCTGTAAAACCAAAGGAAAAGACGCGGGCGGTCAAGAAAAAGGAAAATCAGCCCTTTTCTCTCAGACACATGATTTTCGGCGAGGAGAAACCCGACCTTACAGAACTGGAGGCGGGTTCCACCACCATCTTGGATATTCTGTCCCCCACCGCCATCGACACCAAGAGCCGGGATTATATCCTGGTGGACGGGGTGTACCACGCCTACCTCTACGTGGCGGGCTACGGCTACTCCACCACCGTGGGTTCCTGCTGGCTGGCCCCGCTGGTGGAGGCCGGGGAGGGCGTCAGCCTAAGCTTCACCGTCAAGCGCCAGTCCAAGGAGAAGATACTGTCCAAAATCTCGCAGACCACTATGGTGAACCGCTCCCGGATGCGGGATGTGGGGGACACCCGCCAGGACTATGAGGAGCTGGACAGCGCCATCAACTCCGGGCTGTATCTCAAAGACGTGATGAATCGGCAAGGGGAGGACTTCTACTATATGCACACCCTGGTGGAGGTGACGGCGGACGACCCGGAAACCCTGGAACAGCGGGTGACGGCGGTGGAAAAGCTGTGCGTGTCCATCGACATGATCGCCCGCCGCTGCGACTACAAGAACGAGCAGGCGTTTCTTTCGGCGCTCCCCCTGCTGGCCCTGGATGCGGATGTGGAGCGCAAATCCCGGCGCAATGCCCTCACCTCCGGCGTAGCGGCCGCGTTCCCCTTTGCCTCCTACGAGCTCAGTGACCGCAACGGCATTTTTTTTGGTCTGAACCTTTACAACCGTTCCCCGGTGTTCCTGGATCCCTATGACGACTACAAGTACACCAACGGCAACTGCTGGATCGGCGGTTCCTCCGGCGCGGGCAAGACCTTCACCCTGCAATGTCTGGGCGGGCGGCTGCGCCAGCAGGGGAGAAGGGTGATCTTCATCGTGCCCAAGAAGGGCCACGAGTTCCGCCCCTTGTGTGAGCTGCTGGGTGGTCTGTACCTGCGCCTGTCCCCGTCCTCCAAGGACTGCCCCAACATCATGGCCATCCGGCGCAAGTCGTTGGACAGCTATGCCGGGCTGCGGGACATGGCCGCCCGGGATGATTCCGTTCTGGCGGACAAGATCTCCCGGCTCATCATCTGGTACTCCCTGCAAAAGCGGGATCTGTCCGATGAGGACAAAAATCTGCTGGATTCCTCCCTGGTGGAGTGCTATCGACGGTACGGGATCACCTTTGACAACGCCACCATCACCGATGAAAATGGCCGGTTTGTGGAAATGCCCATCTTGCCGGACTGGTACGATGTGCTCTCTCAGAACCCGGACACCAAACACCTGGCCGTGGTGCTGGCCCGGTACGTCACCGGCTCGGCCTCCGCCATGGGCCAGCGCAACGAGATCGACCTGGACAACAAATACATCGTGCTGGACACCTCCGGGATGCCGGACGACCTGCTGCTCCCCGGTATCTTTTGGGCCACTGACATCGCAAACGACCTCATCATGGACGCGGGCAGCGACCTGTCCGCCCTCATCGCCGATGAGCTGTGGAGCCTGGTGGGGGCCAACTCCAACCCGCTGGCGGCGGGTTTCGTCCAGGAGATGGTGAAGACGATCCGGGGCCTGGGCGGCATCGCCATCACCTCCACCCAGGGGATGCAGGATCTGTTTGGGCTGGACGGCGGCAAATATGGCAAGGGGATTCTGGACTCCAGCCGGATCAAGCTGGTGATGCAGATGGAGGAGCAGGAGGCCCGGCTCATTCAGAACGTGCTCAATCTGTCCGAGGATGAGGTGCGGCAGATCACCCGGTTTCGCCGGGGGGAGGGCCTGCTGTGCATTGGTTACAACCATGTGCCGGTGCAGTTCCACGCCACTGAGAAGGAGTACGACGCCATCACCACCTCCCCCACCGACCTGCGTACCCGGCGGAAGGAGGGCGGCAAATGAGTTTTAGGCAGGACGCCGCCCACCTCCAGAAGCTGGCCAACAACGCCTTCTGCCAGACCGGCACTTTAGTGGCGCTGGCGGACGGCGGGACGCCCGACCCGGACAAGCTCCAGAAGGCGCTGGAGCAGACGGCGGCGCAATTTGAGAGCGCGGCCCTGGAGGTTCGGAAGCTGTGTGAGCGGTACAGCACTGGCACCGGGGGCTATGGCTCCCGGCCCGTCCTCCCGCCCATGGAGATCGCTGGGTCGGTGGAGATGCTGGGGTACAACTGGCTCCATATCACATTGAATACCTTGCTGCCCCACTGCCGGTTCCAGCCCCCGGAATGGCTCAGCGACACCATCCGCCGCCTGCTGGACGAATACGAGGCCCAGGGCTGCAAGCTGCCCTTTTTCAACCGGGCGCTGTTGGTGATCGACGAGTTCACCGGCATCCAGGGCCGCCACATCTTCGACCAGGACAACAAGGGTTGGAAGGCGGTGAGCAACGCCATCAAGGGCAGGCTCATCCCGGATGACGACCAGCAAACCCTGGGCCTGGCGCTGCTGTCTGGGCGGAGCGAGCTGGACGTGTGCCACATCACGCTGCTGGACATGGCGGATGCGGCGGACTTCTTCGCCTTCCACTCCGGGGACTATCAGACCCATGATTTTTACAGCGGTGGGTGGAGCTGAATTGCCCCAAAAAGTGACCGGGACACCCATCAGGTTTTGTCTCGATTTGGGCCATTTTCGGCCGGTTAGTGGGTTTTCAAAAATCTGATGGGTGTCCGCCGCTCCAAGCGGTTGAAAACAAGGGCTTTCGGGGCGGCGGCAAAAACGCGGGACGTGAAAAAAGCTGACTTCTATGGGGAGCCATCAGATTGGCTCCCCATAGGGGGCTTGGAAAAGCGCCGAAAAAGTTCTTGCGCCGGCGCCGGCGCAAGGGCGTTTTCGGCGCACGCAGGAAATACGAAAGGGGGCGCGGTATGCGTGATTTTCAGCCATCGGGACGTTGATATTTTGAAGCTGCTGTGCTGGTGCCAGTTCATCCAGCCCAGGGACTTGAGGGGGATCGCCTCAGATGCCGAGCGGAAAAACCTCATGGGCCTGGGCCTCATCCGGCGGCATGAAAAGAGCGGGGCGCTGCTGCTCACCAGCAAGGGGCAGCTCCTTTTGGAGCATCTGCTGGACAGCGCGGTTCCCCAGACCACCAGGGCCTACCACCCGCCGCTGATCGAGCGCCGCGTCCGGGTGTCCCGGCTGGTGATCACCGCCTACCACGGCGGGGTCAATCCTTTCACCCTCGGGCCGGAGGAGCTGGACGGCCCCGCGGCCCTGTTTCTTCCCTCCATTGCCCGGAGTAAGGGCTCCAACCCCTGGGGCAGCACCCGGGTGGCCGCCCTGGCCCGCCTGGGGGACAGCCTGTACGCCATGCACTACGTCTGCCCCGGCATCGGTAAGCTGGCGCTGATGGATGAGCTGGCGGCGTTCTCCAATCAGACCGCCCGGTTCCGGGACGTGGGGCGGGCCTTTCTCTTTGCCGGGGACAGTTACAAGAGCGTCCTCAGCGAACTGGATCGCCCCATGGAGCGGAAGGATACCAAGCTGCTCACCTATGGTGGCGCGTACCGCTGCCTTCAGCTCCCGGTTCATCTGCTGTCCTGTGACAGCACCGGGGCGGTGCAGCTTCAAATCATGGCCGTGCCGGACTACCGCCGGAAGCTCACCCAGGCGGCTCTGAAAAGCCAGTACCGCCCGCCCCCCGATGATGTGCCCGAGTGGGACGCCATGTTCCAGGGTGTGCCCTTCCTCATGGCGACGGACATGGATCTGCGCCGGATCAACGCTGCTATCCGCACAGCCAGGAGCCGGGGTTTCCCCCAGATCGCCATGGCCGCCCTGGAGGGACAGGCGGAGCAGGTGCTGTTCCCCCGCTGCCGGGACAAAAATCTGGCGCGAGTATTTGTCCTCACTTCTGAGGCGATCTCTGCCGTCACCGGCAGGAAGCCCGCGCCCTATGTGCCCCCGCGCACCCAATTCACGACCTCGAAAGGAGATGTTGCGGATGCCCCGCTTATCCAAGCTCATCGAAAAACTGGAAGATCGCCTTGAACCCAAAGTCGGCCCTTGGTATGAGCGCCACAAAAAGAAGCTGCCCCTCTACGCCGCCGCAGGGCTGGCAGGCTGGTACCTCTATGGGATGCTGCTAAACTCCATCCGGCTGGGTGTTGCCTCCACCTTCCACAAGGCGGGTGAGGAGGTGGTGGAGAGCATCTGGGTGTTCAACCCATTCCGCAACTGGTTCGTGCTGTTCACCCCCTTCGGCCTGGGGGCCACCGCCGTCATCGCCCTGTTGGTGTGTCTGTTCACCGGGACGGGGTACAAGTGGTTTTCCGGTTATAAGGCCACCCGGGACAGCCGGGGCTTCGACATCCTGCCCGACGGCACGCACGGCTCCTCCGGCTTCCTCACCCGGAAGGAGATGGGGGAGTTTCTGGAGGTGGGCAGCGTGGCCGAGGTAAAGGGCATGATGCTTGGCAAATACAAAAAGCGCCCGGATGACCCGAACAAGTACGACCTCTACGTCGCCCACCGCATGGTGCCGGGGGACAACAACAACCTGCTGTGCATCGGCGCTCCCGGCAGCGGGAAATCCCGAGGCTTCATTATCCCGTTTCTGATGGGATGTGCCCAGCGCGGGGAATCAGTTTACATAACAGATCCGAAAGGGGAGCTCTTTGAAAAGCTGTCTCCCTATTTCAAAGAGCACGGCCACTACGTCAAGGCGGTGAACTTCCTGGACATGG
>CAJTYK010000081.1 GCA_910584285.1 uncultured Oscillospiraceae bacterium
CGGTGGGGTTGGTGAGGGTCTTGAAGATGATGCCCTCCTCCTTGGCGTGCTCCACTTCCTCGGCACGGGCGGGCAGCTCCTTCTCACTGCGGCGGTAGACGATGTACACCTCGGCCCCCAGACGGCGGGCGCACCGGGCCGCGTCCATGGCCACGTTGCCGCCGCCCACCACGGCCACCTTCGTGCTGTGTTGGATGGGGGTGTCCGCGCCGTCCTTGTAGGCCTTCATCAGGTTGATCCGGGTGAGGAACTCGTTGGCGGAGTACACGCCCTTCAGGTTCTCGCCGGGTATGTTCATGAACTTGGGCAGGCCCGCGCCGGAGCCGATGAACACCGCCTCAAAGCCGAATTCCTCCTTCAGCTCGTCGATGGTGAGGCAGCGGCCGATGACCATGTTTGTCTCGATCTTCACGCCCAGCTCCTTCAGGGTGTCCACCTCCTTCTGCACGATGGACTTGGGCAGGCGGAACTCGGGGATGCCGTACACCAGCACGCCCCCCGCCAGGTGCAGGGCCTCGAACACCGTCACGTCGTAGCCCTTCTTGGCCAGGTCGCCGGCGCAGGTCAGGCCCGCCGGGCCGGAGCCGATGACGGCAACCTTGTGGCCGTTGGGGGCGGGGGGGATGGCCTTCCCGGTGGCGTTGGCGTTGTGCCAGTCGGCCACGAAGCGCTCCAGCCGGCCGATGCCCACCGGCTCGTTCTTGATGCCCCGGACGCACTTGGCCTCGCACTGGCTCTCCTGGGGGCAGACGCGGCCGCACACGGCGGGCAGGGCGCTGTCCTTGGCGATGATCTGGTAGGCGGCCTCAAAGTCGCCCTCCGCCACCTTGGCGATAAACTCGGGTATGTGGATTTTCACCGGGCAGCCGGACACGCAGGGCATATTCTTGCAGTTCAGGCACCGCTGGGCCTCGTCTATGGCCTGCTCCTGGGTGTAGCCCAGGGCTACCTCGTTGAAGTTGGTGGCCCGCACCACGGGATCCTGGTGGGGCATGGGGTTCTTATCCGGTCTCATATTGGGCATTTTACTGTACCTCCTGTTTGAACAGGTTGCAGGCTTCCTCGTAGGCGTGCCGCTCAAAGTCCTTGTACATGGCGCCCCGGGCCATGGCCTCGTCGAAGTCCACCTTGTGGCCGTCGAACTCCGGGCCGTCCACGCAGGCGAACTTCGTCTCTCCTCCCACGGTCAGGCGGCAGCCGCCGCACATCCCGGTGCCGTCGATCATGATGGGGTTCATGCTCACCACGGTGGGGATGCCGTACTCCTTCGTCAGCTGGCAGACGAACTTCATCATGATCACCGGGCCGATGGCGATGACCCGGTCGTACTTCGCCCCCGCCTCGATCTGCTCCCGGAGCAGGTCGGTGACCAGGGCCTTCTTGCCGTAGGAGCCGTCGTCGGTGCCGATGATGAGCTGGGTGGAGGCGGCCTTGAACTCGTCCTCCAGGATCACCAGATCCTTATTGCGGAAGCCCACGATGAGATCCACGTGGCAGCCCACGTCGTGAAGCTTCTTCGCCACGGGATAGGCGATGGCGGTGCCCACGCCACCCCCCACCACGGCGACGCGCTTCAGGCCCGCGGTCTCGGTGGCCCGGCCCAGGGGGCCCACGAAGTCCTGGAGAAAGTCGCCCTCCTCCTTGTGGTTGAGCTTCTCGGTGGTGCCCCCCACGATCTGGAAGATGATGGTGACGGTGCCCGCCTCCCGGTCGAAGGCGGCGATGGTCAGGGGGATGCGCTCCCCGTTCTCGTCCACCCGGAGAATGATGAACTGCCCCGGCTCCGCCTTGCGGGCCACGGCGGGGGCCTCCACCTCCATCAGGGTGACGGTGGGGTTGAGCACCCGTTTTTTTACAATGCG
This sequence comes from uncultured Oscillospiraceae bacterium, assembly GCA_910584285.1. Taxonomy (GTDB): domain Bacteria; phylum Bacillota; class Clostridia; order Oscillospirales; family Oscillospiraceae; genus Enterenecus. Next base: position 1,863 of record CAJTYK010000081.1, read on the forward strand.
ATACATAGGCGTCTCCTCTTTTCCACATAGTTCAACAAGAGCGTTGCCCTCTAAAAACAGTGTACCATAGATAGGGCGGGACAGTCAAATTTTTTTGGGGAATTTCCATGCAAATTGTGCGAAAATTCACTCAAATTTTGCATAGCAGCCATGCGAGCGCGGCATACTGGTTTCAAAAGGAGGAGCCGCATGGGGATTTTTGGAACAAAAAAGGAGACGCCGCCCCCCCACCCCCGGCGGGAGCCCCGGTACAAGGTCCCGCTGACGGCGGACGGGGTGGCGGGGGTGTTCGAGGGCTGCGCCGATTTCAACCGCCGGACGCTGTACCTGAACAATGACCCGGCCCGGCAGGTGGAGATGCTGTTCATCGCGGGGCAGGTGCGCAACGAGCGGGCCTGCGACTACGTGCTGCGGCCCCTCACCCAGAACCAGGCCCTGCGGGAGGCGGAGGACATGGACGCCGCCTTTGACCTGATGCTCAAGGGCGGGCTGTACTCCCTGGTGGTACAGAGCCGGGATACCGCCGACCAGGTGATTTTCGATCTGCTTGACGGCTCGGTGGCCCTGTTTTTCCCGGGAAAGGAGCAGGTGCTCACCCTGTCGGCGGGGACGGAGGAGAAGCGATCCGTCTCCAACCCGGAGAACGAGCCGGATGTGAAGGGGGCCAGGGATTCCTTCGTGGAGAGCCTGCGCACCAATACGTCGCTGGTGCGGCGGCGGTTCCGGGCCCCGGAGCTGCGGATCGAGGAGCAGATCGTGGGGCGGCAGTCCGTCACGCCGGTGGATGTGCTCTATGTGGAGGGCATCGCGGATCCGGATCTGGCGCGGCAGGTGAAGGCCAAGGTGGGCCAGATCGACATCGACGCCCTGCTCATGACGGGGAATCTGGAGCAGTATGTGACGGACGAGAGCCGGACGGCCTTCCCGCTGACGGCCTACACCGAGCGGCCCGACCGGTTCTGCGCGGGGCTGGCGGAGGGGCGGGTGGGGGTGATTGTGGACGGCATCCCTATGGGCTGGCTGTTCCCCGCCACCCTGGACAGCTTCTTCCGCACCGGGCAGGACCGGAGCACCAGCTGGGCGGTGGCGGGGGCACTGTCGGTGCTGCGCTATGTGTGTATGCTCATCACCCTGTTCCTGCCGGGGCTGTACGCGGCGGCGGTGCTGTTCTACCCCCAGCTCATCCCGGTGAAGCTGTCCCTGTCCATCATCGCCGCCAAGGCCAGCGTGCCCTTTTCCACCCTCACCGAGGTGCTGGTGATGCTGCTGGCCTTTGAGGTCTTGCAGGAGGCGGGGCTGCGCCTGCCCTCCTCCATCGGACAGACGGTGTCCATCCTGGGCGGGCTGGTGGTGGGCTCGGCGGCGGTGGAGGCCAAGCTGGTGTCCCCGGCGGTGCTGGTGGTGGTGGCCATCGCGGGCATCGCGGGCTACACCGCCCCCAGCCAGGACTTTGCCGGGGCCCTGCGGCTGTGGCGATTCGGGCTGACGCTGGCGGGGGGGCTGCTGGGGCTGAAGGGGCTGGTGCTGGGCGGGCTGGCGCTGGTGTACCGGCTGGCCAAGCTGGAGACCTTCGGCATCGCCTATCTGACCCCCTTTGCCTCCAACGCGGGGCGGCAGAAGGAGGGGCACACGGTGCTGCGGGAGCCTCTGCCGGAGGTGAAAACCCGGCCGGACTACTTGAATACGGACAACAGGAGGAACCAGGGATGAGAAAACTGTTGCTGGTGGGCGTTGGGCTGGCGGTGCTGCTGGCGGGGGGGCGATCCGCCCCCAAGGAGCCGGAGGGGCTGGCCCTGGTGCGGGCCCTGGGCGTGGACGGGCGGGGGCCGGTGATCCTGACGGCGGTGTGCGGCGGGGAGGATCAGGACAACCCCAGCCGGGGGGCCTGCGCCGGGGCGGACTTTGCCGGGGCGCTGGAGCGGCTGCCCTGGTCGGGGCGGTCGGAGCTGTCCCTCACCAGCGTGTCTTATCTTATTGTGGGACGGGACGTGGAGCTGGAGGACGTGCTGCTCACCGCCCTGCGGAACGAGGAGCTGGGGGCGGCCTGCACCGTCTGGCTGGCGGAGGAGGGGGCAGCGGCTCTGCTGGAGGACTGCGCCGATCCTGCCTCCGCTCTGGAACTGCTGGAGCGGCAGGGGATGGAGGCCCCCACGGTGGTGGAGGCGCTGGCGGCGCTCTACCAGGGGGAGGAGCTGTGCCTGCCCCTGATCACCGGGGGGGAGGACGGGCCCTGGCTGCTGGACTGGGAGGAATGGAGGGGGACGGCATGAGCAGCGAGCGGCTGTCCCCCCGGCAGCTGTCGGTGGCGGTGATGACCGGGGGGCTGTCTGCGGCGGCCGCCGCCGCGGGGCGGGCGGACTGGCGGTGGCTGCTGGCCTGGGTCCCCGCCGGGGTGCTGCTGGGCTGGCTGCTGGTGCGGCGAGTGGGGCGCAGGCCCCTGCACCCGGCGCTGCGGGTTTTGTACGGCGCCTGGGGCACGGTGCTGCTGTCGGACGTGCTGGCCCGGTCGGCGGGGCGGATCCAGGCGGCGGGAGCGGGCCGGGGGAATGGGATCTGGCCGCTCCTTCTGCTGGCCCTGCCTTTGCTCTGGATGGGCTGGGGGAAGGGGGCCGCCTTCTTCCGGACGGTGGAGATCCTCTGGCTGGCGGCGGGGGTGACGGCGGCGGCGGTGCTGCTGCTGGGCCTGCCCCGGGTGCACTGGGCCTGGGCGCTGGAGCCGGCGGGGGGCTGGGTTCAGTCGCTGGCGGCGGGGGGCGTTACCCTGTCCACCGGGCTGTTCGCGCTGCCATTTCTATATAAGGTAGAGGAGGAGCCGGGAGGCGTGCACCGGGGATTGCTCTGGCTGGGGGGCCTGGGGCTACTGGCGGCGGCGCTGGGGCTGCTGACGGCGGGGCTGCTGAGTCCCCGGGTGGCGGCTGCTCTGGCGGAGGGGCCGTTCTTTGCCGCGGCGGGCCTGCTGGGGGACAGCGCACGGCTGGAGGGGCTGATCTCCACACTGTGGCTGCTGCCCGACCTGACGCTGGCGGGGCTGCTGTCCCGGAGCTGGGGGGAGGGGCCCTGGCCCGCGGGGGCGGTGGCCGCAGGGCTGGTGCTGGCGCTGACGGGGCTTCCGACGCTGCTGACGGAGGAGACGCTGTGCCTGGGGGGGCTGGCGCTGGCGGCGCTGACGCTGATCCTGCCGCAGGGGCGGGGCGGGTGAGCGCGGCGGAGGCCGTCCCGCGCCCCCTCCCTGGGGCCCAGGAAATAGTGGTTTGGCGGAAGGAAAGGGACAACATTTTGTGGCCAGAAAAAATCTTGCAAAAAGACGGGAAAAATACGAAAAAAGGTGTTGACAAAGGGCGCGGGGTCTGGTATAGTAGCAAAGCGTTCGGCAGACGGGCGGCGGATTCCGGTCAGACAAAAAATAATTTGTCTGACAGCGAAAAAACCTCTTGACAAACCTGCTGGCGTGTGGTAAACTAACAGAGTTCCGCATGGCGAGGAAAGCTGAGCGCAAGCGGGCAGGCTTGTACCTTGTAAATTAAACAACGAAGAAACGAGAAAGCACCAGAAGGACTTGAGTCCTTCAAGACACCGTCGAGAGACGGTGGAATGAAGGGTCTCATCAATTCTATTTGAAGCTAAGATTAGTTTCAATAATTCGGTTTGTGCAGTCGGAAGGCTGTATAGATACCATTTTATTGAGAGTTTGATCCTGGCTCAGGATGAACGCTGGCGGCGTGCTTAACACATGCAAGTCGAACGAGAACCAATGGATCAAGGATTCGTCTAAGTGAAGTTGGGGAAAGTGGCGGACGGGTGAGTAACGCGTGAGCAATCTGCCTTGGAGTGGGGAATAACACAACGAAAGCTGTGCTAATACCGCATGAAGTGTCTGTATCGCATGGTACTGGGCACCAAAGATTTATCGCTCTGAGATGAGCTCGCGTCTGATTAGCTTGTTGGCGGGGTAACGGCCCACCAAGGCGACGATCAGTAGCCGGACTGAGAGGTTG
>CAJTYK010000082.1 GCA_910584285.1 uncultured Oscillospiraceae bacterium
TGCAGCCGGTTCAGCAGCCGCTGGTTTTCCTTTATCATTTCTGTTCTCTCTTTTTTTCCTTGTTATCAGCGCATTCGGGCGATCAACATCTGGGCCTGCTCATCCAGCAGGATCTCCCCCATGTTTTCCTCGTTCCACTCCTCCAACAGCTCCGCGATGCGGCAAACCCCCGCCCGGTATTCCGCCGTGTCCTGCTCATACTCCTCCAACAGGCGGAAGGTGTCCCGCCACACCTCCTCGTCGGCGGACACGTACCGCACATACCGCTCCGCCTGCTCCAGCCCCTGCTCCACCTGCCCCTCGTCCAGGTAGTATGCCGCCAGATAGTACGGAATGATGTTGGAGTCGATCCGTCCCAGCCGCCCGGCGTAGCCGTCCGCCTTCTGCCGCACCTCCCCCTCCGCACCGCTCCCTGTCACCTGTACCACGTAGGACAGCATATGATCCGCCTTCTCAAAGGGATCCAGCGCCGCCGCCCGCTCCAGATTCTCCAGGCTCGGATCCCGCGCCGCCAGGTTCTGGGCCGCGATGTTGCAGCCCAACAGCGCCGCGAACAAAACCAGCAGCACGCACATACCCAACAGCACGCCGTTCTTCACCGCCCTCTTTTCCATCCAGGCCGGCAGAGGCAGCCCATCCCCGCAACAAAAGCTGATGGCTACGAACACCCCGAAGGCCATGGGCAGATAGCAGTAGATGGAAAAGGTGAACTCCACCAGGGCGTGGCACGCCATGAACACCAGCGCCGCCCCCAATGCCGGGGCCAGCGGCTCCTTCCGCCTCCGCCACAGGCAGACCCCGGACAGCGCAAACAGCCCCAGAAACAGCGCCAGACCCACCAGCCCCGTCTCCGCCAGCGTCTGGATGTAGTGGTTATGGGCATATTTGGTGTCGTAGCGGAAGGACTGCACCCCCCGCACCCCGTTTTCAAAGGCCCCCATGCCCGAGCCGATCACAGGGCTGCGGGCAAACAGCTTCAGCCCGTCCTCAAAGAATACGAACCGCTGGATGGCATTCTGGTTGGCCCGCAGGCCCTGGAGCCGGTTGGCGATGAACCCGGGCAGCAGCCGGTACTGTAACGGAACCTTGCCAGAACCGCCCTCCCCGGTGTACTCCACCCAGTCTATCCGGCCTTCTGTCTGGGCGGTAAAGGTGAACCACACCACCAGGCTGTCCTCCGGCACGGTGAATGCCGCCTGGGACAGCGGGCCCCGGTACAGCTCTGTCCCCGTGTGCATCATGGTATCCGCCCGGTTCTGGCTCTCGATGGCCACCTGGGGATCCCCCTCCGCCGCCGCTTCCACCGTGTACGTCCCAGGCCCCGGGTAGGCGGACCGGCGCAGGCTCTCCCCCGCCCGGAGACCCACCCCGGTGGTGAGGCTGAGGGCGGCCCCGAGGAACACCGCCGCCCCCGCCAGCAGCGCGAGCACGAGCATCAGCACGGCCCGCCCGTGCCCCGCCAGCTTCGCCGCCAGACGCCGCCCTCCCAGCAGATCCAGCCCGCACAGTACCAACCCGCCGCCCACTGCGCACAGCAGCGGGATGGGCCGAAACCCCGTCCAGGCCGTCATGGAGGTCAGCGAGATGGGAAAGGCGCTCAGCGCCGTCACCACCAGCCCCTCTACCATCAGCAGCAGCAGGCCCGTCCGCTCCTCCTTGCCCGTCAGGGCCAGCAGCACCAGAAACGCCGGCACGAGCATGACGCACGCCCCCATGCTGAAGGCCAGCACGAAGGACAGCGCGTTCACCGACAGGCAGGCCACATGGGCCGCCCTCGCCCCCGGCTTCTCGGCGGAAACCGCTAAGCCCAGGCTCAATAGCACCCCAATGCCCATGCATCCGGCGAACACATTGGGGCTCAGGAAGATGGAGGTCATCCGCACCCCCTCCTCCACCGCCCCCAGCGCCAGGTAATCCGGCGTGAACCAGCCCAGCACCCCCAGCACCACCCCGCTCACCCACCGGGTGGACAGCAGGTCGATGCTGGTCAGCCCCGCCACCGCCGCAAACCCCTCCAGCACCACGCACACCTTCCGCCCCGGCCGCTCCTCCCCCGTGAAGGCCAGCAGCAACAGCGCCAGGCAGAACGCAGTGAACACCTTCAAAAACTCGTGCAGGGCGAACTTGCCCGACACCGCGTAGGCGCAGCTCAGCCCATCCATCAGCACCACCAGGGTTAGGGCCAGTACCGGCCCTTTGAGCCGATCCCGCAGCCGGCCCCAGAACAAAAACGCCGCGGACAGCGCCAGTGCCGCCAGCACCATGGCCGCGGACTTGGACGTGGCCGCCGAGCTCAGGCACACCGCCAGGAAAAACGCCCCCACGGATACCGCCACATCCGCCCCGCGCAGGGCCGCCTGAACCGGTACGGGCTGTTGAGACTTCCGGGCCATTTCGTTCCGCCTCCTTCTCAAAACCTGTATTCACAGCCGGAAATGCCGCCTGTGCGGGAAATGTTCCCTTTCCCAAACCTCCGCCGCCTCTGCCGGGGGTTCGGGAAAAGGAGGGGGCCGAAGCCCCCTCCTTCCCACTGGGACCGCGCCGGGTACGTCTCACGCAGAGCCGCCAGACGCGCTCGCTACCCAATTAGAACTCGACCTTCAGGCCCTTGATGTTCTTCAGCGCCTTGCCGCTGGCCTGGATGGAGAAGCCCACGCTGCTCCCCGTGGCCTGCACGGACACCTTCACGCTGCCCGAGCTGGTGAACTCGTTGGTCAGCACCTCATTGGGGATGGTGATGGTGGCAACAGAGCTCTTGATGGTCAGGTCTGCGCCGGTCTCCTCCGCCACCTTGATCAGGGCCGCCGCCGGAAGGGACACATCCACCTTGGTGGCGCCCTCAGACTTGATCTCCAGCGCGATCTCGCCGTCCTGGGCCAGATCCGCCAGGCTCTCCACGGCCTTCGTGTTCAGGGTCACGGTGGCAGTGCCGGCCACAACCTTGGCCTCGATGACGCCGCCCTCGGGCACGGGCTCGTTCACCCGAACCGTGGTGTCCTCATACACGTCGTAATAGCCGCCGTTGTTGGCGGTGGGATTGCCAGTGTCCGCAGCGGCGCTGGCGGCCAGGATGGTGGCGGGCACCATGGACAGAACCAGGGCCAGCACCAGCAGCTTGGCGATGAATTGCTTTTTCATAATGTCATTTCTCCTAACTGTTTCTTTTGACTCATTGTTTCTTCCTTCATGTGCGACTGCTTCTTGCCGCAGCTACGCTTACTCCGCCGGGGGCGGGCGCACCCGGAAGCAGTTCAGAAGCTCCGCACGGTTTGGGAATTCCCGCTTCACGCCCATGGGTCTCACCTCCTTTCAAGGTTGCATCATCGCGCAAGCCTTGGCCAATTTACGCGAAGTTGTCCCTATTACGCCAGGTCCCGGTACAGGAAGGTCATGATCTCCCCACGGCTGCACCCCTGCCCAGGGGAGAAGGTGCTGCCGTTTCCGGTGCCGGTGGTGATTTTCTGCTCCAGCGCCCAGCTTACCGCTTTCCCGTAGTCTGCCGACGGGGGCACATCCTGAAATGCCGCGGTGGTTTTCGGCTCCGGGCTCCCCGCAGCCTTCCACATATAGGTCACCGCCGAGGCCCGGGTGCACACCGTGTTCAGATCCGCCGGCACCGCAATCCCCTTCGACCGGGCCCAGCCGGTCACCGCCACCAGCTCCTTGTCCCAGGCCAGCTCCCCGCTGTCCGCCCCGGGCCGCCCCGCGGCTCGCCACAGGAAGGTGAGGATCTGCGCCGTGGTGCACTTGGCATCCGGGGAGAACGCGGTGGTGGTGGTCCCCTTGGTGATATTCCGGCCCACCGCCCACTCCACGGGCTTGGCATAATAGGCGCCGGCCAGCACGTCGGTGAACTCACCCACGATGACCTTCAGCACACCGTACCGGCTGCCCATGCGCACGATGGCCCTGCCCTGGACAAAGTCTGTGATGGCCCCGTAGTTCATCGGGATGGCCAGCTTGCCACCCTTGTCGATGCAGCCCCACTTGCCATCCTTGCTCACCGCCGCAAGGCCGATGGAGAAGTCCCGGGCATCCTCATAGGTCGGGGCCACTACCTCTCTCCCCGTCTGGTCAATGTAGCCGTACTTCCCGGCGCTGCCCACCACCGCCAGGCCCTCGGAGAAGCTCCCGGCGTAGGTGTATTGGGGGGCCACAACCTCCTTGCCGCTCTTGTCCATATAGCCCCATTTGCCGTCCTTCTTCACGGCGGCAAGACCCTGGGAAAAGCCGGAACAGGCCTCATACCGGGGGGCAATGGCCTCCTTGCCGCTCTTGTCCATATAGCCCCACTTGCCGCCCTTGCTCACCCGGGCCAGGCCCTCCGAAAACGCGCCCACCGAATCATAGGCCATGGGGGCGATCTCCTTGCCCGTCTTGTCGATGACGCCCCACTTGCCGTCCTTGCACACTGCGGCCAGGCCGTCTGAGAAGCTGACGGCACGCTCATATTCCAGCGCGATGACCTCTTTGCCGGTCTTGTCGATGTACCCCCATTTGCCGTCCTTGTGCACCAGCGCCAGGCCGTCGGCGGTGAAGCTGTAGGTGCCATCGTACTGCGGGGCCACCACCGTTTTGCCGCTCTTGTCGATGTACCCCCACTTCTTGTTGGCGCTCACCATGGCCAGACCGCCGCTGTAGGGGTACACGTACTCATACTGGATGGGCACGATCAGCTTTCCGCTCTTGTCAATAAAGCCGTACTTCCCGCCCCGGCATACCGCCGCCAGGCCCTCAGAAAAGCTGACTGTGTCCTCATATTGCAGCGCAATGACCGCCTTGCCCGAGGGGTCTATGTAGCCGGCTTTGCCGTCTTTGCTCACCGCCGCCAGACCCTCGGAAAAGGCCAGGGCGTACTCGTACTGGGGCGCTATCACCGTCTGGCCGTATTGGTTGGCGTAGCCCCATTTGCCGTCCTTTTGGATCGCCGTCAGCGGCGTGGTGAAATAGGACGCATCCTCCAGCGTTACGCCCTCCTCAAACCACGCCGGGGCGTAGGGCTCTGCCGCGAAGGTTGGGAGCACAAGGCTCAGGCTTAGCGCCAGGGCCAGGGCTACGGATAAGAGTTTCTTTTTCATGCCAAATTCCTCCTTCTGTTATCAATCAATCTTCTAAAATAAGCTGCGGCGGCTTCAAGATGGGTACAAAAGCACCGCACCGTTATTTTTTGTCCGTGTTGAACTCGATCACATCGGATTCAACCTCTTTTTTCGCGTTTTCATCGATCCCAAGCTTGTTCTGCACCTTCTTTTTCGCCTTGCGCCAGTAGATGCCAATAATAGCCCCTGCCGCCACCACCACCCCAGCAACCACCTGGATGGCGTAAGTCATCACGCTGGGATCCAAATAACCGCCGATATTCGTGGAACAGAATTGATTTATCACGTTAGACATTTTTTATTTTCCTCCCAATTGATTCATATCCACTCCATTGTTTTCCAGCACGGCCATAAAAGCAGCCTTATTCTGCTGAGGCGTGGTGGCGGGGCGGCCCAAGTCATCCCTCGCTCCCAGGGCGCACTTTACCTCCAGGAAGGTAAGCTGGCGGACTTCCTTTGCCGCTTCCAACGCCGCGTTCAGTTCCTCTGGACCGTCCACGGAGAACACCCTGGGGTAACCGCAGGCCCGGGCAATGGCACACAGATCCACCCTGCCTGCCACCGTGGGCATCCCCCCCACGGACTCGTGGGCCTCGTTGTTCAGCACCACATGGATCAGGTTCGCCGGCCCCTTCGCACCGATGACAGCCATGGCCCCCAGGTGCATCAGCGCCGCCCCGTCCCCGTCCAGGCACCACACCC
>CAJTYK010000083.1 GCA_910584285.1 uncultured Oscillospiraceae bacterium
GTGGCCTGGGCCCAGGCGGGGGAGGACATCCCCTGCTTCGGCACCACCCACGCCGACTACTTCTACGGCCCCATCCCCTGCGCCCGCCACCTGACCCAGGGGGAGCTGGAGGAGGATTACGAGAAAAACACGGGCGTAGTTATCATCGAGACTTTCCAGGAGCGGTGCATCGAGCCCACCACCGTCCCCGGCGTGATCTGCGCCAGCCATGGCCCCTTCGCCTGGGGGAAAGACCCGGCGGAGGCGGTGTACCACGCGGTGGTGCTGGAGGAGGTGGCCAGGATGGCCCTGCTCACCCGGCAGGTGCGGCCGTCCGCCGCCCCCGCCCCCCAGCGCGTCCAGGACAAGCACTACTTCCGCAAGCACGGCCCCGGGGCCTACTATGGCCAGGGCTGAAAAGGAGAATCTATCATGACCAAAGAGGAAGAAATCACACTTCGAAAGACGGCCTGCAAGGTCCGGATAGGCGTGCTCACTGCCACCCACGGGGCCAAGGCGGGCCATCCCGGCGGCAGCCTGTCCGCCGCGGACGTGTTCACCTATCTGTATTTCAGGGAACTGAACATTGATCCCAGCCGCCCAAAAAAGGTAGGCCGGGATCGCTTTGTGCTGTCCAAAGGCCACACCGCGCCGGGGCTGTATGCGGCCCTGGCCTACCGGGGTTTCTTCCCTGTGGATGATTTGCCCACCCTGCGGCACATTGACAGCTACTTGCAAGGCCACCCCAACATGGACACCGTCCCCGGTGTGGATATGTCCACCGGTTCCCTGGGGCAGGGCGTCTCCTGTGCCTGTGGAATGGCTTTAGGCTTGAAAAAGCAGGGCAGCGCCGCCCGGGTGTATACCCTGCTGGGAGATGGCGAGCTGCAGGAGGGGCAGGTGTGGGAGGCGCTGATGTTCGCCGCCCACTACAGGCTGGACAACCTGTGCGTCCTCATTGACCACAACGGCCTCCAGATCGACGGCCCCAACGAAAAGGTGATGGGGCTGGGCTCCATCCCGGATAAACTGCGGGCCTTTGGGCTGAATGTGTTCCAGATCGACGGACACGACTTTCAGGCTATGGAGAAGGCCTTTGACGCTGTCCGTCAGGTCAAGGGCAAGCCCTCCGCCATCGTGCTGGAGACGACCAAGGGCAAGGGCGTGAGCTACATGGAGGGTCAGGTGGGCTGGCACGGCAAGGCCCCCAACGATGAGGAGTACGCCCGGGGCATGGCGGAGCTGAGCGCTCAGCTGGCGGAACTGGAGGCGGTTTGAAATGGCAGATGTGAAAAAAGTCGCCACCCGGCAGAGCTACGGCGAGGCGCTGAAGGAGCTGGGCGCGGCCCATCCCGACGTGGTGGTGCTGGACGCCGATCTGGCCAACGCCACCAAGACGGAGATATTCAAGAAGGCGTTCCCCGACCGCCATTTTGACTGCGGCATCGCGGAGAGCGACATGATGTGCGTGGCGGCGGGGCTGGCCACCACGGGGTATGTGCCCTTTGCGTCCAGCTTTGCCATGTTTGCGGCGGGGCGGGCCTTTGAGCAGGTGCGCAACTCCATCGGTTACCCCCACCTGAACGTAAAGATCGGCGCCACCCATGGCGGCATCTCCGTGGGCGAGGACGGGGCCAGCCACCAGTGCTGTGAGGACTTCGCCCTGATGCGCTCCATCCCCGGCATGGTGGTAATGTCCCCGGCGGATGATGTGGAGGCCAAGGCCATGGTGAAGGCCTCCTACGAGCATCAGGGCCCCGTCTATATGCGGTTCAGCCGCTACGGTGCGCCTGTGATCCACGACGCGGAGAGCTTCACCTTTGAGATCGGCAAGGGCGAAGTGCTCCGGGACGGCGCTGATGTGGCCCTCATCGCCAACGGCCTGTTGGTGGCGGAGACGCTGGAGGCGGCCCAGCTGCTGGCGGAACAGGGTGTCTCCGCCCGGGTGATCGACATGGCCACCATCAAGCCGCTGGACGAGGAGCTGGTGCTGAAGGCGGCCAGGGAGTGCGGTAGGATCGTCACCTGCGAGGAGCACTCCACCATCGGCGGGCTGGGGGAGGCGGTGTGTGCGGTGATCGCCCAGCACGGCCTGGCCTGCCCCGTGGAGCGGGTGGGCGTCAACGACGAATTTGGACACTCCGGCCCCGCCGGGGAGCTGCTGGAGCAGTTTGGACTGTGTGCGGGGCATATCGTAAAAGTGGCGCACAGCTTATTCAGCTAATGGCATAGACAAACCATATTTTAGGAGGCGACGCTTTCATGAAAATGACCTGGCGCTGGTACGGCGAGGGCAACGATCAGATCAAGCTGTCCGACATCAAGCAGATCCCCGGCGTGGAGGGGATCGTCTGGGCGCTCCACGACAAAATGCCCGGCGAGGTGTGGCAGCCCGACGAGATCGCCGCAGTCAAGAAGCAGCTGGACGAGTACGGCTTCAACATGGACGTGGTGGAGAGCGTGAACGTCCACGACGACATCAAGATCGGCCTGCCCACCCGGGATCAGTACATCGAGAACTACAAGCAGACCATCAAAAACCTGGCCCCCTTCGGGGTGAAGGTGATCTGCTACAACTTTATGCCGGTGTTCGACTGGACCCGCACCGACCTGTTCCACCCGGTGGGGGACGGCTCCACGGCGCTGTACTACGAGGCGGCCAAGATCAAGCAGGATCCCCGGGAGATGGCGGACTACGTCATGTCCTTCACCGAGAAGTACCACATGACCTTCCCCGGCTGGGAGCCGGAGCGGATGGCCAGGCTGGATGAGCTGTTTGAGAAGTACCGCCCCGTCACCAAGGAGAAGCTGTGGGACAACTTCAAGTACTTCCTGGAGGCCATCATGCCCACCTGCCATGAGTGCGACATCAAGATGGCGGTGCACATGGACGATCCCCCCTGGGACATCTTCGGGCTGCCCCGGCTGCTCACCAGCGGGGAGGCCATTGACAAGTTTCTCAAAATGGTGGACGACCCCTACAACTGCCTCACCCTGTGCTCGGGGAGCCTGAACGCCGACCCCAGGAACAACGTGGCGGACATCGTGCGCAAGCACTGTGACCGGATCGCCTTCGCTCACATCCGCAACGTGAAGCACTTCCCCAACGGGGATTTCTCCGAGGCCAGCCATCGGGACTGCGACGGGGACACCGGCATTCTAGATATCCTCAAGGCGTACCATGACTGCGGGTTTGACGGCTACATCCGGCCCGACCACGGCCGCCACCTGTGGGACGAGGTTCCGGGGAAGGTTCGTCCCGGCTACGGCCTGTATGACCGGGCCCTGGGCGTGATGTATATGCTGGGGGTTTGGGATTCCCTGGAGAAATTCGACGGAAAATGATTGCCCGCAGGAGGCGGCGGCCCCTACAGGCAGAATAATAAAATGGAGGAATCATTATGATGGATTTACCCTTGAATGTTGACTTTTCCGGCAAGGTAGTGGTTGTGACCGGCGCGGGCGGCGTGCTGTGCGGCACCATGGCCCGGGCCTTCGCCCAGGCGGGGGCCAAGGTGGCCGCCCTGGATCTGAACGAGGAGGCGGTGAAGAAGCTGGCCGACGAGTGCAAGGCCGAAGGCTTTGTCTGCGAGGGCTACAAGGCCAACGTGCTGGAGCCGGAGGCCCTGGAGGCCGTCCACCAGCAGGTGCTGAAGGATCTGGGCCCCTGCGACATCCTGGTGAACGGCGCGGGGGGCAACAACCCCCGGGCCACCACCGACAACGAGTACCAGCACGAGTGGGCCGAGGGCCAGAAGGGCTTCTTCGACCTGGACGCGGGGGGCGTGGACTTCGTGTTCAAGCTGAACTTCCAGGGCACCCTGCTGCCCACCCAGGCCTTTGCCAAGGACATGGTGGAGCGCAAGAGCGGCTGCATTTTGAACGTCAGCTCCATGAACGCCTATATCCCGCTGACCAAGATTCCGGCCTACTCCGGGGCCAAGGCGGCGGTGAGCAACTTCACCCAGTGGCTGGCCACCCATTTCGCGGGCACAGGCATCCGCTGCAACGCCATCGCGCCGGGGTTCCTGGTGTCCAACCAGAACCGGAAGCTACTGTTCAATGAGGACGGCACCCCCACCGCCCGCTCCGCCAAGATCCTGAACGGCACCCCCATGGGCCGCTACGTGGAGAGCGAGGAGCTGCTGGGCGGCGTGTTCTTCCTGTGCGACGACAAGGCGGCCTCCGCCATCACCGGCGTGGTGCTGCCCATCGACGCGGGCTTCGCCGCCTATTCCGGCGTGTGACGAGAGGGCCTGGGATGAGAGCGTTTATGGATCAGGACTTCCTTCTGAAGTCCGAAACGGCCAGGAGGCTGTACCACGAGCACGCGGAACAGATGCCCATCATCGACTACCACTGCCATGTGGATCCCCGGGAGATCTTCGAGGATCGCCGGTTTGAGAACATCTATCAGATCTGGCTGGAGGGGGATCACTACAAGTGGCGGGTGATGCGCTCCAACGGGGTGGACGAGCGGTACATCACCGGGGACGCCCCGGAGCGGGAGAAGTTCCAGAAGTTCGCCGAGGCGCTGCCCCGGGCCATCGGCAACCCCATGTACCACTGGTGCCACCTGGAGCTGCGCACCTACTTCGGCTATGAGGGCGTGCTCAACGGGGACACCGCCCAGGAGGTCTGGGATCTGAGCATCAAAAAGCTGGCGGAGCCGGACATGAGCGTCCGGGGCATCCTCCGGCAGAGCAACGTGGCCATGGTGGGCACCACCGACGACCCCACGTCCGATCTGGCGTGGCACAAGCGCATCGCGGAGGATCCCACCATCTCCACGGTGGTGGCCCCCTCCTTCCGGCCGGACAAGGCGCTGAACCTGGAAAAGCCGGGCTGGGCGGACTTCCTGGCGGAGTTGAGCCGAAGCTCCGGCATCCAGGTCAAGGATCTGGACAGCCTGGAAGCGGCGCTGGACCAGCGGATGAAGGTGTTTGATGAGGCGGGCTGCTGGGCCGCCGACCACGGCCTGGACTACGTGCCCTTCCGGAAGGTAAGCCGGGAGCAGGTGGACGCCATCCTGAAAAAGGCCCTGGCGGGCCAGGGCGTCACGGTGGAGGAGGCCGAGTGCTTCAAGACGGCGCTGCTGCTGTTCTGCACCCAGCGCTACAGCGCCATGGGCTGGGTGATGCAGATCCACTACAACTGCATGAGAAACCCCAACAGCGCCATGTTCGCCAGGCTGGGGCCGGACTCCGGCTTTGACTGCATGAACAACGTCAACTGCGCCGGGTCGCTGTATGCCCTGCTGGACGCGCTGTACGCCCAGGACGCCCTGCCCCGCACCATCCTGTACAGCCTGAACCCCGGGGAGAACGAGCTGCTGGACACCATGATCGGCGCCTTCCAGGGCCCGGACGTCCCCGGCAAGCTCCAGCACGGCAGCGCCTGGTGGTTCAACGACAACCAGACCGGCATGAGGGAGCAGCTCACCAGCCTGGCCAACCTGAGCCTGCCGGGCAATTTCATCGGGATGCTCACCGACTCCCGCTCCTTCCTCAGCTACACCCGGCACGCCTATTTCCGCCGCATCCTGTGCGATCTGGTGGGCGGCTGGATAGAAAACGGCGAGTATCCCGCTGATCTGGAGCAGGCGGGCGGGCTGGTGGAGGACATCTGCTATCACAACGCGAAGCGTTATTTCCGGCTGTAAACGCACAAGGAGGAATGATCACCATGAACATCAACGAAACAATCAGCGGCATCGGCGTGGTGCCCGTCATCAAGCTGAACCACCCGGAGCGGGACGCGGCCCC
>CAJTYK010000084.1 GCA_910584285.1 uncultured Oscillospiraceae bacterium
CATGACATTCGGTGAAAACCTGCAATTCCTCCGCAAGCGGCTCAACATGACCCAGGAGGATCTGGCGGAAAAGATGGAGGTCTCCCGCCAGTCGGTGAGCAAATGGGAATCCAACGCCGCCTACCCGGAGACGGAAACCATCCTGCGCCTGTGCGACCTGTTCCACTGCGACATGGACACGCTCCTGCGGGGCGACGTATCCCGCCGCTTCGGGGAGGACGCCGCCGCCTACGACAAACACATGAACGCCTTCGCCGCCGGCATTTCCGCCGGGGTGGGGCTGGTGCTGGGCGGCATCACCCTCATGCTGTTCCTGGTGGCACTCGGCGTCCTTGAGGGGCCGGCCACGGGGGCCTTTTTCGTCCTACTTACTGCGGCGGTAGTCGTTTTTATCATTTCAGGCATGAATCATAGCACATTCCTTCGTCATCATCCCAATGCGGCCCCCTGCTACACCCAAGAGGAGATGGAGCGCTTTGAACTCCGCTTCCCCTTTCTCATTGCCGTCCCAGTGGCCCTGATTCTGCTGGGTGTACTGGCCACCATTACCCTCGGCAAGTTTGCCGTCCGAATTGCTAACGCGGTTTTTCACTCCAGTTCTCTTTTACAAACAACGTACGTCGCAGCGTTCTTCGCCGCCATCCTTCTGCTGTGCATCACCATCGCCGCCTCCACCCTCACCTGGGCGGGCATCCAGCGCTCCAAGTACGGCTTTCCCGAGGAAAAGCAGACCCCGGCCCAGCGGCTGGTGGGCCGGATCTGGGGAGCGGGCATGGTGGCCGCCACGGCGCTGTACGTGGGCCTGGGTTTCGGCCTCGACCTGTGGGAGCAGGCCGCCCCCATCGTCTACACCGTGGCCGCCCTGCTGTGTGTGGCCGCCACCATCCTGGTAAAAAAGGACGGCGAATAGCCCCCGGCGCGCGAAAAGCCCGCCCCCGTTGGGGGCGGGCCATAGCCGTTGTCTTTACTTGGTGCCGAAGATGCGGTCGCCCGCGTCGCCCAGGCCGGGCACGATGTAGCTGTTCTCGTTGAGCCCCTGATCCACTGCGCCGCAGTAGATCTCCACATCGGGGTGCTTGGAGGTGACGACCTCGATCCCCTTGGGGGCGGCCACCAGCACCATCAGCTTGATGTTCTTGCAGCCATAGCCCTTCATGATGGTGATGGCCGCGTCGGCGCTGCCGCCGGTGGCCAGCATGGGATCCACGATCAGCACATCCCGCTCGGCCACATCCCGGGGCATCTTGCAGAAGTACTGCACCGGCTCCATGGTCTCCTCGTTGCGATACATTCCCAGGTGGCCCACCCGGGCGGCGGGCACCATGCGCAGCACGCCCTCCACCAGGCCCAGGCCGGCCCGGAGAATGGGCACCACGGCGAACTTCTTGCCCGCCAGGATGGGGGCCTCCATCTTGCAGATGGGGGTTTCGATCTCCCGGGTGGTGAGGGGCAGATCCCGGGTGGCCTCATAGGTAAGCAGCATACCGATCTCGGACACGATCTCCCGGAAGTCCTTGGTGGAGGTGTCCTTGTCCCGCAGGATGGTCAGCTTGTGGGAGACAAGGGGGTGGTTTACCACGTGTACTTTTTCATTCATGTCGGCAGCTCCTTTGTTATCCAAATATTCCCGCAACCGGGTACGCGTTCCGAATTATTATAGCATATCCCCACCCCCTTGCCAAGACGCAAAGCAATATTTTTCGATTTTTTCCACGAAAGGGAGATCGCCCATGAACCCCGTCAAGCAGCTCTGGTGCCGCGCATTTCAGGCCGTCCTGCGGCTGTCCATCCCCCTCCTGCCCTACCGCCGCCCGGAGACGCTGCCCAATGTGGAAGCCGTCCCCGGCGTTTTGAAGCGGCACGGCTGCGCCAGCGTCCTGCTGGTCACCGGCCCCAACGTCTCCCGCCGGGGCCTCACCCGCCCCCTGCTGGGCGCGCTAAAGGAGGCAGGGATCGGCTGCGCCGTCTACGACAAAACGCCCCCCAACCCCACCGTCTCCGCCGTAGAGGAGGGGGCCGCCCTCTACCGCGCCCAGGGCTGTCAGGCCATACTCGGCTTCGGCGGCGGCTCCAACCTGGACTGCGCCAAGGCGGTGGGGGTGCGCGTCGTCCTGCCGGGCAAACCCTTGTCCCAGTGCGCCGGCATTTTGAAGGTGCGCCGGCCCCTCCCCCTGCTCATCGCCGTCCCCACCACCGCGGGCAGCGGCAGTGAAACCACCATCGCCGCCGTCGTCACCGACCGGTCGGCCCGCCACAAGTACGCCATCAGCGACTTTCCCCTCATCCCTCGGTACGCCGTGCTGGATCCCGCCGTCACCGTCAGCCTGCCCCCCTTCCTCACCGCCACCACGGGCATGGACGCGCTGACCCACGCGGTGGAGGCCTACATCGGTCGCTCCACCACAAAGGACACCCGGGAAGCCGCCCTCACCGCCGTCCGGCTGATCTTCGCCAACCTGGACAGGGCTTTCGCCGACGGCTCCGATTTAGAGGCCCGCCGCAATCTTTTAGAGGCCTCCTTCCTGGCGGGCTGCGCCTTCACCAAGTCCTACGTGGGCTACGTCCACGCCATCGCCCACGCCTTGGGCGGAGTCTACGACGTGCCCCACGGTCTGGCCAACGCGGTGATCCTTCCCCTGGTGCTGGAGCGGTACGGCCCCGCCGCCCACCGGAAGCTGGCGGAACTGGCCCGGGCCGCCGGGGTCGCGGAGGAAACCACCCCCGCCCCCCAGGCCGCCGCCGCTTTTATCCAGGCCATTCGGGCCATGAACGGCCGCTTCGGTATCGGCGCCACCATCCCGGAGCTGCGCCGGGCAGACATCCCCGCCCTGGCCCGGCACGCCGACAAGGAGGCCAACCCCCTCTACCCCGTCCCCCTCCTGCTGGACGCGGACGAGCTGGCCCGGCTCTTTAAGCGGCTGCTGGACGAAGTATAACAACGGCCCCCGATCCCAAAACGGATCGGGGGCCGTTGTTCTCACGTTTTCCTCCGCCGGGCCTCCACAACCACGCCCGCCGCGAAAATACCCACAGAGATCACCAGCATGATCTGGAAGATCAGCGGGTTTACCCAGGACACGTCCCCGGCGGCGCGCCGGGCCAGCATATCCCCCACGGAGAAGTAATCCAAGAACCCGGGCCCGCCGGTGTCCTCCAGCACCAGAGCGCACAGCCCATTGAACACCGGCGTGGCAAAGCTGGCCAGCAGGGCAATCACCCCCGCCTTCAGCCACGGCCCCGCGGGCAGCCAGTACACCGCCGCGAATCCCGCCCACAAAAAGCCGCACCCCGCCAGCGCCAGCGGGAAGGCCACCGGCACCAGCCATTCCCCTCCCGTGAAGGCTTGGATCACCGCCAGCAGCCCGAACAGCCACACTGTCAACACCGCCACGCACAGCGGCAGCACGTGCTTCCCGTAAAACCGCCACACGGCCCACCATGCCCAGGGCAGAACAAGGCACGCCGCCGTAATGGCCAGCCCGCCGATGATCCACCAGCCGCCCGCATAGAACCAGCAGGACAAAAGCAGGAGAATCAGGCACCCGCTGGCCGCCCCCAGGCAGATGGACAGCTTATTGCGCCCCACCAAGAAGGGCAGGTTGGTGAAGCAGAAGGCCAGGGCGCAGCCTGACAGCACGATCCAGAACCAGTCCAGCGTATGGAACACCGCCAGGTCGCAGATGAAGCAGACCGCCACGGCGATGGCGTAGCCCACGGCAAAGAACAGCCGCGTCCCCTTTGTCACGCCCCGCCACACCGCCGCCTGCCGGGCCTGGGCCCGGGCCTTGTCATCGTCGCAGGCGGTGAAGAACTCGTGCTCCGTGATCCCCAGCGCCCCGCAGATGGGCACCACCATGGACACGTCCGGGTAGGACAACCCCCGCTCCCACTTGCTGACGGTGGACTCGGTGACGAACAGCCGCCCCGCCAGCTCCTTCTGGGTCAGCCCCGCCTCCTGCCGCTTCCCCCGGATGTACTCCCCAAAGGATTTTCTCTCGTCGGACTCGCTCATATGCGCCCGCCCCTTCCCGTTTGATGTGCCCCTACCCTACCCCGCCGCCGGGAAAAAGTCAAGTCTTTCGGGTGAAAACCCAACTCGACTGTCAGGAAAGTCGGCCTGTAGCAACGGTTTGAGGGGCAAAGAGCGCCCGGCCGGTTGGCCGGGCGCTCCTGCGTTTATTGCAGCTTTTCCATGCCCAGCTTGATCCGCCGCAGGGTCTCGTCCTTCCCCAGGATCCGGCAGATCTCCACCGCCCCGCCGGGGGTGACGGCCTTGCCCGCCGCGGCGATGCGCACCGGCCACATCAGGGTAGCGTTTTTCACTGACAGCGTCTCCGCCAGCCCCACCAGACCGTCGTGGATGGCGTCCTGGCTCCAGCCTCCCAGCCCCTCCAGCACCGGGTACGCCTGCTTCAACATCTCCAGCGATACCTCACTGTTGGTCTTGGACTTCTTGTTGGTGAACAGCGCAACGTCATAGTCCGGCAGGGCGTCGAAGAAGTCCACCTTCTCCGGGATGTCGGACAGCTTCTCGCACCGGGCCTGGAGCAGCGCCGCGATAGCCGCCGTGTCATAGGCCGGGTTTTTCACCGTCCGCCGGATCCAGGGCTGGGCCTCCCGGGCGAATTCCTCCGGGGTCAGGTTCCGGAGATAGGCGGCGTTGAAGTAGTTCAGCTTATCCATGTCGAAGGCGGAGGGGGACTTGGAGATCCCCTCGATCTCAAAGGCTTTCACCAGCTCGTCCATGGTGAAGAACTCCTGCTCGGCGATGTCCCCGTGGGGGGCCCAGCCCAGCAGGGCCACGTAGTTCACCACCGCCTGGGACAGGTAGCCTTGCTCCACCAGATCCTGGTAGGAGGGGTCGCCGTGGCGCTTGGACATTTTCCGCACCGTGCCGGTGGTGGGGTCGTTGAACATCACCGACGCGCAGTGGATATAGGTGGGCACCTCCCACCCGAAGGCCTCATACAGCAGGTTGTACTTGGGCGCAGAGGACAGGTACTCCGCCCCCCGCACCACATGGGTGATACCCATCAAGTGGTCGTCCACCACGTTGGCAAAGTTATAGGTGGGCAGTCCGTCAGATTTGATGAGGATCTGATCGTCCAGCTCGGCGTTGTCCACGGTGATATCGCCGTACACCGCGTCGTGGAAGGTGGTGGAGCCCTCCGGGATCCTCTGCCGGATCACATAGGGCTCGCCCGCGTCCAGCTTCGCCCGGATCTCCTCCGCCGTCAGCGACAGGCAGTGCCGATCATACTTGGCATTGGGGTCATCCCTGTGCAGCTCCTCTAAACGCTCCTCAGTGCAGAAGCAGCGGTAGGCGCAGCCCTTCTCGATGAGCAGCTCTGCATATTTCCCGTACAGATCCCGCCGCTCGGTCTGGATGTACGGCCCCACCGGCCCGCCCACGTCCGGCCCCTCGTCCCAGGTGAGGCCACACCGCCGCATGGTGGCATAGATCACATCCACCGCGTCGGCCACCAGCCGCCCCTGGTCGGTGTCCTCAATGCGCAGGATGAACTT
>CAJTYK010000085.1 GCA_910584285.1 uncultured Oscillospiraceae bacterium
TGGCCTTTTCCGCCGACGTGAAGCAGGAGCTGTGCCGCCAGCCGGTGAACCGCCGGTGCTGCGCCCAGGCGGAGGCCTACGGCATCCTGCTGTTCTGCGCCGCCTTCGACCGGCGGCAGGCCCGGATCGTCACCGAGTCCCCGGCCCTGAAGGAGCGCCTGCCCCTGCTGTTCCGGAAGGCGTTCAAGCTGGGCTTCGACCAACTCCCCGGCCCCGGGGAGGGCAAGGGGGCCTTCGTGATCGACCGCCCGGACAAGCTGAAAACCATCTTTGACGCCTTTGACCTGGAGTGGGAGGGGGCGGTGTCCCTCCACATCAATCTGGCCCGACTGGAGGAGGAGCACTGCCGCACCGCCTTTCTCCGGGGGGCGTTCTTGGCGGGGGGCTCCGTCACCGACCCCATGAAGGGCTATCACCTGGAGCTGGCCACCTCCCACTACCACGCGGGCCGGGAGCTGCCCGCCCTGCTGCGGGAGGCGGGCTTCGAGCCAAAGGAGACGGAGCGGAAGGGGAACCGGGTGATCTACTTCAAGCACTCCCACCAGATCGAGGACTTCCTGACGTTTTTGGGGGCCCCGGTGTCCGCTATGGGGGTGATGGCCGCCAAGATCGAGCGGGATCTCCGGGGCAGCGTCAACCGTCAGGTGAATTGTGACAGCGCCAACCTGGACAAGACGGTGGCAGCGGCCCGGGCGCAGCTGGATGCCATCCGCCACCTGGAGGAGGCCGGGCGGCTGGAGAGCCTGCCGGACAAGCTCCAGGAGGCAGCCCGGCTGCGGTTGGACAACCCGGAGCTGAACCTGAGCCAGCTGGGGGCGCTGTGCGACCCGGCGGTGAGCAAGTCGGCGTTTAACCACCGGATGCGGAAGCTGCTGGAGCTGGCGGAAACAAACACTTAGAAAAATAGAGGTGACCACCATGGCCTTTACCCACCTGCATCTCCACACCGAATACTCCCTGCTGGACGGGGCCTGCCGGATCAACCAGCTGGTGGAGCGGGTGAAGGCCCTGGGCCAGTCCGCCGTGGCCATCACCGACCACGGGGTGATGTACGGCGTCATCGACTTCTACCGGGCCTGTAAGGCGGCGGGGATCAAGCCCATCATTGGCTGCGAGGTCTACGTGGCCCCCCGCACCCGGTTCGACCGAGTGTACGAGTTGGACGGCTCCGCCCGCCACCTCGTCCTGCTGTGCCGCAACGAGGAGGGCTACCGCAACCTGAGCTACATGGTGTCCATGGCCTTCACCGAGGGCTTCTACATCAAGCCCCGGATCGACATGGACCTGCTGCGGGAGCACCATGAAGGGCTCATCGCCCTGTCCGCCTGCCTGGCGGGAGAGATCCCCCGGCGGCTGAGCAACGGCGATTACGAGGGGGCCCGCGCCCACGCCCTGGAGATGCGGGAGCTGTTCGGGGAGGACGGCTATTACCTGGAGATCCAGGATCACCGCATACCCGAGCAGCAGGCGGTGATCGCGGGGATACTGCGCCTCAGCCGGGAGACGGGCATCCCCCTGGTGGCCACCAACGACTGCCACTACCTCACCCGGGAGGACTCCGCCATGCAGGACGTGCTCATGTGCGTCCAGATGGGCAAGCTGGTGGAGGATACCGACCGGATGCGCTTTGAGACGGACGAGTTCTACGTCAAGAGCGAGGACGAGATGCGCTCCCTGTTCCCCAACTGCCCCGAGGCCATCGACAACACCCAGAGGATCGTGGATCTGTGCCAGGTGGACTTTGAGTTCGGCAAGTACCACCTGCCCGAGTTCAAGCTGCCCCGAGGGGAGACGGACGGGGACGCCTATTTTGAGAAGCTGTGCTGGCTGGGCTTCGGCCGCCGCTATCCGGGCGGCGGGGAGGAGCTGAAAAACCGCCTGCGGATGGAGATGGGGGTCATCCGGCAGATGGGGTTTGTGGACTACTTCCTCATCGTGTCCGACTTCATCGGCTACGCCAAGGAGCATGGCATCCCGGTGGGGCCGGGCCGCGGCTCCGGGGCGGGCTCCATGGTGGCCTACTGCCTGCGGATCACCGACGTGGATCCCATCAAGTACGGCCTGATCTTCGAGCGGTTCCTGAACCCCGAGCGGGTGACCATGCCCGATATCGACATCGACTTCTGCATCCGGCGGCGGCAGGAGGTCATCGACTACGTGGCCCGGAAGTATGGGGAGGACCACGTGGTCCAGATCGTCACCTTCGGCACCATGAAGGCGAAGGCCGCCATCCGGGACGTGGGCCGGGTGCTCAACTTCCCCTATGCCGAAGTGGACAACATCGCCAAGCAGGTGCCCTTCGACCCCAAAATGACGCTGGACAAGGCCCTGGTGCTGTCCAAGGGGCTGAGCGACCTCTACAACGGGGACGAGCGGGTCAAAGAGCTGGTGGACATGGCCCGGAAGCTCGAGGGGATGCCCCGCAACGCCTCCACCCACGCCGCGGGCGTGGTGATCACCAAGCGGCCCGTCTACGAGTACGTCCCCCTGGCCACCAACGACGGCCAGCCCGTCACCCAGTACACCATGACCACCATCGAGGAGCTGGGCCTGCTGAAAATGGACTTCCTGGGCCTGCGGAACCTCACCGTGCTGGACGACGCGGCCAAGATGGTGCAAAAGGAGATCCCCGGCTTCAGGCTGGAGGACATCCCCGACGACGACATGGAGGTCTATCAAATGCTGTCCGACGGCAAGACCTCCGGGGTGTTCCAGATGGAGTCGGCGGGCATGACCGGCGTATGCGTGGGCCTCAAGCCCAAGAGCATTGAGGACATCTGCGCCATCATCGCCCTGTACCGTCCCGGCCCCATGGACTCCATCCCCAAGTTCCTGGCCTGCGCCCAGGATCCCTCCAAGGTGACCTACAAGCACCCGGCGCTGGAGCCCATCCTGTCCAACACTTACGGCTGTATCGTCTACCAGGAGCAGGTCATCGAGATCTTCCGGAAGCTGGCGGGCTACTCCCTGGGCCAGGCGGACATGGTGCGCCGGGCCATGAGCAAGAAGAAGGAGAAGGACGTGCAGCGGGAGCGGCAGTTCTTCATCCACGGCGACCCCAAACGGAGCATCCCCGGCTGCGAGGCCAACGGCATCCCCGCCCCGGTGGCCGAGTCCATCTACGACGAGATCAACGACTTCGCCCACTACGCCTTCAACAAGTCCCACTCCTTGGCCTACGCCATTGTGGCCTACCAGACGGCCTGGTTCAAGTGCCGCCATCCCCGGGAGTATATGGCCGCCCTGCTCACCTCCGTGCTGGACTCCCAGGACAAGGTGGCGGAGTACATCGCCGAGTGCCGGGACAACGGCATCGCCCTGCTGCCGCCGGACATCAACGAGTCGGAGACGGCCTTCACCGTGTCGGGAAAGAACATCCGCTTCGGGCTGGCGGCGCTGAAGGGGGTGGGCATGGGCTTCACCTCGGCAGTGCTGGCCGAGCGGAAGAAGGGCGGGCCCTTCGCCTCCTTCCCGGAGTTCTGCGTGCGGATGTACGACTGCGATCTGAACAAGCGGGTACTGGACAGCCTGATCCGCTCCGGCTGCTTCGACCGCATGGGGGCCCACCGCTCCCAGCTGCTCCAGATCTACGAGCAGGTGGTGGACGCCATCGCCCGGGATCGGAAGAAAAACCTGGAGGGCCAGTTTGACCTGTTCGGCGGCGGGGGGGACAGCCTGTCCGTGCCTACGGTGGCCCTGCCCGATATCCCGGAGTTCTCCCCGGTGGAGCTGATGGCCATGGAGAAGGAGACCACCGGGCTGTACCTGTCCGGCCACCCCATGGACGAGTACCGAAAGCAGGCCCTGAACTACGGTGCGGTGCCCATATCCGCGGTGATGGCGGCCCAGGAGGGGGAGGATCGCGCCTCCCCCTACGGCGACGGCCAGCGGGTAACCCTGGCGGGGGTGGTGGCCTCGGTGCGTACCAAGACCACCAAGAACAACTCCCTTATGGCCTATGTCATGCTGGAGGACGCCACGGGGGCTATCGAGCTGCTGTGCTTCTCCCGCACCCTGACGGAGAGCGGAGCCTACCTGAAGGTGAATTTGCCGGTGGTGGTGACGGGGAAGGTGTCCGTCCGGGACGAGAAGGCCCCCCAGCTCATGGTGGATCGGGTGACCCCGCTGTCCGGAGCGCGGACCCGTCCCGCCGAGGCCGGGGAGGATCAGGTGCTGTGGATCAAGCTCCCCGACGGTGGGGAGCGGTTCACCTGGCTGAAAACCCTGCTGTCCATGTTCCCGGGGGAGGCCCCGGCCATCGTCTATCTGGCGGACAGCCGCCGGAAGCTCCAAACCCATTGTCTCCACCACGCGGCCCTGCTGGCGGAGCTGCGGGAGACACTGGGGGAGAAAAACGTCGTTCTGAAGTCGTGAAATTGAAGGAATCAGCAAAAAGGCGGCGAAGCCGCCCCCAAATCGGAGCCCAGCGGAGCGGGTCCGATTTGGAGAGGAGACGCAAGGGAGCGGAATGAGGAATAGCCGTCAGGCTGTTCCGAATGGAGTGGACTTTGCGTCGACGAAGGAGAAATCATGCAAAAGCTCTTAGGAAAAATCGGAAAGGTGCTCTTTCACCGGCTGGGGATTGTGGGCGTGCTGATCATCGCCCAGCTCATCCTGTATGTGGCGGGGCTGGTGGTGCTTCGGGACAGCGCGTATTTTGACCGGGTGGAGTGGCTGTTCCTGGTGCTGTCGGTGCTGGCCGCATTGTGGATTGTGGGCAGCAAGGCGAACCCCGGCTATAAGATCGGCTGGCTCATCATCGTGCTGGGACTGATGCCCTTCGGCTCGCTGGCTTATCTGCTGTTGGGCGGCAACCACTTGTCCGCGTTCAACCAGCGCCGCCTGCGCTCCATGGAGCGGAAGATCCGCCGGAACCTGGGGGAGGAGTGCGGCCGCTCCACCTCCCTGGGGGAGCTGATGGGGGAGGACGCGGGGTGCATGGCCCGCTATCTGGAGCAGACCACCTTCTGCCCCGTCTACGGCAACACCCGCACCAAATACTACCCTCTGGGGGATGATTGCTACGACGATATTCTGGCGGCCCTGCGGGGGGCGCAGCGCTATATCTTCATTGAGTATTTCATCATCGAGGAGGGCAAGCTGTGGAACTCGGTGCTGGATATCGTCAAGGAAAAGGTGAAGGACGGTGTGGAGGTCCGGGTGATCTATGACGACATCGGCTCCATCTCCACCCTGCCCGGGGACTATCCGCTGAAGCTGGAGGCCATGGGGATTCACTGCCGGGTGTTCAACCGGTTCGTGCCGGTGGTGTCCCTGCGGCAGAACAACCGGGATCACCGGAAGTATATGATCATCGACGGCCGGGTGGCCTTCACCGGCGGCATCAACATGGCGGATGAGTATATCAACGTGAAGCGCCGGTTCGGCCACTGGAAGGACTCCGCCATCCGACTGGAGGGAGACGCGGTGTGGTCCATGACGGTGTCCTTCCTGTCCATGTGGGACTTCACCAACAGCGAGGAGGAGCACTTCACCC
>CAJTYK010000086.1 GCA_910584285.1 uncultured Oscillospiraceae bacterium
CCGACTTCGCCAAGCTGGGCCTGTTCACCCAGAAGCCGGTGAACCTGGGCTCCCGCTGCACCGTGTTCATGAACTCCTCCGTGAAGCAGGCCCAGAAGGACGGGGCCAGCGTGGAGGACATCAGCGCGGGGCTAAGCATCTCCATCGTGAAGAACGCCATATATAAGGTAATCCGCGCCGCCAGCGCCGACGATCTGGGCAAGCACATTGTCGTTCAGGGGGGGACCTTCCACAACGACGCGGTGCTCCGGGCCTTTGAACAGGAGCTGGGCCGGGACGTGACCCGCCCCACCATCGCGGGCATCATGGGGGCCTTCGGGGCGGCGCTGGCCGCCCGAGATCTGGGGCTGGAGCAGTCCACCCTGTTGGACGCGGCCGCGCTGGAGGGCTTCACCCACTCCGCTAAGCCCGTCACCTGCAACCTGTGCACCAACCACTGTTCTCTCACCGTCAACGCCTTCGACGGCGGGCGGCGGTTCATCTCCGGCAACCGCTGCTCCCGGCCTTTGGGCAAGGAGAAGGCGGAGCTGCCCGACCTGTACCGCTGGAAGTATGAAAAGCTGCGGGCCATGGAGGGCAAGGGGATCGGGGATGGCTCCCGGGGGCGGATCGGCCTGCCCTTCGGGTTGAATATGTATGAAAACCTCCCCTTCTGGTACGCTCTGTTCACCCGACTGAACTTTGAGGTAGTGCTTTCCCCGGAGTCCTCCCGGAAGCTGTACATCAAGGGCCAGCGCACCATCCCGTCGGACACGGTGTGCTACCCCGCCAAGCTGCTCCACGGCCACGTGGAGGCCCTGGTGGAGGCGGGAGTGGACGCCATTTTCTACCCCTGTATGTCCTACAATTTCGACGAAAAGACCTCGGACAACAACTACAACTGCCCGGTGGTGGCCTACTACCCTGAGCTGCTGGCCGCCAATATGCCGGATCTGAAAAAGACCCGCTTCCTCAACCCCTACGCGGGGCTGCACCGGCCAAAGGACTATGAGCGCATCGGCTCCCAGTGGTTTGCCGACACCTTCGGCGTCCCCCGGAAGGAGGCCGCCAGCGCCATCCGGGCGGCGTACCAGGCCTATGACCGGTACAAGGAGGAGATCCACCACACAGGGCGGCAGTACATCGAGCGGGCCCGGGCCCAGGGGCTGCCCATCCTGGTGCTGGCGGGCCGGCCCTACCACATCGATCCGGAGATCAACCACGGTATCAACGACCTCATCACCTCCTTCGGATTTGTGGTGGTGAGTGAGGACGCGGTGGCCTGGCTGGAGGACTACGCCCCCCGAAAGGTGCTCAACCAGTGGACCTTCCAGGCCCGTATGTATAACGCTGCCCGGTATGTGTGCACCCAGCCCGATATGGAGCTGGTGCAGCTGGTGAGCTTCGGCTGCGGCACCGACGCCATCACCGGGGACGAGGTGCGCTCCATCCTGGAGGGGGGCGGCAGGCTGTACACCCAGCTGAAGATCGACGACATCAGCAATCTGGGGGCAGTGAAGATCCGGGTGCGCTCGCTGATGGCCGCCATGGAGGAGAGAAAACGCCGTGAACACTGATCTGAGCGTCTGCCAGCCCCTGTTTGACCGGGATCCGGTGCGCTATCTGGACATGACCGAGGCGGTTCGGCGGGGCATTGGCACCGTCGTCTACGCCTCCCCCACCGCCGCTCTGGTGGATGTCCCCAGCCCCGGGGAGTCGGACGGCGCCCACACCTATCTGATGTGCTGCGCCGGCATGGAGGACGCCCGCCGGCTGTGCATCCTGCTGCCCGCCAACGGCAGCCTGCTGGTTGCCGCCCACGAGGAGTTCTGCATCCCGCTGCTTCAGGAGCGGTTTGGCGTGGACTTCTTTCTGGACGGGGTGAGCTATCAGGCGGCCTATCTGCGTACCCAGTCGCCCCAGATTCCGGACTGCGGCCTTGCCATCCGGCGGCTGGAGGTAGGCGACCTGCCCCAGGTAGCGGAACACTATAAGCTGGAGGGGGAGGACTACCTGCGCTCCCTGCTGGAGCGGGGGCAGCTGCTGGGCGGTTTTTATGAGGGTGCCATGGTGGGCTTCGCGGGCTGCCACACGGAGGGCTCCATGGGTCTGCTGGAGATCTTCCCGCCCTACCGCCGCCGGGGCTTCGCCGCGGCGCTGGAGGGGTATCTCATCGACCTGGAGCTGTCCCAGTGCCACGTCCCCTTCGGGCAGGTGTTGACGGACAACGGGCCGTCCCTGGCGCTCCAGCGCTCTCTGGGCATGACCCTGTCAAGCGGAACGCTGTGTTGGCTGTCCCGCGACTGATTTTCCCCATGAAAGGAGCTTTACCCTATGGCCGAGCTGAAATATGACAAGGATGGGCGGCTGCTCTTTACCAAGGAGATGAAGGAGGAGTACACCATCCTCATGCCCCAGATGCTGCCCGTCCACTTCGGAATGTTCCGCCAGCTGCTGGTGCTGGAGGGCTACAAGGTGGATATGCTCACAACCAACCACCGGGGCATTGTGGACGAGGGGCTGAAATACGTCCACAACGACACCTGCTACCCCGCCCTGCTGGTGATTGGCCAGCTCATCGACGCCATCAAGCATGGCGGGTATGACCCCCACAAGATCGCCCTGTTCATCACCCAGACCGGCGGCGGCTGCCGGGCGTCCAACTACATCCACCTGCTGCGCAAGGCGCTGGAGAAGGCGGATCTGGCCTTTGTGCCTGTCATCTCGGTGAACCTGTCCGGGCTGGAGAAAAACCCGGGCTGGACGCTGACGCTGGGCATGATCCGCAAGATGATCTACGCCATGATGTACGGCGATCTTATCGTCAACGTGGCCAACCAGGTGCGGCCCTATGAGCTGAACCACGGCCAGACCGACCGGCTGGTGGACGAGTGGCAGGGAAAGCTCATCGACGGCTTCCAGCAGGGCCGCGGTATGAGCCGCAAGCAGATGCGGGACAACTTCGATGCCATCATCGCCGACTTCGCCGCCGTCCCCGTTTCCCAGGACGAGAAGGTGAAGGTGGGGGTGGTGGGGGAGATCTATGTGAAGTTCTCCCCCCTGGGCAACAACAACCTGGAGGACTTCCTGCTGTCCGAGGGGGCGGAGCCCGTGGTGCCCGGCCTCACCGACTTCATGATTTTCAAGATCTTCAACCGGGAGACGGACGTGGACATCTATGGCGGGCTGTGGGCCAAAAAGAAGGTGTGCCAGATCTTCAAGGGCTACATCGAGGCCTGCCAGAAGGACATGATCGCCGCCCTGAAAAAGAGCCGCTTCCGCGCCCCCGGCACCTTTGAGGAGATGCACCAGCTGGTGCAGGGCTATTTAGGCGACGGGAACAAGATGGGGGAGGGGTGGCTGCTCACCGGCGAGATGCTGGAGCTGATCCATTCCGGGGTGCCCAATATCGTGTGCACTCAGCCCTTCGGCTGCCTGCCCAACCACATCGTGGGCAAGGGCATGATCCGCAAGCTGAAGGACGACTACCCCAACTCCAACATCGTGGCCATCGACTATGACCCCGGCGCTACGAAAATCAACCAGGAAAACCGGATCAAGCTGATGCTGGCCAACGCCAAGGCCCTGGCCAGACAGGAGGCGAAACCGGAAAAAGAGCCCGCGGGGGCGGGCGTGTAAAGGAGGAGCAGTTATGAAATTAGCGGAAGCCTTACAGGAGCGGGCGGATCTGAACCGCCGCATCCAGCAGCTCCAGCAGCGGCTGGGGAACAACGCCATCGTACAGGAGAAGGAGAAGCCCATCGAGGATCCGAAAAACCTGCTGGTGGAGCTGGATCGCTGCGTGGCGGAGCTGGAGGACATCATCGCCCGGATCAACCTGACCAACTGCCGCACCCAGGTGGAGGGCAAAACCCTCACCGAACACCTGGCCCGGCGGGACGCGCTGAAGCTGAAGCTGGGCGCCTATCGGGATCTGGCCTATCGGGCCAGCCAGGTGGGCCAGCGGGTCAGCGGCCGGGAGATCAAGCTGTTCAGCGCCGTGGACGTGCCCCAGCTCCAGCGGGAGGTGGACGCTCTGTCCAAGGAGCTGCGCCTGCTGGACAACGCCATCCAGGCGGCCAACTGGAGTACAGAACTGC
Source organism: uncultured Oscillospiraceae bacterium (assembly GCA_910584285.1). Classification (GTDB taxonomy): domain Bacteria; phylum Bacillota; class Clostridia; order Oscillospirales; family Oscillospiraceae; genus Enterenecus. The sequence continues at coordinate 4,080 of CAJTYK010000086.1, forward strand.
TTTGACTGCTGATGGGCGGTTACCGGGTGAAAACCTTTCTGTTTAGCACCCTGTCCGTCAGCGAATTCAAGCTCTTTTTCGGTTCCTTTTTCTCTCGAGAAAAAGGAATAAGGCGGTAAGCAGGTAGCTTTCGGGGCGAGCGCGATCTCACCGGTTGAGAATGAGCCGGATCATTGGTGGCGCCAAGGGGCTGGCGCGAGGGGGTTCGATCCCTCCACGTTACCGTGATGCCCAAATTGCGCACAACCGTACCGTTACAGGGCAAAGGCCCGTATTCACACCGTATTCCCACAGCGTTGACTGGAAGCGAGGGTGGGCAAGGGGAATTGCCGCCGTATCGCGGCCCCATTCCAATTTGGAATGGGGCCGCTCATTTGGGAGGTTTTTATGGACGAACTGCATTTTGTGGACGCCTGCACCGAGGAGCATTTCCGGGCCATGTCCCTCATCCACGCCCTGGGCTGGCGGGACACCTACGTGGACGCGGTGCCCGCCGACTACATGGCCCGGGAGATCACCGACGACCGCTGGGTAGAGGTGTTCCGCACCAACTACGAAACCCGGAACGGCGTCCGCGGCCTGCTCCTCTACCGGGGAGACGAGCCGGTGTCCTGCCTGAACTACTGCAAGGCCCGGACCGTAAACTACAACCCCGGCGACATCTGCACCTTTGACAACGCCGCCTACGCCGATTGGGGTGAGATTGCCTCCTTCTACACCCACCCCCAAGAACGGGGGCGGGGCTACGGCGGGCTGCTGTTTGACGAGGCCTGCCGCCGGATGAAGGCGGAGGGCTTCCAGAACGCCTTCGTCTTCGTCCTGCGGGAGAATGAGAAGGCCCGGCGGTTTTACGCCGCCCACGGCTTCGCCTGGGACGGCACCCACACCGAGATCCCCTTCCCCCATGACGCCGTCTGCGTGGACCTGCGGTATGTCAAAAAGCTGTGACCCTGCCCCGCCCTGAATCAGGGCGGGTTTTTTTACCAAAACGGTTGACATTCGTAGTCCAATATGCTATAGTAGGCTTACACCAGTAAACCAATTGTATGAAGGAGGGAATGGACATGGAGA
>CAJTYK010000087.1 GCA_910584285.1 uncultured Oscillospiraceae bacterium
CGGACAGCGGGGACTTCATCGCCGGGACCTTCCTGCTGTGCAGCTTCGAGGGGGAGCACTTCGCCTCCCTGACCCCCGCCCAGCAGCGGGAGTTTGAGGCATACTTCGCCCTGCCGGACGCCCCGGAAAAGGGGGATTGCGAATGAACATAATGCGGCGGAGCAGAGCGCCCCCCACGCCGGGGCGCGGTAATCCAACAACAACCAGACGGCCCCGTATGGCCGTCTTAATTTTACCGACAAGGAGATGAACGAAATGACAAAACGGCGAATTTCCATGCTGTTGTGCGCCGCTGTCCTGACGCTGTGCATGGCGTCGCCCCCCGCCTTTGCCGCTGACCGTTCGGCGGCCTGCTATTACCCCATCGAGGTGGAATCCTACACCGCTGGCGACTTCGACCAGCCCCGCATCCGCAAGGTCTACCAGCTTTCCCTCTCGGACGACCCGGCGGGCATCCCCACGGAGGACTTTGAGGAATACGGCATGACCTTCCACCTGATGGAGATGACCCGAAAAACAGAGGTGGGCGTGGACACCCAGCCGTTGACCAAGGCCGTCACCACGGACAGCAAGACCGGCGATTTGGGTGAGATTCTGAAACAGCTTGACGCGGAGATCGAGGCCAAGACGGAGGACGGCTACGCCGGGATGCTGAAGCTGGACTACAACAGCGTCCAGGTGGAGGTCAAGGGCTACGGCACCTCCACCCGCAACCTCTCCGCCTCCCGGACCTATCCCAACCTGTCCGACGCCGACCTGTCCCTTGTGCCCAAAACGGTGACGGAGGGCGGCAAGACCCTCAATCTGGCGGACGTGAAATGGTCCAGCACCACCGACACGGAGGGCGAGGACGTGGTGACACGCTACACCGCCACGGCCAGCTACACCGGCTCGGTGAGCAGCCGCTGCGTTACCGGCTACACCGTGACCGCCGACTACACCGGGGAAGTGGCAAAAACCTCCTGCGAGGTTGTGATCTACACCGCGATCTTCGGATGTACGGACGTGCCCTATGTCAATACGGCCCCCACCCAGGGGGACGGCAATCCGGGCGGCGGGGGGCAGGACGCCCCGGCAGACAGCCCCGCGGAGAGTGATCCCCCGGAGGACGCTTCCCAGCCCAGCGGCGATGCGGCCCCTGACGCCGCCCCGTCCAGCGGGACAGCGGCCCTCTCTATCGCCGGATGTGTGGGCGGTATCGCCGCCCTGCTTGCCGCCGCCTATTGGGGCTTTGAAAAAATCAAAGGAAGGAGATCGGCTGCATGAAACTGAGGACCCATCTGAAATCCCTGCTTATCTCGTCCCTGCTGCTTACGCTCTGCGTCACCCAGGCCAGCGCCTTGGAGTACGGCTTTGACGGCGCGGACGATTACCTATTCGCGGACCCCACCTCCCAGGAGGTGATCTATCAGACGGAGGACCAGAACGTGAACAGGAGCAAGACCGCCGCCCTGATCGCTCCGGGCTTCGGAACGCCCACCAGCTATCTCCGCGGCTCCGGGGAGTACCTGACGCCCAACCTTGCCCCCGGCGCTATGTCTGGAGGGCTGGTGAACGCTGTGGGCAATAACACCTACACCGATTCCGGCCCCGGCGGTTATCCCGCCGCCGATACCTCCACCGGCACGGGGGCTTATCCCCCCGCTGGTAACGAGAACTTCACCACCAGCACCATCGGGCAGGGCAGCGCCATCGGCTACACGGATGTGACCAGCGACCTATACTACTCCGGGGGGCACCTGGGAACGCTGAAAATCCCCTCCATCGGCGTGAATGTGAAAATCTATCAGGGGACGGACAGCGCCACCCTCGCCAAAGGCGCGGGCCACTTCACCGATACCAGCATTTGGGCCGGAAATGTCTGTGTGGCGGGCCACAACCGGGGAACCAACTGCTATTTCGGAAAAATCCACACGCTGAACATCGGGGACGAGATCACGCTGACCACCATGCTGGGGACCCGCACCTATTCCGTCACCAGCGTCCAGAAGATCAGCGAAACGGACAACAGCGCCACCGGCTCCACCAGCGATAACCGTATTACGCTCTTTACCTGTGTCCGCAACGAGAGCGCCTACCGCTGGTGTGTGACAGCGGTGGAAAGGACCTGATAGCCATAATCGGAGCTGTGTAGGACCACCAAAAAACGCCGCCCATTTTCTACACCATTCGAGTGTTCTCCAGCTTGCTTTCTGTGTACTTTTGGTATATAGTATAATTGGGTTATTTTACGACAAAATGAGATACCAACCACACAGGACAAAAGGAGGACATTATGAAAAACGTAGGAAAGACCATTTTGACCCTGTTTGCCGGGATGCTCTTTGGCGCGGCCCTGTTCAGCGGCGGCGTGGCACACGCGGCGGAAATCTTCTACAAGGCAATCCCCAGCACGAACATCATCTATCTGGACGGCCAGCGGGTGGAACTGACGGCGTTTGCCATTGACGGCAGCAACTATGTGAAGCTGCGTGACGTGGGTGAGCTGGTGGGCTTCAATGTCTATTGGGACGGCGCTGTTCAAATCGACAGCGACGCCCCCTATACCGGCGAGGCGCCGCAGACCACCGCGCCAGCGGTCACTCCTGCCCCCGTAACCACCGCTCCCGTGGAGGCTTCTCCCTCCGGCCAGCCTTACACCATCCATACCGACCATTGGAGCAGGGAGGATTTCTCCCAACAGGCCAATCCCGCCGTGTTTACCGCCACCTATGACCGGGCGCTCTACAACGCCATCCGGCAGACATTGGTGGACGGGACCAGCACAACCGCCCCCGCCTATACCATGGTAGCCAAAGGCGATGAATACAGCGCCGTCAAAAACCTGCTGGGCCGGATGGAGGGCGCTGTGCGGTATGGGCATCACGTCCCGGAGAACTTCACGAACTACTATGAGTATCTGGACTACTTCGCCGTGTCCGCCGCCATGCCGGAGAACTACCAGGCCCCGTATGAGTTCATCCGGCCTGTGATCGAACAAGCGAACCGGCTGGATTCTGACCGGGAGAAAGTGACTTATCTGAACGATTACCTCTGCACCCTGCTAACCTATAACAAGGGCAAGACCGCCGCTGTCACGGAGATATTCTCCCGGCACAGCGATGAATTGGAGGCCGCCTGCGGTACTTACGCCAGAGCGTTCAAGTTCCTGTGCGGGGCGGCTGGCATCCCCTGCTTCACCGTCAGCACCGCCAACCACGGCTGGAATATGGTCTATGTGGAGGGCAAATGGCTCCATGTGGACGTGTCCGCCAACGACCTTTACCACCGGCCCTATATCCTCCTGACGGAAACGGCGGAGGGCCGCACCGACCGGGCGCCGGAGCAGACGGCTTTCTTGAAAGAACTGCTGGTTCCTGGTTCGACAAAATGACCCAGACAACAATTTATCAATCTCATATCCGAAAGTCAAGGCAGACCGTTCAGCGGTCTGCCTTTTCTTTATGCCCGGATGAAGAAAGGAGCAATCTATTTCATGAAACACAAGCATTTTAACCGTCTGCTGTCCATGCTGCTGGTGGTAGCCACGCTGTTCGGCATGATGGCGCTCCCGGCCAATGCCGCTTCCCTCGGTGACAGCGGCACCGTCACGATCCAGCAGGCCGGGTACGGCAACTATCTGAGCAGAAGCAGCGGCGGCACCATCGGGGGCGGCTACTGGAAGTACACCAGCAATGACGGGCTGACCGGCGCTGCCTACTGCGTCAACCACGGGCTGAAAGGGGTATCTCCCTCCAAGGCCCTGACCGTGCAGGAGTACAACCGAAATCCCAAAACCATGGGGGCCTTTGCCAACGGTTATCCCAACCGCACGTTGGAGCAGTTCAAGGAACTTCACGCCGATGATGTGCGGGGCATCGCCAATCTCACTGAGGACGAGTACAAGTACGCTACCCAGGCGGCGATTTGGGCCACCTGCGGACAGCTTGCCGTCCCCGGCACGTCCTTTACGGCGGGGCGTGAAACGCTTGCAACGCCCACCTCGGACGCACAGAAAATCCGGGTGTTTGACAGCGTAAAGGCTATCCTGCGCCTTGCCAACGGCTGGACAAAGTACCTCTATACCGGGATGTACCTCCGGGCAGAGGAAAACCAGGATGTGCGCGGCGTGGAGGTTGTCAACGAGTACGGTTTGGAGGGCGCTGCCGCCAGCGGTGAGGACGGCATCAAAAAGGAAACCATCAACGGAAAGCAGTATTACACCCGCGTGATGTATGTGGCTTCGGCCACTTCCACCTGGATTGACGGGCGCAAGACCAAGGTGTACTCCACCGACGCCCCCCAGGGCACCATTTTTGTGGCGGAGAACAATTCGCCGCTGGAAACCGTGCAGGAGAACGGGGCCACCTGTTATAAGGTGGACACCAGCAAGGAGCGCAGCACCAATCTCAACGCCAATGGAAGCGAGTATTACGGTGCCTTTAAGGTCTGCATCCCTGTTGATAACGCCGCTGACGAAGGCTCCTTCACCATCAAGGCTACCGGGGGCGTGGCCCAATTCAACCTGTTTCTGGCCTACAACCCCGCCGCCTCGGAGCAGTCCTATATCATCTCCGACCCCGGCTATACCACCTGTGACGCGCAGGCGGACTTCAAATGGAGCGGCATGGAGGATTTGCCCGAAACCGCCAGCCTCCAGGTTGTTAAAGCGGGTGCGGGCGGCTCCCCACTGGAGGGCGCCGAGTTCACGCTGACGGGCGACAAGGGCACCACTGTCAGCGGAACCACAGACCGCAACGGCCAGATCGTATGGCGTGACCTCCCCGCCGATGAGAAGTTCACGCTGGCGGAAACCGCCGCCCCGGAGGGCTACCAGATCGTGGCCCCCATGAACGTCACCCTGACCGCTGGCCGCACTTCCTATGTGACGGTGACGGATGAAACGGAAAAGGGCTTTACGATCAAAAAGGTGGACGCGCAGAACAAGGGCAGTTTGCAGGGGGCTGTTTTCCGCTTTGAGCAGATTGACGGTTCCTATATGACTACCGGCATCACTGGCTTTGACGGCACCATCTCCTTTGAGGGGGACGAGCTGCCCTACGGCTCCTACCGCATCACGGAGCAGACGCCCCCGGAGGGCTATGTGAAGTCCTCCCGCGTGGAAACGGTGGAGTGGGACGGCACCAAGGACG
>CAJTYK010000088.1 GCA_910584285.1 uncultured Oscillospiraceae bacterium
CCACCATCCTCACCGAGGTGCCCGAGATGTTCGGCGCGGAGACCCTGCTGATGAACCGCTGCGAGAACGAGCGGATCTTCGCCGACACGGTGAAGCTGGTGAACGGCTTCAAGGACTACTTCACCCGCCACGGCCAGACCATCTATGAAAACCCCTCCCCCGGCAACAAGAAGGGGGGCATCTCCACCCTGGAGGACAAATCCCTGGGCTGCACCCAGAAGTCGGGCAGCGCCCCGGTGTCCGGCGTGCTCTCCTACGGGGAGCCGGTGCAGCGCAGGGGGCTGAGCCTGCTCAGCGCGCCGGGCAACGACCTGGTGGCGTCCACCGCCCTGGCGGCGGCGGGGGCCCATATCGTGCTGTTCACCACCGGACGGGGCACCCCCTTCGCCTCCCCGGTGCCCACGGTGAAGATCGCCAGCAACTCCGCCCTGGCGGCGAAAAAGGCCAACTGGATCGACTTCAACTGCGGTACCCTGGTGGAGGGCGGCACCGTGGCAGAGCTGGGCGAACGGCTCTTTGACTTCGTGCTGGAGGTGGCCTCCGGAAAGCCCGTCAAGGCAGAGGAGGCCGGGTTCCACGATATGGCGATCTTCAAGCAGGGCGTCACCCTTTAAAAATGTAAAAAAGGCGGGGATTATTGTGAAATTGTTGAACTATCAGACGCTGAAGGAGTCCGGCTATCAGGGTTACATCCTGGGAAGTGCGCCGGAAAAGGTGCTCCAGTTTGGGGAGGGCAATTTCCTGCGGGCCTTTGTCAACTACTGGTTCGACGTAGCCAACGAGAAGGCCGGCTGGAACGGCAAGTGCGTGCTGGTGCAGCCCATCGCCCCCGGGCTGGCCAAGCTGATCAACGCCCAGGAGGGACTGTACACCCTCTACCTCCGGGGCCGGGAGAATGGGGAGCGGGTGGACAAAAAGCGGGTGATCTCCTCCGTGTCCCGGTGCCTGAACCCCTATGAAAAGGCGGACTTCGACGCCATGCTGGAGGTGGCGGTGTCCGACGAGCTGGAGTATGTGGTGTCCAACACCACCGAGGCGGGCATCGTCTACGACCCCGCCTGCCAGCTGGGCGATACCCCCGCCTCCTCCTTCCCCGGCAAGCTCACCCAGGTGTTGTACAGGCGGTGGCAGGCGGGCAAGTCCGGGCTGGTGATCCTGTCCTGCGAGCTCATCGACAACAACGGCAAGGAGCTTTTGAAGTGCGTCAACCAGTACATCGACCAGTGGGGGCTGGAGGACGACTTCAAGCAGTACGTCAACGGGGCGTGCACCTTCTGCTCCACCCTGGTGGATCGCATCGTCCCCGGCCGGGTGAAGGATCCCGTCGAAGTGGAGAAGATGGAACAGGAGAACGGCTACCACGACGAGCTCATCGACGTGGGCGAGATCTTCGGCGTGTGGAACATCGAGGGGCCCGAATGGCTGGAGGAAAAGCTGCCCTTCAAGGCCGCCGGGGTGAACTGCCCGGTGGTGCCCGACGTGACCCCTTATAAAAAGCGCAAGGTGCGCATCCTTAACGGCGCCCACACCGGCTTTGTGCTGGGGGCGTACCTGGCGGGCTTCGACATTGTCCGGGACTGTATGCAGGACGACACGGTGCGGGGCTTTATGAACAAGATGCTCTACGAGGAGGTCATCCCCACCCTGCCCCTGGACAAGGAGGATCTGGAGGGCTTCGCCGCCGCCGTCCAGGATCGGTTCAACAACCCCTTTGTGAACCACGAGCTCATGAGCATCTCGCTGAACTCCACCTCCAAGTGGCGGGCCCGGAACCTGCCCTCCCTGCTGGACTATGTGGAAAAGACGGGCAAGCTGCCCCCCTGTCTGGCTATGAGCTTTGCCGCCTACATCGCCTTCTTCTCCAACGATATCCAGACCCTGAACGACAAGGGCCTGGTGTGCCGCCGGCCCAAGGGGGACGAGTACGTGTGCAACGACGACCGCTGGGTGCTGGAGTTCTACTACGAGCACCGGAACGACGGCGCCGCGGATCTGGTGCACGCCGTCATGACCAATGAGCGGATGTGGGGCCAGGAGCTCACCCAAATCCCCGGCTTTGAGGCCGCGGTAGTCTCCGGCCTGAGCCTGATCCGGGAGCAGGGGGCCAAGGCCGCCTACGCCGCCTGCCTGTAAGACCATGGCCCAGGCCTCCCGACGGGACGAGGAGTTCCGCCAATACGCCCTCACCGCCCCGGTGCTGCGCACCCTGCTGACGGTGTGCGGGCCGCTGGCCCTCTATCAGGCGCTGCAATCCATTTTTAAGATCCTGGACGCGCTGATGGCCGCCCATATCAGCTCCAGCGCGGTGTCGGCGGTGTCCTGCCTGAGCCAGATCACCCTGATGATCACCGCCCTGGGCTCCGGTCTGGCCGTGGGCGGCAGCATCAAGATCTCAGAGGCCTACGGGCAGGGGGACTACGAGCTGGTGAGCCGGCGCACAGCCACCCTCTACGCCCTGGCCACGGTGGTGAGCCTCCTGGTGGCCGTCCTGTTGATCCCCTTCGCCGTGCCCTTCCTTCGGCTGCTGAACACGCCGGAGGAGCTGATCGCCGCCGGGTCAGGGTACTTCCGGGTGGAGATCCTGTGCCTGGTGGTGAACTTCTTCAACACGGTGTACATCGCCATCGAGCGCAGCCGGGGCCGCGCAAAAAAGATCCTGCTCATCAACGCCGCCGTCATCGTCCTCAAGCTGGGGCTGTCCGCCCTGTTTGTCTACGGGCTGGACGGGGACGTGGTAACCATCGCCGCCGCCACCCTCATCAGCCAGCTGGCCCTGCTGGGCTACGCCCTGTTCAGCATGGCCCGGGACGAGGGGGCTTTCCGCTTCGCCGCCGGAAACATCCACATGAGGGGAGCCACGGTGCTGCCCATCCTGAACCTGTCCTACCCGGTGGCGGCGGAGAAGCTGCTCTTTTCCGCCGGCAAGGTGCTGGTAAACTCCATGTCCGGTGGGTACGGGGAGCTGACCGTGGGGGCGCTGGGGGTGTCCAACAACATCGGCGGGCTGACCACCGGCTGGCACGCTGGTATGCTGGACGGGGCCTCCGCCCTGATCAGCCAGAACCGGGGGGCGGGGAAATACCGCCGCACCCTCCAGCTCTACGGCTGCCTGCTGGCGGTGGACGTGGCCATCGGCGCACTGGGCCTGCTGCTGATGAACTGGGGCCTGCCCTGGCTGGCCCAGGCGTTTGCCCAGTCCAAGGAGCAGTTTGACCCGGTGTTCCAGGAGATGATCGTGTCCATCCACCGTTGGGAGATGCTGGGCTACCTCACCCTGGGGGTGAACTCCGCCACCCTGGCCCTGCTGCTGGGATACGGGTACACCAAGCTCACCCTGGCGCTGAACGTGGCCCGGGTATTCCTGTTCCGGGTGCCGGTGCTGTGGGCCCTGCAAGCCTTTACCAATCTGGGCCCGGAGGCGGTGGGGCTGACCATGATGATCAGCAACGTCTGCGCGGGCCTGTCCGCGGCGGCGGTGGCGGTGCCAGTGGTGCGGCGCATCCTCCGCCGGGAGGCGGAATCCCAAGCCGGATCCATGCCGGAAGGCAATCCAACATATCATTCAGAGGAGTGAACCCAATGACTGCTTTTATGGATCAGGACTTTCTTTTGAAGTCAGGAACCGCAAAAACCCTTTACCACAACCACGCGGAGCATATGCCCATCATCGACTACCACTGTCACATCAATCCCATGGAGATCTACGAGGACAAGCACTACGACACCATCACCGAGGTGTGGCTGGGCGGCGACCACTACAAGTGGCGGGCCATGCGCTCCTGCGGCGTGCCGGAGCGGTACATCACCGGGGACGCCTCCCCGGCGGAGAAGTTCCAGAAGTGGGCGGAGACCATCCCCAATCTCATCGGCAACCCGCTGTACCACTGGACCCACCTGGAGCTCCAGCGGTACTTCGGGATCACCGCGCCCCTTAATGGGGACAACGCCATGGAGATTTACGGCAAGTGCAACGAACAGCTCAAGGAGCTGTCCGTGCGGGAGATCATCCGCCGCTCCAACGTAAAGCTGATCTGCACCACCGACGACCCCGCCGACGACTTAAAAGCCCACGAGCTGCTGGCGGCGGATCCCACCGCCCCGGCGGCAGTGCTACCCGCCTTCCGGCCGGACAAGGCCATGCGGGCGGATAAGCCGGACTTCCCCCAGTACGTGAAGCGGCTGGAGGGCGTGGTGGGTTACCCCATCGAGAAGATGGAGGATATGCGCCGGGCCCTGCGGGATCGGATCGCGTACTTTGACGACCACCGCTGCCGGGTGTCCGACCACGCCCTGGACTACTGCTTCTGCGTGGAGGCGGACGAGGGAACGCTGGACGACATCCTGGCCCGGGCCAAGGCGGGCAAGGGCATCACCTGGGAGGAGCAGCTGGCCTACCACACGGCCCTGCTGCTGGCGGTGGGGCAGGAATACGCCAAGCGGGACTGGGTGATGCAGCTTCACTTCGGCTGCATCCGGGACAACTCCTCCACCATGTTCGCCAAGCTGGGGCCGGACACCGGCTTCGACGCCATGAACGACGCATCCAACGCCCGGGGGCTGGCCCGGCTGCTGGACGCGCTGGAGCAGGCCGGGGCCCTGGGTAAGACCATCCTGTACTCCCTGAACCCCGCCGACAACGGTGTGATTGGCACCGTCATGGGGGCTTTCCAGACGGACAGCCCCATCCCCGGCAAGATCCAGCAGGGCTCCGCCTGGTGGTTCAACGACCACAAGCCGGGGATGGAGGCCCAGATGACCAGCCTCATGTCCCTGGGGGCCATGGGTAGCTTCAACGGGATGCTCACCGACTCTCGCTCCTTCCTGAGCTACACCCGGCACGAGTACTTCCGGCGCATCCTCTGCAACCTGTTCGGCCAGCTGGTGGAGGACGGGGAATACCCCGCCGACATGAAGCATCTGGGGCAGATGGTGGAGAACATCAGCTACTACAACACCCTGCGTTACTTCCGCTTTGACGAGATCGTAAAATAAAAAGGAGGAACGATCACCATGAACATCAACGAGACGATTTCCAGCATCGGCGTGGTGCCCGTCATCAAGCTGAACCACCCGGAGCGGGACGCGGCCCC